>JAFUUX010000147.1 GCA_017471325.1 Lachnospiraceae bacterium | reverse complement strand
ACGACAAAACTATTTTCGTTTTGTCGTTTACTGCGCCGGATTTTGGCCGCTGAAAGCGGCATATTTCCTTACAAAATCCGTGCGCATCCTCGCGGAGCGTTATAGTAAGCGCAATTATTTATTGCGCTTACTATAAAAAAAGAAGTGCTGAAGGCTAAAAATATGATATACTATTGCCGAAATATACTATAAGGTGTATGTTAAGAAATGACCGCAAGAAAGGACACAGATGAACGTTACGGAACTCTCTTCCAATTTATATCAGCGGGCAGGGATCAGCAGCACGGATATACTGAAACTGCGCAGCACGCGCCGGAGTGACCGTCCGGCTTCTTTGGGTGCCGACCGCAGTGAAGGTCCGCGCTTTTCAGATGTACTGGCAGCACTGACCGAAAAGAACAGACCTCAGGCAGCGTCCTCTGTTTCCGAAAGAACTGTCACAACAGAGTCCGAACCGGATGAGCCGTCCGCGCCTGCGCTGACACAAAAAGACGCCCGCGCTCTGCTGCGTGACGCCTTAAATTCGGAGACCATTCCGAATGAACTGGTCTCTGCATTATCCGATGACTCCGGTAATCTGTCGGATGCCCTGCTGGATCTCATTTTCCAGGAAGATGACGAAGAAAACACAGATCTTTCCCTGATGGGCGAAACCTCTTCATCGGATACTCTGAACAATATCCTAACCGATGCACAGAAAGCGCAGTCCTATCTGAGTTCGCAGTCCGGCCGCGATCTGATGGTGGCATTGGCGCAGAACTCTATCTCCGGCATCATCGCCAATACTTAGTTCCTGCAAATATGCTTCATAACTCTCCCCGGATCCGTGCTTTTTTGCATTCCGTTTCCGCAGCGGAGCAGATCACTCTCCGCAGGATGACTGCTATGCCCTTTTCTTTTTCCTTCTGCTGCCTCAGCCCTTCTTTTGCTCCAGCCGTTCCAACTCCCCCATCAACTCCTTTGCCGTATACCTTTCCCCGGCATCCAGGCAGATACAGCGCTCTATGACCTTCCATAAGTCCCCCTCCGCACGCTTTTCTTTCGGAAAAGTCCCCGTACACATGACATTGAGCAGCATCCCCGCCGCATAGATATCCGCCTTGGCCGAGGAGGCCTTTAATCCATAGCCCGCCTGCTCCGGTGCCGCATACTCCCTGGTGCCCATGTACCTGGTGTCGGTCGATTTCTCCGGATCATACCACTTGGCCACGTTGATATCCAGCAGATACACTTCTCCCTCCGGGGTAAGAATGATATTGGACGGTTTGACATCCCTATGTACCACAGGCACAGGCAGGCTGTGCAGTTCATCCAGGATCATACACACTTTCCTGACTATACCGGCCGCCTGCTCCGGCGGAAATACCCCCTGCTGCAGCCGCTCTGCGATCGTCAAGCCGGCAATGTATTCTTCGATCACAATCAGGCAGTTGCTGCCTTCATACAGCGCTATGATCCCCGGCATGTGCCGGACCGGGTGCTGTATGAAAAATTCATATACGCTTTTTTCATAGACGGTCAGCACTTTTTTGATATACGGCTTTCCCGTCTCCCTGTCCCGGATCAAATGGATATGCCCTCTTCCGCCTATCGTGTCCAGTTCCTCATACATGGATAGCGCAAGGACTTCCTCATCTGATAAGCCTTTATAGGGATCTTTCAGGGATGCCTCATATTCATCCTCCGAATCGTACAACTCACTCACATCGATTCGGTTTTCAAACCCGCATTCCCTGCAGGTCCATGTACCGCAGTCTTCCCGAAAGCCCGGCTGTATGTTCAGCATCCTGCCGCAGCCGTCGCAGATCCAGGCAACGTCCGATTCCGACTCCACCTCCGGATTGATCAGCATCTCACCGCAGCCTTTGCAGATCCAGTATGGCAGCAGATTACTGTAATCCTTCTGAAACGTCAGATCAGCATTGCAGCGGGGGCAGAATTCATGTTCCTCTCCTGTCCCGGCCGCCGCTTCATCGTATTTTCTAAAACGTTCTGTCATTTTTAAAATATCATTCATGATGCCCGTTCCTCACAGCTGCTTGAGAAAAAACCGGTCCATCGTTGTATGCACCACGCTTTTCGGCTTTTCGATTTCCCGATAGCCGCATTTTCCATAGATATGGATGGCTGCCTGCAGGTTATGGTGCGTTTCCAGATACACGCTCCGGTATCCCAGTTCCCTGGCTTTATCCTCCAGCAGGCCGATCAATTTATATGCGATCCCCTTTCCCTTTGCCGCATCCGTCAGATACAGTTTCTGCAGTTCCGCACAGTCCTCAAAAAAATCCAGTTCGGCGAGCCCCACGCCGCCCAGCACTTTCCCGTTTTCCGTCACGATATAATAAAAACGCTTTGTCCGATCCGCCAGATAAAATGCGCTCAGATGATCCAGCGTCTCATCAAAATAAGCTGTTCCCGGGATATCCAGCCCATGCGCCTCCAGGTTTTTCCGTATGATCCCCGCAAGCGCCGCATCATCCTCTTTCCTGATCTGTCTGTACTCCATCTACCTGCTCCCCAAAAAATAATACTTTGCCGTCATCCGTGGTACGAATGGCGGCTGTTTCGTTTCTTCGCTATCGGCGGAATACTTCCCTCGTCAGATCATTCACCACTTCACCGGCCACAAGCATTCCTGCCACTGAGGGTACAAAGGCGGTCGAGCCGGGCGTGGCCCTGCGCTGCCGCATCTACCTTATACTGACCTAATGTCTTATAGGTTGCTATGATCTGCCGGTTGAGGTTGCTCAAGCAGACCGTATCATTATCCACAAGATCCAGCGCGCCCACGCCGGAGCGTGCCAGCGCTTCTACCACATAGCCCCCCACACCGCCGATGCCAAAGATCAATACCCTGCATTCCGCCAGTCTGTCCATGGCTTTTTTCCCATATAGCAATTCCGTTCTTGCAAACTGTTCCGACATCCCCGTCAACACTCCCGATCTTATTTCACATAATAGTGCCTTGCGATCCATTTTGACAAACCGCCCAAGCCGGGATACACGATACGCTCGCTCATATTCAGCTGATCCAGCATATCCCGCACGCGCCAGCGCAGTTTCTTTTCAATGATATACTTCACCGTATGCTCTGTCTTCTGTTCCAGAAATGCTTCAATATCCGTGATCTCCATAGGCACTACCGAAAAGAAGGAATACTGGTTTACGATGCGCTGGTTGATCGAGGGCGGCTCGATCACGACCATCGACCGGTCCCCCATATCCGCATCATATTGTGCCAGGCTGTTCCTGGTGATCTCCGCCAGTGTGTCTACCGAAAAGATCGTTGCCTGCCTGTAGCCGATGATCTGCTGATAAGGCACCGGCAGCAGCGATACCAGTTCTGCCATATCGATGCGCCACACCATGCAGTCATGCCGGTCCATCTGCTCTAAGTCATCCTCGCTCATGGCAAAGTGCAGCCCCACCAGCGCCGAGTGCGTCCAGTCCAGCAGGCGCGTGGGCAGGCCGTTGTGCTGTCCCTCTATCATCTGCCTCCATACGGACTGCGCTATCGTGGGATCACCGATCACAGCATACTTTGCAAAGTTTTCCAATATCGCCGGTTCCAGCGTTTTCTGCAGATCCTTACAGTTCCGCGCCAGCGATGTCTCCATCTTGTAAGCGGAATTGGGCATTCCCCGGTAGATATAAGAACTGCGGTTCCTGTGCAGGTCTGCCCGGTAATCCTGCTCCGTCAAAAGCGGCAGCAGTTCATCCAAAGTTGTGATATGTATCTCTTTGATCATGCGGTTTTCACCCCTCTTACCATAGCATTATACCAAAAAATCTCGATTCAGCCAGAGTATTTCATTCGTTACAAATCAGCCTTTCCAAAGTGCTGAACAGGATCTCCGGCTCTACCGGCTTGCTTAGATGAGCGTTCAAGCCAGCCTGCATGCTGCGCTGCACATCCTCGTCGAAGGCATTGGCTGTCAGCGCAATGATCGGGATGGAGCCCGCATCCGTCCGATCCATCGCGCGGATCGCTTTTGCAGCTTCCAGTCCATCCATCTCCGGCATGCGCATGTCCATCAGAATTGCATCGTAGTACCCCGGCGCGTGATCCGCAAACATCTCCACCGCGATCTTGCCGTTCTCAGCGTGTTCAGCTGTGATTTTGCGCATGGAAAGCACCATCATGATGATCTCCGCATTCACCTGCATGTCCTCCGCCAGAAGGATTCGGCGGCCTTTCAGGTGAGCGGGCTGCTTCGCCTGCTGACGGTTCTTTTTTTCGAATGCTTTCGTGAACTCGTCCATGGCGCTTTCAGCAAACAGCGGCTTGGAAACAAAGGCGTCGACACCGGCTTCCATGGCTTCTGCTGCAATGTCGTCCCAGCTGTAGGATGTCAGGATGATCACCGGAACCTCACTGCCGATCATGGCACGGATTTGCCTTGTCGTTTCCACACCATCCATATCCGGCATCTTCCAGTCAACGAAGATGAGATCGTAGGGGATTTGTCTTGCTTTCCGGATTCCGACCATCTTCAGTCCTTCCTGTCCGGATGCTGCGATGTCGCTTGCAACACCCACCTGTCCGAGGACGATCTGAGCATGCTCGCAAGCAATCGGATCATCATCGATCACCAGCGCATTCAGATTCTGAGGGATTGTCCTTTGGGGGGCAGGTTCTTTTTTGGTCTGAGCAGCTATGGGCAGTGTCACCTGAACGATAAACGTGGTTCCTTTCCCTTTTTCGCTCTCCACGGAAATGCTGCCGTTCATCAGCTCTATGATGTTTTTCGTAATCGCCATTCCCAGGCCGGTGCTCCCATATTTGCTGGTTGTCGAGGAATCCTCCTGACTGAACGGGTCGAACAGCTTTGGCAGGAATTCTTTGCTCACGCCGATGCCGGTATCGCGGATCGTAAAGCGGAGCGCGGACTGACCGCCAAATCTGGCAGTTTCTTCGAGCATGAAGATAACACTGCCTCCGGACGGGGTAAACTTAACCGCGTTCCCCAGAATATTCAGGATCACCTGGCGCAGCTTGATCTCATCCCCGATAAACCGATCTTCTATATGCCCTTTGATCCGGCAGTCATACTCTATGCTTTTTTCTTTGCACTGACTGCTAATGAGGGTATTGATCTGCTCAAGAACTCTGGCAAAGGAGAACTCCTCATTTTTCAGTGACAGACGTCCTGATTCAATGCGGGACATATCAAGTACAGAATTGATGATATCCAGCAGGTGATGCGCAGAGAGACTGATTTTTTCAAGGTTCTCCCGTGTGCTGTCAGAAATGGTCGCGTCGGCCAGCACAATGCTGTCCAGCCCGATGATGGCATTCATCGGTGTGCGGATCTCGTGGCTCATGTTGGACAGGAAGGCAGTCTTCGCCCGGTTCGCAGCCTCTGCCGCAACCAAGGCATCGCTCAGCGCTTCGCTCTGTTCCAGCGTCCTTCTCATTTCTTCGTCGACATCCATAAAGCACATGCTCACAGCGTGAACCAGATGATCATCCCGATCCTCCGGATGCCGGACTCCGGCAAAGCGAATCATCTCATAGCTCTCCCGTCCATCTCGCTTTACCATATATCGGTGGGAGATCACCAGCTTTTCCCTCAGGCCTTCACGGATTGCGTCTGGCTGTATGAAATCAAGGAAAGCACCTCGATGCTTCTCAATGATGTACTTTTCCGCATATGCTGTAAGGGTATTCAGATACGGAAAATGCTCTCCGACCTTGAGCCCTTCCTGAAGCGCGGTATGCGCCTGGTAGCATATCCCCTCGTTTTTGTCCAGTTCCAGATAATAGACACCCCAGTAGTCTGAGGCCAGCGCGGTGATCATCTTCCCGGACTCCGCGATGGTGTCGTTCGCCGCAGCAATCGTACTGTCCGCCTCGGCGATGATCCTCCTGCGCTGCCTGATATATCGGATGATGAAGTACGTTCCCACACAAAGGAACAGTGACACCAGAATGGACAGAAGCATTACGCCGTTTCGATTCGCGTTGCTGATCATGGTTTGATAGACTTCCGGCGGGAAATATACAACGATGTAATAGTCCGAAGAGCTGCCAATATAAGCGGCATATCCAACGGAGTCCCTGCCCGAGTCGCGGAATGTAAACGGAAAGCTGTTTCCACCGGAGAAATCCGGCATTTTCATGTCCATGATCCCATCCTGCACAGCAGTCAGAAAATTGTCGAAACGTTCATTTCCGGCAGTGTTCTGGATCACTGTGCCGTCCCGGTCGCACAGCACCGCCTCACAAGGATAATCAAAGATATTGACAGAGATAAGGTTTCTGATCCGGTCCTCTCCAAAGAATCCGACTACGACACCGATGATTTCTCCTTCTTCCCATCCGCTTGCATAGACCGGCGCGTAGAAGCCAAACTGCCGCTCTGTGGCTACAACAGGTGTCAGAACATACGTTACCCCGGAATGGCCTTCTATGCCACGCTGATAGTATTCTCTCTGGGAGACATCCGCCTGCACACCAATCCCACGTGTCGAGTAATACCGGCCATAGCGATCGACGTACCGAAGATAATCAAAGCCGAAGCGTTCCTGATAAAGGGACAAAATATCATAGATCTGCGTGGATGCAGTCTCCGGAATGTTCTCTGCGCTTTCCACATTCAACGCGGACGCGTCAAATCCTCTGCTGAGGAATTCCGCCTCGAGTGCAATGGAAGCGGTATTGATATGATGGAGGTTTTCCTCAAAGAAAATATCCAGCGAGGCCGCCCGGTTTGTGGCGGTGTCTTCGATATAATTCCGGTTCTGGGCAGTGATACGGCCCACATTTGAATGGTAGAACACGGCAAACGCAATGAAAATACCAAGTGCCAAAATCAAAATGCCTATAATATTCTGATGCCTGTTATTTCTCACTTTTCTATCCATTTATACCGCCCTTTCAGAATTCAATCTGGTGATATAGGAACTGCGGTTCCTGTGCAGGTCTGCCCGGTGATCCTGCTCCGTCAAAAGCGGCAGCAGTTCATCCAAAGTTGTGATATGTATCTCTTTGATCATGCGGTTTTCTCCCTCTTACCATAGCATTATACCACAAAAGACTCCCCCTGCCTATCACCCGATCCGGTCTGCGCCTGTCATGCAGCGCCATATCAGGGATGCAGCACATAACAAAAATGATCGCTGCTATCACGGCCAGTGATCCGAAATAGCAACGATCATGCTTTCCAACAACCTTCATACTTTCCGGCAAAACTAAAACTTTATTCCAAATTCCGCATCCCCTATGGTGATCACATTATTGCTGCGCAGAATGTTTTCTCCCTGAATACGCATTCCCTCTACTGCAACTCCGCTCGAAGAAGTACCCAGATCCGTAATGTAAACCTGTCCATTCTTCTGCACAAGTTTGGCATGCTGCGGTGCTACCGACGGTTCATCAAAACGGATGTCCGCAGCCTGCGCACTGCCTATGAGCAGGCTGTCCGCCAGATACAATGTAGTGCTGCGCACCAGACACCTGCCTGCATATACTTCCAATTGCAGCGGAATCGAACCGGGTGCCGGCTGTGCTTTCATTGATTTTTCTCTGTTCTTATTAGAAAGAATGATCATGCCAACGGCACAGATCACAATGACCGCACAGGCACCTATGGCAACCGGTACCAATATGGAACTGCTTTCTTCCTCCTCGTCATCATCCCGCTCATCGTCTTTTTGTTCTTCGTCTTTTTGTTCTTCCTCTTTTTTGTCATTCTCCGATATTTCTGTCTCTTTTACTGTCTCTGTCGGCTCTGCAGTTTCTGCCGGCTCTGCAGTTTCTGTCGGTTTCTCTGTTTCCGTCGGTGTTATCTCCTGCCACTCTCCGGCTATCCCCAGATCCAGATTCGGCACGTTAGTGAGTTCCAGACATGTTTCATACAGTATCTTATTACCAGCGTTATCTTTTACATCTTGCGGCAATAACTGTATATCAAAACGCGAAGGCATCTTGTTAAGTATAATGTACTCTGCCAAATACAGTTTATCCAGCCACGATGCCAATTCTTTGCCTGCTGTCTCTGCCTGCTCTTTTTTCGTTGCGGCTTCATGCATTCCTCTGCCTGCCTGCAGGATTTCTCCGGCTTCCTGCTTCCATTGCCCTACACAGAAGGAACTGATGACGACTTCCGGAGTATTCTCTATGGCATCTTTGGCCTCTCCCATCAGCTCCTGTACTTCCTCCTGCGTCAAAGTTTCGTATTCCGGCTTGCCATCTGTGATCATGACCAGACACACCAGATCTCCGCCAGCGCGCGGATATCCGTCCAGCCAGCGCAGCGCGCTCTTCATCCCGCCATACGGGTCTGTATACCTCTCCGAAAAGGATAAATGATCCATCTCCCGCAGCAGCGCATTGCCATCGGTCATCTTTTCTTTTACTACATCAAACATGTCTCCAAAAGTAGCAAGTGTATAATATGCCGTGCGCTGCTCTCCCTCTGTAATACCTTCCAGATAGGCATTGATCGTATCCTTATAAGTACGCATGGATTTGGATGCATCTATCATAAAGATATAATGCACATTTCCTTCCCCATGCACAAGCGGCACCTCTGCTGTACTATCCATATCCGCAGAGAAAAGTTTCAGTCCGGCATCATTGACGTCCATATCCTCATTTACATCTACAAAGGCATACAATTTATCATTCTTTACATACGCCGAAACCGCACAAATATCCGTCTGTTCTCCCTGCGCTTCCTCCGGCTCCTCTCCTTCAGATGATCCCTCATCGCTGCCCTGCCACGGAAACGGCGGCCGGTAATCTATCCCCTCAGCCAGTGTCACCACCGGAAAGGCATTACCTATAAGCAGCACCAGAGAAAGCATCCATATCCACATTCTTTTTTTCATTTCATCCTCCCGCAAAGAAAAACATGGCAGCCGGCAGATCTGCCATGTAAAATACTCCTGAACTATTGCATGATCACTGTCATCAATGTCAGATTGTCATTTCCCGGACTGATCCGGTCCATCATACGAAGGCGCAGGCAATCCGCCCATTGCTCCGCATTCTCTGCCTTTAACAGGTCAATGGCTATCTCTTCATCCTTAAGGTACTCCCAGGCACCATCGGAACAGAGCAGAAAGCCGTCTCCCGGTACTATATATTTTTCCAAAAAACGCACTGTCGGCTCATTCCGCTCCTCACTCCCCAATGTTCGCAGTAAGCGGGACTGATCCTCATCCTGTGCGATCTGTGCTTTGGTGATCTCACCTGCCTTGTATTTCTTAAACGCAACAGAATGATCTTCCGTCACCTCCTGTAAACGTCCTTCATGGATATAATATAACCGTGAATCTCCTACATGTGCCCAAATGGCTTGGCCATCTGCAATCAGCAGAACGACTGCCGTACTCTTTAAAGTCGTTCCCTTTTCTTTTTGCAGCGCTAGTATGCGGTCATTTGCCTCCGCGATACGCTCCCGCAGCCATGTGCCCAGGTCATCCTCCGCCGCCGGCGGCCAGGCTCCGGTCAGCGTATCGCGCACGCAGGCCGAAGCCACCTCGCCGAAAGAATGTCCGCCCAGACCGTCCGCTACCACGAAGATCCCATATTCACCATCTATGCAATGTCCCACGGCATCTTCGTTATAATCACGGCCGCCCTGATTTGTATATTCATATACGTCAAACATTATCCCTTACCCCAGTTCCACACGGATCACATTTGCCTTATCACCCACATAAAAACTCTCACCGGCCTTCAGACGGAACGGCACGTTCGCATTCAGTTTCTGACCGTTCATCAGGAAAGTACCGTAAGTGGAACGCAGGTCGGTTACCAGGAAATCACCTGTCGCCTCATCAAAGGATACCGTACAATGCTTGCCGCTGACGCCCTGTGTGCCCTGCTGGTACACGATCTTGCAGCTGGCCGGATCACGCCCGATCATGATCGGGGTACCATGCACTGCTATGGTCAGTCCATTATGCTGTACCGACATGGATCTGATCATAGCACGTTTCGCGGGTGCAGGTACTGCCTGCGGCTGTGCTGCTGCCTGCGGTGCTGCTGTGCCCTTCTTATTCTTATTGACTACGACAGCCGCTACCGCAATCGCCACAACTGCCACGACTGCCACAATAGCGATCACCACGCCGTTGCTATTTCTCTCCGTTTTTTCTTCACGACCAGAGTCCTGCGTTTCTGCTGCTTCCTCTGTTTTTTCCGTCTCCTCCGTTTCTGTTTCTGCCTTGCCGGCTGCGCCATATTCCATATAGGCGATTCCGTGCTTTGTTAATACAGGAATTACCTCCGCAATACTGACAGCGTAACTTTCCGACTCACCAATTTCGTTGCTCCAGCCCCATGAGTTCAGACCTATCACGGCACCGCTCTCCAACACCATGGGTCCACCGGAATTTCCGTGATTGATCTGTGCATCGGTCTGAATCGCCTTAACGCCTGTTCCTGCCAGCGTTGTCAGCCTGCTCAGCGTGCCGGATGTAACACTCGCATCATTAATCCCCCACTTACTATCTGCTTCAACAACTTTGTTATCCGCAATTCCGGGATATCCCACACACCATACCTTTTCACCTACCTCATCCTCCTGCGGGATATGCAGCGCTATCGGTTTCCTTTCACTTGTAGGACTTCCGATACGCAGCAAGGCAATATCTGCTGATTCATCAGAATCAACCACTCTGGCCTCTACATAATCATCTGACGAAAAATATACCCTCACGGTTGCCCTTACCGTTACTTTGTATCCGCCTGATACCAAAACTGAATACTTTTCTCCCTTTCCATTTTCCAGCCAGGTATCTATCACATGGTGGTTCGTTACGAGATACTCCGGATCCTTGCCTTCTTCTCCAACAAAAAAACCTGTTCCATGACCGCCATCAAGTATAATATCAGGATCATCAGCACTAATGAGATAACATGCCACTACCACTACGCTCTGTTTCACATCATTATCAAAGCCTGCGCTGACATCCAGCGGATTTATTGAGATGATGCATATCAGTACCGCCATCACCGCGCACAATATCTGCGATATTTTTTTCCTGCTTCCCTTATTTTTCATTTTCCTCTCCTTTTTTGTATTAATACACACACTTCACAACCAACGCCGTATAATTATCCTGATTTCTTCTGGCATGGTCGATCAGCCTCTGCTCCATAAAGTTGCACATTTCCTGTTCCGTAGGAAGTGTAAGTGCCATGCGCACTTCATCCTCCTCCAAAACACCGCCCACGCCATCTGAGCACGCCAGCAGAACATCACCGTTTTGCAGCGGCATGGGGCGTATGAGCCAGTCTACATCTTCCAGACCTATCATTCCCAAAAATTCCGTGAGCGCTCCTGCCTCATCCATATCCTGATAGTCTGCCGGGTCGATGCCGCCCTCCCGGATCACTTCCAGGTAGGTCCGGTGGCATACATTCTGCTCCCTGTTGATACGATATAGCTGACCATCCCGCAGCAGATAAAGAAAACTGTCCCCAACACCGGCATAGTATAGTTTTTCCTGGTAGATGATGCATGCGATGGCAGTACTGCCTCCCTCCCCGCCGATCACTGCCTCTACCTCCTCTGATGCGGTATAGATCCCCTGCTTTAACTGTGCCGCTATATCACCGTTCCGGTCTATCTTCATAAACGTAGTACGAAGGCTGGCGATCGCGGTCTCGCTTCCCAGTTTGCCATCCTTCATGCCTCCCATGCCATCGCAGACGGCAAAAAACAAGCCCTGCTCCCGGATCTGGCTGACATCCATGGCATTTGCTACCGCAAAGGAATCCTCCTGTCTGGCTCTGGCACCCACTCCCTGTAAATTTGCGATCCGATAACTGAGCTGCCTTTGTACTCTCGGCCTGGCTACCAGAGGCTGTACATACTCCGCTTCCTCTTTTTTCCCAAATATGGATAATCCCATCTTACTCCCCCTGCTTCATACCGTCCTGCCAGGTAAACTTTTCACTGCAGAACGGGATAAAGAGAAACTTGCTCTCTCCCAGTTCGATCAGATCATAGGCTTTCAGTTTGGTCGGTACATATACCGGTTCATCCCCAAGATAGATCCCGTTGGTATTCTCCCCCGGCACCAGATGAAATGCATTGTGTTTCACATCATAGGCCAGGCGCGCATGATTCTCTCTGGAAATGGTGTCATCCCCTTTGATCTGGATATCCATCTTATCACCACGGCCAATGGTATTATTTTTAGCCGCAATGCGATAATCCTTTCCCTTATCCTTACCCTCAATGCATACCAGCCAGCCTACTACCGGTTCGATCTTCATGCTCTTCTGCAGTACTGCCACGGTTTTTCCGGTATCACTGTCATTCCTTTTCGGCTGCGCCTGATAATTGGACGGTGCCACCGTTGCGCCGATCTCCGGATTTACATAGCCGTAACTTGCCCTGGGGGCATTGGTGTCAAAAGACGGCACCGCCCCGGGTGCTCCCACGGTTTTACCAATGCCGCTGTCCCCTCCGCCAAACTCCACACGGTTCATGCCGCCGGAGCAATACGGACAGGACGCATATTGATCCGTGTCATAAAGATGCCCGTTTGCGCACTCAATTAATGCCATTTGTTTTCCCTCCTGTATATTTTAAATATATTATTGCATTTCATTTCTGTGTTTTCCTTCTGTATTTCGGACTATTTAACCAATTGAACAGAACCGCGTGCCAGTTCTTTATCTCCCTGATAGAAATAAAAAGTAAATGTCCCTTCCGGTCCTGTTCCGTTAGTATACGAATATGATAAGGCACATGTATCCCCGGCCTTCTTAAGCTCTTCACATTCCCCTCCATATTTAGATATTCCAGTTACACCTACAACCGCATAGGTGATCGTTGTGCTGGCAAACGGTTCGCCACCCGTTAGTCTGGCATGGCAAACCCATGATCCATCAACACTGACCTGCTTTACATAGCTGCTGCTTCCACGATCATCATTAAAGCCAAGTATCTCTACTTTCCATGAATACAGTTTGTCATAGGTATTCTGTGCTCCCGGATATCCTCCGGCGATCAGGTCCTTGACATAAGTACATGTAGTACTATCCGTATTGTTATAATGCGCCTGAATATATCCCCACTTTGCTTCCAGCAGCAGATCCTGCGCATCCTCATAATCAAGATCTTTCAGATATTGGATCGCAACTGCATAACTTCCATTCTCCAGGCTTTCCTTTCCCATTTCATAGCTGCATTTTTGCAAATACAATTCCGTCTCATCTTTACTATACCCCTCATTGTTGAGTCTTTGAAAACTCACCTGCGCCGTATCGTAGTCTCCCGTTTCATACAGATCCACTGCCCGTTCAAACGTGATCTCATTTTTAAGTTCCCTTACATTTTCATCTTCCTCCATCTGCGCAAGGATCTCGTTCGCCTCGTCATAGTTTCCTTCTGCCACCAGCACACCTGCTTTGCCCAGTCTGGCCTCGTTTAACAGTTCTTGAGATTCATAATAAGCCCCAAGTTCCGTATAAAGCACAATGGCATCATCATACGCTCCCGCAGCAAGCAGTTTATCGGCTTTCAAATATTTCGCCTTTTTGATCTGCGTCTGTGAGTCCCAAAAGTTTCCCAATTGAGTAAAGCCGGCGATCGCCTCATCATAGTTTCCGCTCTGCAGCGCCTTCTCCGCAGACCTGTACCGCACCCGGGGGGTGACGATAAATATCAGGATACCAATAACTGCCAAAACCAGAACGACAGCAGGCACTATCATTTTTTTGTTTTTTTCTCTTTTTTCGCGGATTCTTTTAAAATCATCAAATAACTCATTTGCGTCTTTTTCCGCATCCGACTTTTCCTCCGGCTTGCGGGATTTTATTTCTGTTTTCGGTTCGGCAGCCTTTTTTTGCATTTCTGTGCGCTGGTTTTCTGCCTGCCTTTGGGCTTCTGCTGCTTCACGCTCTGCTTTTTTCTGTGCTTCGAAGGCCTCTTTCTCCGCCCTTTTCTGTGCCGCCTTTTCGTCACGTTCTCTCTTTTTTTGCGCAGAGACCTCCGACTGCTCTTTGAGGGCATTCTGTATTTTCTCACCCGTACCAACAATAGCACCGCCCAGTTTATCCAGACCTGCCACCGCTGCACCTGCCGCTGCTTTTGCAGCATCTGCTGTAGCACTTGCCGCTGCTTTTGCGGCCGTTGCGGCATCCTTTACTGTTCCTGCTGGCTGTGCCTCCCGCGGATACTGCCCCTGAGACATTTGCCGTACCTCTGCCGGAATCCGGGATGACAGGCTCATCAAAGCGCCCTTAAAAGCTCCCATGCTCTGAAAACGCTCTGCCTCCCGCACTTTCAAAGCTAAAAGGATCGCCGATTCTTCATCCTTCGAGATCTGCACGCCCAAAGCGCTGGGCGGGATCAGCTCGTCCACATCCATACGCTCCACTGAATCGGGCGGTCTTTTCCCTGTCAATGCAAAATAAAAGGTGGCTCCCAACGCATACACATCTGTAAACGGTCCCTGTCTGCCATGCCGCGCATACTGCTCTTTGGGCGCGAAACCATGCTTTAATACTACGTCCAGACTGCGGCTCTTATCTCCCAGACTATACCTGGCTGCACCGAAATCCAGCAGTTTCACTACACCGTCTTTCGTGATATAGATATTATCCGGTGTCACATCCCTATGGACAATCCCGTTTGCATGTACCACTGCCAATGCATCCATAATGGGGATCAGGATATTGGCTGCTTCCTCAAATGAAATGCGCCCTCCCCGCTCCTTTAAGTACACATCAAAACTGGTGCCTTCGATGAACTCCATGACAAAGAACGCTGTGCCGTATTCCTCAAAATAACTGTAAATCCGGACGATATTCTCATTTCCGATAAATCTCGCCAGGGTTTCCGCTTCCTGCAAAAAGCATTCTTTACCATAATTAAAACTTTCCTCACGTTCTCCGGTAAAGGGCACCACTGTCAGATTCTGCCTCGTTGCCAGGGAATCCGGAAAAAATTCCTTGATGGCCACGCGATGATCGCTTTTATGATCCCACGCGGCATACGTGATGCCAAATCCACCCTGTCCTAATACTTTTTCAATGATATACTGTCCGGCAAGCACTGTATTTTCCGGTAAGGCTAATGGATATTTATCGTTCATTTTTCTCCCCTCTGTTCCACTTCTCTCCAAAATTAACGTTGTTTTGAGAACTGGGCTCTCTCCGACTCGCCGGTGAATGTAATCTCCTCTGGAAGTTTTAGGTTGATCGTCCCGTTTTTTTCTATCGTGCCTTTGATCTCAATTTCTTTCCCGTCCATCTCGATTTCCAAATATATAATGTCGTGATCCACTTCATACTCGAGATCATATTTTTTATTTTCAATATTGAGATTACTTTTCTCCAACAAACTTTGATTGATCTGATCTTCCACCCATCCGTCTGCTCCTCCCTCATACGATGCCATAAACTCATCCAAATCACTCACATTGTCGTGCAATTTTGCATATTCCTCCCAGTATGCCCTGGTATTTTCCCTGATATTTTTATTATAAGAATCTATGAAAGCATCATAATCAATGTACAACTCTCCATCTCCTGCCTTTTCCAGATTCAATTCGCAGATATATATAAGATCTGTATAGAAGTACTTAAATAATAACTCCTTATCCTCTTTATCCTCTGCCGTTGCTCTCAAAGCCTTATCTACATTGATTTCAGCCACATATTCCCCCGTCACATTCTTTTTCCCGAATATCAGCACCGCTGTCACTATCAGCAGGACTGCAGCTGCAACCGCAATGATCACGGTCTGTTTCCTTTTCGGTTTCTTCACAGGTGCTGCTGTGATATCTGCTCCAACATTTGTTCCTGCATCTGTTCCTGCCCCTGCCATGGCTGCGGATTTGTAGATCTGCTGTGACGGGGTAATGACGCTGCTCTTTCCTACAGCATCGGTTACCGCTGTCTTCTCTGCCGGCGCCGTAAAGATACGCTGCACCACCGGTGCCGCGCCGGCATTCAGATCCATCATGGCATTCTTAAACGCCGTCATCGTCTGAAAACGGTCTTCCGCACGCACATTCAGCGCCATCATGATGGCTTCCTCTGCTTCCCGGCTGATGCTCACTCCCAGCACAGAGGGCAGTACGATCTCGTCCACATCCATGCGTTCCACGGAATCCGGCGGTCTCTTTCCCGTCAGCGCAAAATAAAAGGTCGCTCCCAGCGCATACACATCCGTAAAAGGTCCCTGTTTTCCATGCCTTGCATACTGCTCCTTTGGCGCAAAGCCGTGCTTTAATATCACATCCAGACTGCGGCTCTTATCCCCCAGACTGTATCTGGCAGCACCGAAATCCAGCAGTTTTACCGTGCCGTCCTTTGTGATATAGATATTATCCGGTGTCACATCCCGGTGGACGATCCCACGTCCATGAACAATAGCCAGCGCATCCATAACAGGGATCAAAATCTTTGCGGCTTCGTCAAAAGAGATCTTTCCCCCCCTTTCCTTCAGGTACTCATCAAAACTTGTCCCGTCCACAAAATCCATGACAAAATAAGCCGTTCCGTTTTCCTCAA
This sequence comes from Lachnospiraceae bacterium, assembly GCA_017471325.1. GTDB lineage: Bacteria > Bacillota > Clostridia > Lachnospirales > Lachnospiraceae > NK4A136. The sequence continues at coordinate 2,771 of JAFUUX010000147.1, read as the reverse complement.
AATAGGTATGGATACGAACAATATTCTCATTTCCGATAAACTGCGCCAGTGTTTCTGCTTCCTGCAGAAAGCATTCTTTACCATATTCAAAATTTTCCTGCTGCTCACCGGAATAGGACATAACAGAATGCGATCCTTCACGATGTGCCATAGATTCAGGAAAGAATTCCTTCACCGCGACACGGTTTCCGCTCTTATGATCCTTTGCCTGATAGGTGATGCCAAAACCGCCCTGCCCCAATACTTTTTCGATTACATATTGCCCTGCCAGCACACTGCCTTCCGGCAAAGCCATAGGATATTTTTCATTCATTGATGATTCCCTTTCCAAAAAATCAAAAAATCAAAAAATCAAAAAATCACAATTAGATTATCACTTTTAGTGTTGTTAGTCAACTCTTTAAGAGTTTTGTTAAAAAAATATTCCTGGAAAGACAATCCATATTTTTATGACACATCTGCGATTTTCATGTATTACACTATCCCCAAAAACACTTATTGTGTTGCCGTCTTTGCCTAATGTGTTTGTCCCTAAATTACAATAAGTGTAGGAGTGTTAACTTCCTATAGATTTTCTATCTCGTTAGCTTTATAGATGTGCAAATCGCTTGTGAAGCTTAAAAAAAAGGGATATTTTGTGAAATAGTATTGCTATTCTGCTCAATATTTGGTATAATTTACGAGATAGAATTCCATCTCGTAAGGAGGACAAATGTACTTTGCATTTACTGTTGATATACCGAAGGTTCCGGGAATCGTCCGGCAGACAAAAAATGGAACGGTGTACATTGATTACGAATATGAAAGAAATTATGTGAAATCGAAAGGGTATACCGCACCACGTCGATCAACTATTGGAAAGCAGGATCCGCAGAATCCCGACAAGATGTGGCCGAATCAGAATTATCTGAAGTATTTTTCTGAAGAGGCATTTCCGGATAAATACGACAGTCGAGGCAGATCTGCCTGCCTCCGGATTGGTTGTTATGTCCTCATAAGAAAACTATTTGATGAGACGGGCATCTCGGCACTGCTGGATCAACAGTTTGATACAGAAAGCAAAGGGCTGCTCATGGATATTGCAGCGTATTCGATCATTACGGAGAATAATGCCGGTCAGTACTATCCGGCCTATGCATACAACCATCCACTGTTCACAAACAATATGGTACAGTATTCCGACAGCAGGATTTCATCATTTCTTCGAGAGATCACGGATGACCAGCGGATAGGGTTCCTTAATGCATGGAATGAGATAAAGGATCACAGGGAAAAGGTTTATATCAGTTACGATGCAACGAATAAAAACTGCCAGGCTGGAGAGGTTGATTTCGCTGAGTTTGGCAATGCAAAGGATGATGAGTCGAAGCCGATCGTCAATTATGCAGTAGCATACAATGTGAAGGACGGAGATCCGGCGTTTTATGAGGAATACCCGGGCAGCATCAATGATGTGTCGCAGCTGAGACAGATGATAGGAAAGGCACAGGGGTATGGTTACCGCCATATAGGGTTTATACTCGACCGCGGCTACTTTGACAGAAAGAATCTGCTGTACATAGATGAATGCGGTTACGATTTCATTATCATGGTGAAAGGACTTAAGCCGCTGGTCAGGGATATGATCTCGGAGGTGAAAGGAAGCTTCGAGAAGAAAAGGGCATATTATATCAAGGAACACTCCGTGGCTGGGATCACTGTGAAGCGGAAGATGTACGAATCCGATGAGAAAGAAAGGTATTTCCATCTCTACTATAGTCTGAGTCGGGAAAACTATGAACGCAGGTTATTGGAAGAGACACTGCGCAAGATGGAGGATACGCTGAAGAAACACGAGGGGCAGGAGATCACTTTCTCGAAGCAGTATGAGGAATACTATGAACTGTTCTACCACGAGGAAAAGGAGACAGTAAAGGGACATGATGGCAAGGAACGTGAGATAATATCAAAGAAAACATTCCTGTTTGCGAGGGAACGAAGCGATGTTATCGAGAATGAGACCGGTTTTCAGGGCTACTTTTCGTTGGTTACATCTGACCAGATGACTGCAGAGGAGGCATTGAGTCTCTATAAGAGCAGAGATGAATCTGAGAAGCTGTTCCGGGCTGACAAATCTTATCTGGATGATGCCGCATTCCGGGTATACAGTAATGAGGCGGTTGCATCAAAAATATTCATAGCGTTTATTGCCTTGGTAATCCGCAATAGGATATACAGAGCCTTGCGGGAAGAGAAGAAAAAGATTGAAAAAGCACCGAACTATATGACAGTTCCGGCAGCAATCAGGGAGTTGGAAAAGATAGAGGTAGTTCGGCTAACGGATGGTCTGTACAGGCTGGATCATGCAGTGACAAGAACACAGAAGGATATCCTGCAGGCATTCAATATAGATGCCGGATACATAGAAGCCCAAGCGTTAGAGCTGCAGATTGAATTGAAGCGGATTGCGGAGGGGACGCTGAAGAAAGGAGCCTGAACATGGCTGTAAAGAAAAGCTCGGGAAGAAGCGGACGGAAGATGAATTCAGATGTGTTGGATGAAAAAATCCAGCGAGCTCAGGAACGGGTTGTGTCAGCGAAAGCTGCTTATGAATTTGCTGTAAAGAATCTGCATGAACTGATGGAGAAAAGGGACGCTTTGCGGAAGGATGAGCTGTATTCGCTACTTTTGAAGAGCAATAAGCCTTACGATGAGGTTGTCAGGTTTCTGAAGTCAGGGATCAAGGAATAGAAAGCGGTAACGAGATAGAAAATTTGAGGAAGTTAACATTT
>JAFUUX010000146.1 GCA_017471325.1 Lachnospiraceae bacterium | reverse complement strand
CCGTTCTTGATCCGGCCCGTTGCCACACCTTCCCTGTTCTTTGCCCCTGCATAGATCCCTGCGTAATCCGGGATCACTTCCAAAAGTTTCCTGCCCACCATTGACTCATCAGAGCATCCTGCTATGATCCCCTCATCCGTAACGATCACTGCATTTACAGCATTTACACCCATCTGGTGGATATACTCCTGGATATTCTCCATTGTATAATCGATCCCCAGTACCGTCCTGCCGTCCCCCAGCATCACGGAAACGCTATAGCAGATATCCCCCGTCATCGCATCCTGATACGGTGAGGAAACATATGTCCTGCCCGGCTCCTTTGCTGCCCCGGTATACCATACCCTCTCCGTTACCACATAATCATCCGGCATATCAAAATCCGGTATGAAAACAAATTCCTCATCCGCGATATAAACATTAAATGCCCCGCTGCCGTCCGCAAGAAGTTCCTCTTTCCTTTCCCTGATAAACTCTTTAAAAGCCTCCTGATCCGAAAGATACTCCCTGGCCTTAAGCGCAGTCCGCATTGTTACACCTTCTGCCTCACTGATCGTTGCTTCCAGTTTTCCGCTGACGGATTCCAGTTGGAAACTTCCGGACTGGCGCGTCATCCGCCGCATCTGCGAAAAAAGGATCCATGTATCAAAAGCCATGATCGCCAGGAGAAGAGACGCTATCAATATGACTGCTGTTGTACTTTTTCTTTTCATGCTAAAATCCCATCTTTATATTCTGCGTGCGACGGTCGCCATTTCCATTCATCACCTTTGTTTCTGACACCCGTACCTGATGCCTTCAAAACATGACAAGACCGCCATGTCCCTATCGTCTCTTAGACATAACGGCCTTGTCACGTTCATATGCAAATATCATCCTGTGGTATGGCCGGATAACTGCTCGCAAGCCCCCGAAATACGTCCCGGAAAGATCACAGCCAAGTTGTAATGCCATTGCATACCTCATTGCAAACATCTCCCTGAAACTGCTTTTACTTTTCGCTGACAGCATCGTGCCGCATCGGCAAAAACAGACTTTGCCGGCAGATCCGGCGAATCTCTTCCATAGATTACTTTTGGTTGAACATACCATACTATCGCCATTATTGTCAAGGATAATTAAATGCCGTATCTATTGGATTTTTTTGTCTGATATGATATAATTTCAGCAGACTTTATATCATTATGCTCATAAAATATCACCGCAGAAAAGAAAGCGCCGCCGATATGATATGCAATAAAAAAATAATCGTATTATGTACTTCCAGGATATACGATCCCCAGACACACCTTTTTATAGAAAAACTGAATGAATCCCTGCGGGATAAGGATATCCGGCTGCTGATCTATGCGATCAGTTCCGATCTGTACTGGAATGATTTATTCTTGTAACGCAGCAGAACTGCCAACAAGAACATCTATAACCGACCATAAGTGTTTCCGTTATAAAACCACTTCGTATAGATGTTTTCGTTAGAAGTTTGCTTCTTACAAAAAACACTATGCAGTGCAAAGAACGGTCGCTAACGGTATCCGGCTCCTCAAATGATCGCCAGGATGCCTTTGGCGCTTCTAAGTGCCGCATTCTTAAAATGATTGCCCGGGTTCATCTCAAAGGTCACATCAATTCCAGTCCTGCGGAAATGCCCTACAATACTTTCCGTGTTCTCCTGCACCGCCTGAATGTACGGATTTCTCGTCCTTGCCTCTTTATCTCCCAGGGAAAGATATAGTTTCTCCGGTTTTTTCTTCATTTCATGCGAGAATACATATTCCTTGAAATCCGGAAACCACAAGGAGCCCGATATACTGGCTGCGCGCTCAAATACATCCGTATGATACAGCGCATACAATGCGAAAAGTCCCGCAAGCGAATACCCTGCTATACTGATGTGAGAAGGTTTTCCGTCTACCCTTTTTATGCACTCCGGAAGGATATCCTCCAGAAGAAACTTCAGGTATCCATCCGCTCCCCCCATGCAGGGTGTGTCCTTTGGCGATATCATCGGACAATCCCAGGGTGTCATATCCTGATCCCAGTTAAGGTTTCCGACGCAAAGAAGGTTAAAGTCTTTTTCTTCCAGCTGTTCCGCCGCTTCCATAACGGATTTCCCGTCGCCGGCATAATTATTTAATAAGATCAGCGGGCTTCCCGATCCTTTGGAATGATATAAGGTTGCCTCTTTTCCTTCTGCTTTGAATTTTTCTATATTCATTACAAGAACTCTTCCTCAGCGATACCGTCAAAAATCAGTAAATCTTTTCCCGCTATTCCCGCAGTTGTAAGCACAACTCCGGCTCTGCCCCTACGCATTCAGCTTCTCGCAAAACGTCTCGATCTTTGCATCAGTATCCGCGCCCCTCTTTGCCTTGGGATCTATGAATACAGCTTTTTGCTCAAAACTGTCGATCCCTATCGTCTTTGCGAGTTTTACAAGTGCCTTCTCAGCCCCCGAACCGCTCTGACAGGCAAATGCGGCTACTTTTTTCCCATTCAGGCCGCTCCTGTTATCCTCCACAAATGTTCTGATCGGCGGTGTGAAATTTGAAGCCCATACCGGAAACCCAAATATGATCCGGTCATATTCCGACAGATGGACGTCATAGGGTTCCAGTTCCGGCTTTTCTGCCATCACTGCACTCTTACCTCCCCAGAAAAACTTGGCAAACCCTTTGTCATGGTATGCCTTCTTAGGGATAAGTTTCAGCAGATCCGAACCTGTCTTCTCTTTGATCCTGTTTGCGACGTATTCCGTATTTCCTTCAAGTGAAAAGTATACCACCAGCGTCTTCATTTCAACCATTCCTCCTCTTAACTTTATTTGCTGTTTTTTACAAAAAAGGCAGCCCTAAAGACTGCCTTTTGGATCATATCTCTTAAAATTTTACCTGCTCCGGCGCCTCTGTAAACGAACAGAATGTCGCTACCGCATCCTTGAAATACAGCATCTGCATATTGTCATCATCTGCACTGTACATCCCCTTAAGGCTTGGCATCTTTTCGAGCATCTTTTCCTTGACCACTTTGGAATCATCATTTACAAGTTCGCCGGCCACACGAACCCACCGGCCATCCTTATATGCGCACAGTTCGACTTTCGGATTCGCCGATATCTGCTTTGATACATCCTTCACTTTTCCGGTCTGGATATAGAGCCTGCCGCCATCCAAAAGGATCGTCCCGAAAGGACGGACTCTGGGCTGATCTCCCTCTACCGTTGCCAGATAATATGTCTCTGCCTCGCTGATAAACCTGCATACTCTTTCTATTCCTTCCATTTCAACGTACCTCCATATGATGTGTTTTATTGCGTGCGTTAATATTGCATGCAATCTATTTATTATAATACTGCAACCAGACTATTATTTCAAGTATTATTTTTATAGTAAGCGCAATTACTTATTGCGCTTACTATAATTTTTGAATATCACTGATATCGGAGGATCTTATGACCGGCCGGGAAAGCCTGCAGGCATTCATACGGACACTGAAACAGTTATATGATGAGGCCATTGCTTTTCCGCTGTAACACTATCTTGTCTTTTGCTCGGCATCATATACAAATACTCCCCTTATCTCACTCTTTTATCATCATCAGGGCCACCACAAGAAGAATCGCCGGTGAGATCCATATCGTTCCGATACCAAGCCTTGCAGAAAGTACTCCGCCAATGCCGGCTCCTATGGCAAAGATAAGAATGATCCCAAAGAAATGCAATGCCTTGTACAGGGATTCCTTCTTTTTTGTTCTGAAATACTGTGAAAGACTTTCCGTGCCGCTCCTCAGATTGCCGATACACATCGTACTGGCATATCCGTATCCATGCACTTTTCTGAAAGTCTGCACCTGCATGGCACATGAAAATGATACCATTATGTTTGCGAGCATATTTAACCCTGACGGCATAAATCCTACCGCCAAAAGCATTGCGATCTCTATGAGAAGAATGATCTGTCTCCAATGGATTTTGCTGCCGGTCTTATATCTGCTCTCGATCATTTCAGCCAGAAAGATTCCCGCAGCAAAAAATATGAGCGGAAGCATATACCGTAACCCCTTATGCCACTCTCCCTGCATAAAGTTCTGGCTCATCAGTACCACATTGCCGGTCTGGGCATTGGCGAATACACCATCCCTCACGTTGTAAGTATATGCGTCCTGTAATCCTCCTGAAAATGAAAGCAACGCACTTAATCGAAAACTCTCAGAGGTCTGCGTTTTTGCAAGCGACATCTCTATCCTCCAAATATGTCATTCTATTTATAGTAAGCGCAATAAATAATTGCGCTTACTATAACGCTCCGCGAGGATGCGCACGGATTTTGTAAGGAAATATGCCGCTTTCAGCGGCCAAAATCCGGCGCAGTAAACGACAAAACGAAAATAGTTTTGTCGTTT
>JAFUUX010000145.1 GCA_017471325.1 Lachnospiraceae bacterium | reverse complement strand
GTAAGCGCAATAAATAATTGCGCTTACTATAACGCTCCGCGAGGATGCGCACGGATTTTGTAAGGAAATATGCCGCTTTCAGCGGCCAAAATCCGGCGCAGTAAACGACAAAACGAAAATAGTTTTGTCGTTTACTATAGAAATAAAGAAGAGGACGAAAGAAAGCATGCTGAACAGATTACGTGCACAATTTGTGGCGGCGGCTACGCTGGCTTTGTTATTGGCGCTGGCGCTGGTCATGGTATTTGGGTATTATCTGGCAACCGGAACTTTTGAACAGCAGATCAATACGATCATTGACGTGCTGCTGGAGAATGATGGGGTGATGCCGACCACCAGTTTTCATTTTGAGCCGGTGGGACGTTTGGTGATCACGCCTGAGCAGCAGTTTGAGACCAGGTTTTTTTCCGTGACACTCGGAGAAAACGGAACCGTATCCGCAGTGAATACGCTTTCGGTATTTTCGGTAGATGATAAGGAAGCGGTCACGATCGCGAAAAATCTCACGCAGCAGGAACTGAGTGACGGGCAGATCATCTACGATAACAGTGTCTATTTTTATAAGTCGAAACTTCATTCGGACGGTTCACGCTTATTTGTATTTGTAGACTGTACCTCGCGTGTCTGGATCATCCGTCAGGTGCTGTATTATCTTCTGCTGGTCGGTTTTATCATTCTTCTGTTTTTCAGCCTGATCCTGATCTTTTTATCCAAGCGGGTGGTAAATCCTTTCATCCGCAATTCCGAGAAACAAAAGCAGTTTATCACAAATGCCAGCCATGAGTTAAAGACACCGTTGGCGGTGATCTCTGCAAATACAGAGATGGTGGAGATGCTGAATGGAAAAGACAAGTGGACGGAATCCACGATGCGTCAGGTCAAACGGCTGAATTCGCTGGTATCTGAACTGGTCACTTTATCCAAACTGGATGAAAAAGACGAGGTGGTGCTGGCAGATGTGGATGTGTCGCAGGTCGTGACCGAGCAGGCAGATACCTTTGAGCAGGTGATCCTGCAGCAGGGAAAACGCTTTGAGAGAGAGATCACAGAAGGCCTGCATATCAAGGCGGAACGGCGCGGCGTGCAGGAACTGGCTTCGATCCTTCTGGATAACGCTGCAAAGTACTGCGATGACGGTGGGGTGGTGAAACTCTCCTGCACGGCAAAAGCGCAGGGAAAGGGGGCGCGCCTTGCGGTAAGCAACAGTTATCAGAATGGTGCAGGTGTGGATTACCGCAGGTTCTTTGAACGTTTCTACAAGGAGGATGAGTCTCATAACAGCAAGAAGTCCGGTTTCGGGATCGGGCTGTCGATCGCGCAGGAGATCTGCAACCGCCTGGGCGCCAGGATACAGGTAAGTTATAAAAACGGCGAGATTACGTTTACGATCCTGTTTAAATAAACAGGGGAGAGAAGTTCACATAATATACATTTGACCGCAGCAACATGGTATGGTATGATAAAAACGCTATGGAAAGCATATATAGTGGCTATGAAAATAAATTGCGGCAGATCGCCATTTCGGTGACGGAAAAGATCCGTGACTATGGGAATGCATTTACCGAAGAGACCGGAGAAAAACTATATGAGCATCTGTCCTGGCGGATCAAGAGCGAGGAGAGCATGCGCAAAAAGTGTGTATCGGACGGCATTCCCGAGACGGCGCACAGTGCATTAAAAGAGATTCATGATGCGATCGGTATCCGCATCGTCTGTCTGTTCATCGATGATATCCGCAGGAATGTCGAAAAGATCAGGCAGCTGCAGGGCAGCCGTGTGGTGCAGGAGAAGGATTATATACATGTGGCCAACCCAAACGGATACCGCAGTTATCACCTGATCCTGCAGGTGGAGGACAGCGGGCCGGATATTGACGGCAACACACCGGGCACTTATTTTGTTGAAGTACAGCTGCGGACCATTGCCATGGATACCTGGGCAGCGCTGGAGCATGAGATGAAATACAAGAAGGATATCCGGCATCCGGAACTGATCAGTGCCGAACTGAAGCGCTGCGCCGATGAACTGGCGGCCTGCGATGTATCGATGCAGACGATCCGTGACCTGATCCGGGGATAAACAGGCGATCCGTAATATGCGTCACGGATAAAGAATGATATATGGTTACTATTCACAGTCGAATCGCGCACTTGCTGCGCGATTACGACCCAAATATTCCGAGCGAGATGGGTTTTGCCCATCGCCGCAGGCGATTTTCATTGGCAAAACCCGTTACTATCACAGCACGAAGGGCTGTGAATAG
>JAFUUX010000144.1 GCA_017471325.1 Lachnospiraceae bacterium | reverse complement strand
GTAAGCGCAATAAATAATTGCGCTTACTATAACGCTCCGCGAGGATGCGCACGGATTTTGTAAGGAAATATGCCGCTTTCAGCGGCCAAAATCCGGCGCAGTAAACGACAAAACGAAAATAGTTTTGTCGTTTACTATAGCAAGAGTTACTATATGTTTTTCTATACAGGGTTCAGTTCTGTCCGAAGATCTGCTTACGGTATTTCTGCAGCACTTTCAATAAGAGAATGCCCAGTACACCGCAGGAAATGATCTCGCCGATCCCTACCGTCATCATAAAATACGGTATGGAGCCTTCAAACTGATACACGTATGCCAGCACAAACGGAACGATCAGGGTATTGGCAATGATGGGCGGGAACGGTGCCAGAAAGGTCTTTGCCGGGTCGGTCTGTGCCCAGGCCCTTGCCCTGCCGCACAGAAAGTATGTGCCCACTGCACCCAGCAGTGTAGCGATACTGCCAAATACCACATCCAAAGGCAGGCAGCCCCCAAGGATATTTGCCAGGATGCATCCCACAAACAGGCCGGGGATCGCGGCGGGGGTAAAGTAGGGCAGAATGGTCAGCGCTTCCGAAAAGCGCACCTGGATGGCGTAATTTGCCAGCCCCAGAGCGTTGGCCAACATCGTCAGCACAACATACAGAGCAGCGATGATCGCTGCGTGAACGAGGAACAGTGTTTTCTTATTCATTTTTTTCTCCTTAGTTTTGTTTTACGTGTGGATGGTCTCGAACACACGGATTCAGGGATCGCAGCGCCTTTGTGCTGCGCTTTCCCGGCGACAAACGCCACTATAACATAAACAACATTTCCTGGCAAGCATATTTTTTATGAGAAAGGAGGTTTTTCGTCTTTATTGAAATATCGTCTTTATTGAAATACCGGCCTTTTTGCTTTATAATAAACTTTGCAAACCTTTCATTGCGGGCAGCCGTAACTTAAAAAATACAGAAGGAGGCGCATATGAAACTGTTGCTGATCCGGGAAAACGAAAGTCCCGAAGTCTATGATGAAACCGTGGTAAAATTAAAGCGCTGCCTGGTGGACAGCGGCCTGTCCGCCCGTGTGCCCACGCTGGACTATCTGCGTCCGGACGGAAAATACAGCGACGAATATATCGAAGAGATGATCGATGAGATCATCAACCGCGTAGGTCCGGAACATATCATGAAGCGTCCGCTGTTTGACGCCATCTCCCTGCTGCGCAAATTAGAGACCAGCCAGGAAAACTAAAACTGCCGACCGATGAAGACCGAACTGATCTACAGTAAAAACCGGCATGCCGATCTGGACCGCGCACTGGAACAGATCGCACTTTTCCGGCAGCAATACCGTTACGGCATCGAAACCCGCAGGGGCTTCGGCTTTAGCAGCCCGGTACTGCTGCGCAACCGCCTGCGCCTGAAACTGCTGCCGGGGCGCTATGGCGCGCTGGCAGCGGCAGACATGCAGCTGGAAAAACTTTGTGAAGAACTGCAGCAGGTACGCGAACTGGTCTTCCTTTCCAATACCCTGCAGGAACTTTATGGAAAATACCGGGGGCGTATCGATCTGAAACTGAAAAATAAGAATAAAAAAGGCTGCCTGCTGCTCATAAGCACGGACGGATATTCCGATGATCTGGGCAGCGGCGGCTCCGTGCGCGTACCGGCCATGCAGCGGGAATTTGCCCTTTCCCATGAAGATGCCGACCGCATCTTCCGCCCCGGCGCCGTAGACTTTTCCTGGCTGGATGGGGAACTCTCAGAGATCGAAAGAAAGGCGGACACACTTCACGCCGGATTGCTGCAAAATATATTTTCCACGCAGAAGGCACTTCCCCTGCATCAGGATCTGCCGCCCTTTTCTTTTGAAACTCCGGGGGACAATCCCGGGGATATCCTGGACTGAAGATCCGGCAGGAAGACGAAGCCGCACCCTGCCCGCCCGTGTGCCGACGGTCAGTTTCAACTGACATATTTCTCCCGGCGATCCGCGATATAAAAAAACTCCCCCGGGGGTTTCCGGGGGAATACTCTGTGCCTTATTCGTGCTGCATCCGCCAGTCGATACATCTCTGCAGATAGTCCACATAAGCGGGATTCTTGCACATGCCCTTGCCGGGCACATCCGAGATCTTTGCCACATCCTGTCCGTTGCACTTGGTCGTTTTCATAACGATGTTTAACGGCTCCACATTTGTATCATTTGCCAGATAGGTGCCGATGCCAAAGGCCACTTTTGCGCGCCCGTTGAAATGGCGGTAGATCCTGTCTGCCCGCTCAAAGTCCAGAGAATCCGAGAAGAGCAGCGTCTTGGTCTTAGGATCGATGCCCAGTTTTTCATAATGAGCGATCATCTTTTCTCCCCATGCGATGGGATCGCCGGAATCATGCCGCACACCGGAAAACAGCGTGGAATAGGTCAGTTTGAAATCCCGCAAAAAGCAGTCCGTGGTAATAGCATCCGTCAGCGCAGTACCGTTCAATACACCGTATTCCTTTACCCACGCATCCAGTGCGTACCAGTTGGAATATGCCGGATTGTGCTTGTGATTGCCCTCCCCCACACACATGATCCACTCATGCGCCATGGTACCGACCGGTTTTACACCAAACTTCTTTGCCAGAAATACATTGGAAGTACCCACAAATACCGACGGGCAGTCATGCAGCGTGGTAAACTTCTGCACTGCCAGCTCCTGTGCCTCTGCGGACAGCCGCCTGCGGATGCCAAACTCCGAGAACACGCCGGCACACCAGCTGCCGTCCATCAGTTTTTGATACTTTGCTTCCAGGCGCTCTTTAAAACTTTCCAGCAGTTTGTCGTAATCGTATGCCATGCGGAAATACACTTCATTGACGATCGCCAGTGTGGGGATCTCATACATGGAAGTATTCAGCCAGGTGCCGCCGGTCTCGATAGCCAGTCCGCAGTCATCCTCATCCGTGATCGTAAAGTCCTCAAAACGCGGTCTCCAAAGCCGCAGGAAATCAATGTAGGAACCTTTAAACCATTCGATCGTATCCAGGTATTCCAGTTCTTCCTCCGTAAAACGCAGGTCGCAGTATGCTTTGATCTGTTCTTTGATCTCCTCTACCATCTCCGGTGTAAAGCGCACGTCCGTATTGCGGCACTTAAAAGACCATGTGGTCTTGTATCCGGGGAACTGATGATAGATCGCCTGTCCCATACTGAATTTATAAAGATCCGTTTCCAACAGGCTGTTAATGATCTGGGTTAATCTCATTTCCTCTTCCTCCAATGTTTATCTGTTCTGTTGGTAACCGTTCAGAACCCCTGGTCTCAGAACAGTTACGTCAGCCCACAATAAAAGTTTTGCAGTAACATTTCCCACATTTTATCACCATTTTGGTGAAAACTCCACGTTATGATTATATTTAACATAATATATTATGTAAAATATACATCTTATTAGTCAGCATTACTTACGCAATACTTACTCTAATTGGGTGTAACGCTACACCCTGTACCCCGTCAGCAAAAACATCCGGGAATACTTTTCTCATAATCTGATAAGCACCATTTACATCTGCATTGATTTTAATTCCTTGATTAGAAATAAATAATCCTCGGTGAACTCTTCTGGTCTTATCATAATTTGCTTTAATAGGATCTTCATTATCCAAAAAGCTGGTGCCACTAG
>JAFUUX010000143.1 GCA_017471325.1 Lachnospiraceae bacterium | reverse complement strand
CATGGATCAGCGCGCTGCGTGCCTCTTCCCCTTCCTGCCGGAAACGATTTGCCGTATCGATATAAATGATACCGTTATTCACCACGATCCCGGCCAGCATCATCACGCCCAGAAGCGCCGTCATGGAAAGTTTTACATTCAGTAACAGCAGCATGAACACGGAACCGATGGCCGCAAACGGGATGCAGAGCATGATCAGGACGGAATATGCTATGGATTCAAACTGTATCGCCATGACCATGAATACCAGATACAGCGCGATCACAATGGCCTGGCCGATCGCCGCAAATTCCTCATCCATCATTTCATCGCCCACGCTTTCGATGTAGTTTGCCCCTTCTCCCAGATCCAGCGCGTCCAGTTTCGGCTGCAGTTCCTCCATAATACGTGCCTGTGTCTCCTCGGTCATGACCGCTTCGATCGTCGCGCTGAAACGTCCATCCGTTCTTGCCACCATCTGCGAGCCCTGTTCAAAGCGCACATTCGCGATCTCGGATAACGGCACGCTTACACCGGTGGCATTCATGAATGTCATGGCCTGCACATCATCTGCGGTAGCAAAATATCCTTTGGGATATTCCACCTTTACATCATAGGTTTCCTTATCGATCGTCACTTCCCCGGCATCGCTGCCCTCCATGTTCATGTAGACCATCTGCGAGATCTGCTGTGCGCTGAAGCCTTTGGCACGCGCCATCTCCGGATCCACATCGATCATGATACGTGCACCGCTTTCGTCCATGGTGGAAGTCACGGTCAGCACGCCCGGTGTCTCCCGCAGAAGCGCCGTGACGCGGTCGCTTGCTTCCCGCAGGGAAGCGATATCATCCGCCGCGATATCGATCTCCTCTGTCGCGCCGCCGGCCACGGAACCGGTCATGCTCGAGGAACCCGCGCTTACCGTGATCTCACACATATCTGAGAAATCCTGCAGCGCCTCATTCCAGGCATCCACGATCTGCAGCGTGGTCAGTTTGACATCATCATTCTTATATGCCATTACCGTAGCGCTCGAAGAAGATTCCGTGATGGTGGCGCTGCAGTCATCCGCCATTCCCGTATCTGCCACAAACTTCTCCAGTTCCAGTACCGTGGCATTCATATTCTCCAGGCTCAGATTCGGCCGGAATTTCACATCCATCTGCACGATGCCCTCATCCGCCGTCGCGATCAGTTCCGTAGGCATGCCGGAAGCCAGAAATATCGCAAGCACAAACAGCGCTATGGACAGCACCAGCACCAGCGCTTTGAAATTCAGCATTTTGGCAAGCACTCTTCCGTAGACTTCCCCGATCGCATTGATGATCTTTGTCACCGGGTTGTTTTTGCGCTCCTTCGGTCGGTACAGCGAGAAGAAGAACGGTACAAAGGTGATGGCAGAGATCAGTGAAGCCATCAGCACAAACACGATCGTCAGTCCCATCTGCTTAAACATCTGTCCCGACAGGCCCTCGAGCATGACCAGCGGCAGATACACCACTACCGTGGTGATCGTCGAGCCGATGATCGAATTCATCACGATCTTTGCGCCTTCATAAGCCGCCTTACGGTAACTCATGCCCTCCTCCTGTTTGCGGAAGCACATCTCGATGACCACTACGGCGTTGTCCGTGATCATACCGATGGACAGCACCAGACCGTTCATCGACACCACGTTCAGCGAGATGCCGGCAAAATTCATACATACCAACGCTGCCAGCAGCGAGATCGGCATCGTCACACCCACGATCAGCGAACCCTTGATATCGCCAAAGAACAAAAAGATCACTGCCATCGCCAGGGCTACGCCAAGCACCAGCGTCTTTGCAACAGACCATAAAGTCTCCACGATCTCATCTGCGCTGTCATAGATCATCTCTACATGGACCTGCGGATATTCCTCCTGAAAATCCTCTAAGATCCTTTTTACCTCATTGGAAAGCGTAACCGAGGTTGCGGTCTGCCGTCTTTTCAGCCCGATGGAAATCGTTTCGTTTCCATTATAACGGGACAGTTCCGTTTTATCCGTGACACCGTAAGTCACCTCCGCGATGTCATACAGGTGTATGGTCTGTCCGCGCGCCGTCGTGATCGGGATCTGCCGTATCTCTTCCAACTCATTGTAATGGACCGCGCTTTCCATATTCAGCGTCTGGTTTCCATAGGAAACGCTGCCCGCAGGCATGGAATAGTTCATGGACTGGATCGCCGCCACCAGGGATGCCGCATTGACGCCGTACTGGCTGGCATATTCCGGTATGATCCGCACTGCCACATAGGTCTCATCCCCTCCGGTGATGCTGATATCCGCCAGTGAACCGGCCTTGCGCAGCTGCGGCTCCAGTTTGCCCTCCACCAGTTTGAGCAGATCCGCATCATCCGATTCCGTGGTCAGGGAAAGCTGCATGTCATCGATCGCCTCAAAGTCCATCTCCACGATGGTAGGCGTGCCCGTCTTTTCCGGCAGATCATTGATGATAAAGTCGATCTGATTGCGGATATTATCATGCGCCTCTTTCAGATCCGTACCGTAGTTAAACTGAAACATCACCATGCCGTAGTTTTCATAGGACTGCATGATCGTCTTTTTCAGATCCGGTATGCTCGAGCAGCTGGCACGGATCTTGTCCATCACATTTTCGTCCACTTCCTCCGGAGAAGCGCCCGGATAGGTCGCTACCACGACCATCATCGGGACATTGATATCCGGCATCAGTTTGAGCGCCATGCTGCGAACCGATACCACCCCGAAGAGCACCAGTCCCATCAACACTACGATCACCGTGACCGGACGGCGGATTGCCGCTTTTGTTATCTTATCCATTTCCTTTTCCTTCTTTTATCCTGTATCTGTTCTTAGTCTCTGTTTCCGGACAACCCGGACAGTTCCCTGCATCCTGTAACCGCTTACTGTATCGTGATCCTGGAACCATCTTTCAGGTTGGAACTCCAGTTGACGATCACCTGCTCTTCCGCCAGCAGGCCTTCCTTGATCTCCACACGGGCATTTTCCGTCAGCCCCGTCACCACTTCCCTTTTCTTTGCCACACCATCTTCCGCGACATAAAGAAATGCCAGTTCCCCGTCATAATAGATGCAGTCCGACGGTACGCTCAGCGCGCCTTTTGCCACCCGTGAAGCCGTGCTGACGCTGATGCTTGAGCCATTGGAAGGCAGCACATTTTTTTCATTCGCCTGCGCTTCCACTTTATATAAACCCTGCGCCGTATCGATCACGTCAGAGATCGATACGATCTTTCCGTCAAAACGCTGTCCGTCATGTTCAAACACCGCTGCATTGCCCACTTCCATCTCGCGCATGGTACGCTCCGCCACATAAAACACCACCTTGGCCTGCTCATCCGCCTGGATCACATAGGCCGCCTGGGAAGGCGTTGCGAAGTTATGCTCTGTCACGTTTACCGCCGTGATAGTACCGCTCACCGGGCTGCTGACCGTATAGTAACTCAAGGCTTTTTCCGCATTTTCCACCGCTGCTGCCGCCTGGCTCACGCCGGCCCTGCCTGCATCCACCTGTGCCCCGGTCGCCTCCAGCTGGGAACCGCCCGCCTCCAGTTGCGCCGTAGCCGCCGCCAGCTGCTGATCCGCCCCTACCACCTGTGCGTTCGCAGAGGCTGCGATCGTGCCTTTTGTAAATTCCTGATAATCCCGCAGCTGCTGCTGTGCCACTTTATAGGCCTGTTCCGCCGTATTGCAGGCCTCCGTGGCATTGAGCATCTGCCGGTACGCATTTGACTTCTGCACTTCCAACGCCTCGATCTGCAGTTTGTAATCATCTTTCTTCGGATACTGCATCAGCAGGCTTGCAGGTGCGTCATCATAGTTATCATAAGTATCCCACGCCTTATCCACCTGATCCTCTGCCAGATAATACGCGTCCGTGGCACTGCCGGCAGCAAGCCTGGCCTGTTTCACCTGTGCTTCGGCACTCTCTACCGCCATCAGCAGCTGCTGCTCCGTCGTGCCCATCTTCCCCATGGTCTCTGCTGCGCTGACGCGCGTCACATCCGCGGATACTTCCTGTGCCGCCAGTGCCGCTTCCTGCGCCTGCAGCGCCGCCTCCTGCGCCTCATAGCCTGCTTTTGCCGCGTTTAAGCCTGCCTGCGCGCTGGCCAGACCGGCGTTTGCCTGGCTTAGTCCTATCTGTGCCAGGCTGTCATCCATGGTAAAAAGCAGATCGCCCTCCTGCACATGATCGCCGACTTCAAAATTTTTTGTGAGCACTTCCGCCGATACCATGGGCATCACGTACACCGTGCCGTCTGCCTGTACGGTGCCGATATAGCGTGACTGCGTCGTAAGCGTCATCTGCTGCGGCTGTTCCACTGTCACCGCGACCTCCTGCTCCGTCAGTGCGGCGCTCAGTTCCGCCTTCTCCTTACCGCAGCCCGGCAGCATCATGGACAGCCCCAGTACCGCACCTGCCAAAAGCCTGCATCCTCTTACCCTTCGTTTCATTTCTTGTTCTCCTCCAATATACTGTCTATATTATTCCCGATCCGGTCTACCATATCCTGAAATACGCCCAGTTCTTCTTTTGAAAATCCCTTGAATAGATCACAGAGCATCCGGTTACGCCCTTCTACGATCTTTTCCAGGCGCTTGATCGCCAGTTCCGTCAGGCTGTAGTCATAATAGCGCCGGTCTCCCTCTTTTTCCCTGACACTGATATAGCCGCTTTTTTTCAGGGCATTCATCGCGATCGATACCTGTCCTTTGTTCAGGTCCTGCTTTCTGTGGATGTCGCCGATCGAAGCGCCCGGATTTCTGTACAGAAAAAAAAGGATCTCCAGATCGATCTGTTTCAGGCCGTATTCCTCCCGAAAACCCACAGAGAATTCCCGAAAAAAAGATTTCAGTTTTCTTGCCCATAAGAAGCAATCATTATCATATTCCAACTTTTCACCGTTCATTTTCCGTTCCCGTTATTCATTGTTTTATTCGTTTATTTTTATTCGTTTTTTTTATTCATTTTTTTATTCGTTTATTTCTATACGTTTACTTCTAAATGTTTATTTCTAAACAAGTTTTATTTATATCACAGTTCAGATCAACTGTCAATAATGAATGTATCCCTTCTGCAGCGCCTTTTTCCATAATGAAAAAAGCCCCTTTTCCCGGGGCTTTTATCCGTCCGGTCTCTCTTTTATCACATCAGGAACAGCGGACGCATGCTCACTTCATCTCCTGATACAGCCACGCCGCATAAGACAGATCCTCCGGCGTGGTGATCTTGATATTCTCATAACTGCCGGGCACCAGATAGACCTTCTGCTCGGTCAGGAGTTCCACGATCATGGCATCATCCGTGATCTCCACGCCCTGTGCCAGCAGTGACTCTTCTTCTGCCTCCAGCCTCCCGTAAGCACGGCGGATCAGTTCTGCGGCAAAGACCTGCGGCGTCTGCACCTGCCAGACTTTTGCGCGGCCGGGTGTCGCTTCCACACTGCCGTCTGCCGCCGCGATCTTGATGGTATCCTTGACCGGCATGCCCACCACGCATGCTTTTTTGTCCTGCACTTCCGCCAGCACACGCTCCAGGATCTCCTGCGTCACAAACGGTCTGGCACCGTCATGGATAAAGATCACCTCCGCATCCGCACGGACTGCCTTCACGCCCTGCATGACGGAATGATAACGCTCCCTGCCGCCCGGCACGATACGGGATACTTTTTTCAGTCCGTACCGTTCCACGATCTCTTCGCGGCAATATGCTTCCTCACCTGCCGCCGTCACCAGCACGATCTCGTCAATAAAACTGTCTTCAAAGGTTTTCAGGGAATGATATAATAACGGAACCCCGTTCAGTTTAAGATACTGCTTGGGCACGTCCGTATGCATCCGCCTGCCGCTGCCGCCGGCCAGCACCACTGCTGTTGTCTTCATACGCGCTCTCCCAGTTTCAGGTTTGGCACCGCATTCAGATCAAGCCCGTGCCGCACGCCTTTTATGTATTCATAATATGCCGCCGCACCGATCATGGCAGCATTATCCGTACAGTAGACCGGCTCCGGACGGTAAAAAGCGATGCCCCTTGCCGCGCAGGCCTCTTCAAACGCCGCACGCAGATGCCGGTTCGATGCCACACCGCCTGCCAGGGCAAAGGTCTTTTCGCCGCCCTCTTCCAGCGCCGTCATGGCATGCTCCACCAGCACATCCACCACCGCTTTCTGAAAAGAAGCAGCCACATCCGCCCGGTTGATCTCCGTGCCGCTCATCCTGCAGCTGTTCAAATAATTCAGCACGGCCGACTTTAAGCCGCTGAATGAAAAATCATAAAGGGAATCCCCCACTTTTGCACGCGGGAATCCGATCGCCGCCGGATCGCCTTCATCCGAGATGGCATCGATCTTTGGCCCGCCCGGATAGCCCAGCCCGATGGCACGCGCCACTTTGTCAAAAGCTTCTCCTGCCGCATCATCCCTGGTACGCCCCAGCACTTCATAACTTCCGTAATCCCGCACCCGTACCAGATGCGTATGCCCGCCGGATACCACCAGACAGGGAAAAGGCGGTTTCAACTCCGGATGGCCGATATAGTTTGCACTGATATGTCCCTCTATATGGTGCACGCCGATGAGCGGCTTGCCGGCAGCAAAGGCCAGGCCTTTTGCATGGGAAACGCCGACCAACAAAGCCCCCACCAGTCCCGGTCCGCAGGTGACCGCGACAGCATCCACTTCGGCCAGTGTCATCCCTGCCTTCTTTAATGCCTCATCCACCACCTGGCAGATGCGCTCCGTATGCTTTCGGCTGGCGATCTCCGGTACCACGCCGCCATATAAGGTATGGATATCGATCTGGGAAGAAATGATGTTGGAAAGCACCCTGCGGCCATTCTCCACGACCGCTGCCGCCGTTTCATCACAGGACGATTCTATCGCAAGAATGCGGACTGTCTGTTCACTCATAATGTACTGTTTGCCTCCGTGCTGCCATCCGTTTCATCTTCCTCCGTTTTATATCCGAATATCTTCCAATGGCCGTCCCCGTCCTTGCGCAGGATGAAGATCTGCCGTTTGGTATTGTATGCCACGCTGCCGTCGATCATGCCCTTTAAGGTGTAGGTACTGTATAACCGGGCGCATTCATAGCCGTCATAACTAAAGAAATCCACGTCCAGGGACGGCGTCACATCCACACTGTAAATGCGGATCTCCTGTGTTTTGAACGCCTCCACATCCTTGCGCAGTTCGATGAGCTGCTCCCCCTCTGACTGGTTTTGCAGCACCTCATCATCCATGTATCTGCGCGAGATGAGCATCAGCGCCTTTAACTCGTCCTGGCTGCATTCCTCATTATACAGGCAGAGTGTGATATCATTATAGTAGCGCAATAACTGCACGGGCGTGGACGGGTATTCTTTATAGGCCGCTTCCGCGATCATCTTCTGCACCACCGTCATTTCCTGCACAGCACGCCCGCCGGCCGCCTCTGTTGAGACCGCCTCGGCATTTCTGCGCGTCAAACGGATGTAGAAAGCCAGTATCACTCCTACAACCAGCGCCATGATCACTATGATTTTGATGAGCCCCCGTTGTTTCATCCGTTTCCCCAGACCTGCCGGTCAGACTGCTTCTTCCTCTTCAAACTTCAGTTCCAGGCTCTTTCCGTCCTTTCCAAGATACGCATCCGGAAAGATACTGCGCACACCCCCCATTGCCTGTTCCACCTGCTTATAGATCATAGACGGGCTGAAATGCGTCAGCCACAGTTCCTTTGGCTGCGGATCGGCTGCTGCTGCCATCTCCGCCGCCTCTTCAAACATCATATGTTTTTTGGCGATCGCCTTTTCTTTTTTCTCCGCTTCACAATACATGCCTTCGCAGATCAGCAGATCCGAACCGGCCGCATTCTTTACGATGCTCTCTGTCGGACGCGTATCCGTAGTATAGGTGACCTTCAGCCCCTTGCGGTCCGGCCCCATCACCATCTCCGGCGTAAAGACGCGGCCGTCTCCGGTAATGGTCTCCCCGTGCTGCAGGCGGTTCCAGAATTTCAAGGGGATCTCCTGTGCTTTTGCAGCCGCCGCATCAAAGCGCCCCCTGCGCTCGATCACGATGCTGTAACCGTAGCAGGTCACATTATGTTTCACCTTAAACGCCCGGATATATCCCTCAGGGATCTGGATCTGTTCCTCTGCCTCCTTTAACTCCCGGTAATGGATCTCAAACGGCAGTCCCGGTGCGATCACCCGCAGGGAATCCACCACGCGCTTTAAGCCTGCCGGTCCGATCATCAGTACCGGCTCCGTCCGCTCCGCATTTGCCATGGAAAGCAGCATGCCCGGCAGCCCGCTGATATGGTCCGCGTGGTAATGCGTAAAACAGATGATACCGATGGGATTCGGGCTCAGATTGTTCGCCCGCAAGGCCATCTGCGTTCCCTCCCCGCAATCGATCAGTATGGTATTGCCGTTATGCCTTACAGCCAGCGCTGTCAGATAGCGCCTGGGCAGCGGCATCATACCGCCGGTTCCCAGCAGACAGATATCCAGCATGTCCTGTTCCCCTTCTCTTTTCCAGTCTTTATTTCTCCCGCAGCCAGTAGATATACGCATCCTCTGCCGGCGCCGTGTAAAAATGCTTCCGTATGCCTTCCCGCACAAAGCCCAGGCTTTCATATAAACGGATCGCCGCTGCATTGCCCGCCCGTACCTCAAGGGTAAATGCGTGGATGCCTCCTGCGCGCGCCGCTTCCATGAGGGCACGCAGCAATCCTGCAGCGATCCCCCGTCCGCGGCAATCCTCTGCCGTCGTCACATTCGTAAGATCCGCCTCATCGACCGTCAGGATCAGCCCTGCCATCGCCAGCAGCCGTCCGTCCTCCTCCGCCACATAATACAGATAGTTCCGGCTCTGCAGCGCATCTGCAAAATCCTTCCGCTGCCACGGTCTGGAAAATGCTGCCGCCTCCAGCGCTGCTGCCGCCTCCAGATCGGCTTCCTGCATGGGACGATAGGCGATCATCCCGCTGTCTCCCCGCGTTCCGCACGCTCCCGTTCTGCCTGGGAAGGCCGCAGATACTCCGGTGCAAAAAGTGCTGCCGGCATCGGCTCCTCCCCCGCCGCAAGCATCGCTGCCGCGCAGGCCGCCACGCAGGCTGCACTCTGATATCTTCTGTGCAGCGGTGCCAGAATAAACGGCCGCTGCATCCGTGTTTCGATCAGTGTCCGGTGTACCTCCACACCATCCCCCAGAAAGATGACCGGTTCCTGCATTGCATTGAGCCGCGCCAACTGCTCCTCCGCAGGCAAAGCCGCGCCTTCCGCCACTACTGTCAGCCGCGCGCCCTCCGCTTCCCTTTGAAAACGGTAGATCCCACTGTATACCTGCGCGCGCCTGGCATCCATCATCGGGCATACCAATTCTTCGCTGCCATAAAACTGCCATGCCAGCGCTTTCAGCGTAGACACCGCAATGACGGGCTTATCCAGCGCCTGCGCCATGCCTTTGGCCGCTGCCGCCCCGATCCGCAGTCCCGTAAATGAGCCGGGACCTGCCGAGACCGCGATGGCATCCACTGCCGCCGGATCAAACTCCGCTGCCGTACAGAGCGCATCCAGCATCGGCATCAGTGTCTGTGAATGTGTCTTTTTATGATTGATGGTATATTCCCCCAACAGTTTCCCGCCGCTGACCAAAGCCACTGTCGCTGTCTGGCCGGAGGAATCCAATGCGATCAGGTTCATGATCCGATCTCCTCTGCATTTCTGTGATCTATCGTGATCTTCCGGTAGGAAAAACCTTTTGCCGGATCCTTCTCTATCGTAACGGAAATGCGCTCCTGCGGCAGCATCTCCTCCACCCGTTCTGCCCACTCGACCAGGCAGACGCCCTGTCCGTACAGGTATTCCTCAAAGCCTACCTCGTACATCTCCTCCGGATCTTCTATGCGGTATACATCAAAGTGATACAGCGGCAGGCGTCCTTCCTCATAAACCTGCAGGATCGTAAAGGTCGGTGAGACCACTGCCTCCGTGATCCCCAGCCCCTCTGCCAGTCCCTGCGCCAGAACGGTCTTGCCCACTCCCAGATCCCCGTTTAAGGTGATGACCTGACCGGGCTGCGCCTGTACTCCCAGTTTGCGCCCCAGTGCATGCGTTTCTTCTGCCTGATATGTCTCAATGATCTCTGCCATTACTTTTTCTGATCACCAAATCCCTGTCTGTTTGATTTTCTGCTGTCCGCTCAACCCCTGCTTTTGCACTGCCGTCCCCGGCTGCAAAACTAATACCTGATCTTTACTTTCTTCGGATCCATGTACTTTCCTATGATGGCCAGCAGTTCCGTGAGCTGTCCGCCGAGCTGCTGTCTCGGAAAGATCGACGCATTATTCTTTCCCGTATAAATGACGATGCTTTTCCCGGTGGAAACCGCTTTGGTGCACTGTTCCCAGGAAACGCTCTGTGTCACACCCTCCTGGGATACCGTATAGCCTGCTGCGGAAAACGCAAACTCCAGCGGTTTCTTCATTACCGGCGAGAGCATCTGCACACCGGCGCGGTAACGCAGATTGACCGGAAGATAAATGATGAGCAGGATGCCCAGGACCAGATACAGCGGATAATGCGTCCTGGCAAACATGAGCAGCCCGGCCACCCCAAAGCAGCTGCCCAAAATTCCGGAAGCGCCGCTGTACGCGTGGTGCAGCAGATAATCGTACAGAACATGCGCATCCATCTGTACACTGCAGCGCAGTTCCGCCTCCTGTGTTTCTGCTGCCGGCTGTTCCTTCCCGTTCCCCGCAGCCTCTCCCGCCTGCACCGGCGTTTCCGCCGCGTCCGCAGTCATGGTTTCTGTTTTCTTCGACTCTTCTGTCCCTTTTGTTTCCACGAAAATAAAACACACCTTTCCCAAGGCATAGTATTGTCAACTATCATACCAGAAAAGAGATAAAAAAGCAATTATAGTAAGCGCAATAAATAATTGCGCTTACTATAACGCTCCGCGAGGATGCGCACGGATTTTGTAAGGAAATATGCCGCTTTCAGCGGCCAAAATCCGGCGCAGTAAACGACAAAACGAAAATAGTTTTGTCGTTT
>JAFUUX010000142.1 GCA_017471325.1 Lachnospiraceae bacterium | reverse complement strand
GTAAGCGCAATAAATAATTGCGCTTACTATAACGCTCCGCGAGGATGCGCACGGATTTTGTAAGGAAATATGCCGCTTTCAGCGGCCAAAATCCGGCGCAGTAAACGACAAAACGAAAATAGTTTTGTCGTTTACTATAGGTATGAATGCGTGATACGGAAGCAGTTGATGTATTGCGGCGATGGGGGTAAATACGCAAAGGAGGGATTTCTTATGCTGAAAGACTGGGTAAAAGGTGAAAAACCGCAGGAAGAGGAAATTACAGAACGTTTGAAGAAAGCACGTCTGGCACTGGCGGGGCGGCAGATGGCCATTAAGGAGAAAAAACTGCCGGTACTGGTGATCTTTGACGGATGGGGCGGTGCCGGAAAGGGCAGCGTGCTTGGAAAGGTGATCAAAAACCTGGATCCGCGCTTTTATAAGACGGAGACACTGTCCAAACCGACGGAGGATGAATTGCGCCGGCCGTTTTTGTACCGCTATTTTGTGCGGATCCCGGAAGCAGGTAAATTTTCATTTTTTGACGGCAGTTGGATGGATGAAGTGACCAGGGAGCGGCTGCGCGGGGAAACCAAAGATGAAGATTACCACAGGCGGCTGGTCAGCATCAAGCGTTTTGAACGGCAGCTTTCCGATAACGGATATCTGGTGGTGAAGTTTTTCTTCCATATTTCCGAAAAGGAACAGAAGAAACGGCTGGAGGAACTGGAAGAAAATAAGAGTACGGCATGGCGCGTGGAGAAGTGGGACCGCTGGCAGAATAAGCATTATGAGAAATGTGTCGAGGTCTATGATGAGTATCTGGAGACCACGAACCAGTTTATCGCGCCCTGGTATTTTATAGATTCCAGGAGCCGCAAGTGGGCGGAACTGCAGGTGACGGAACTGCTGGTCAAGAATATCGATATCGCGCTGCAGAATACGGGGCGTGCCGTTACGGTGCTGCAGAATACGTTCCCGTTAAAGCAGATGCCAAAACTTTCCGAGATTGCTCTGGATAAGACCATCAGTGACGCGGGATACGAGAAGGAACTGGATGTGCTGCAGGCGGAACTGGCGGATCTGCACAACCGGATCTATCAGAAAAAGATACCGGTCATCATTGCTTATGAGGGCTGGGATGCAGCTGGAAAAGGGGGCAATATCAAGCGCCTTACCGCAGCACTGGATCCCCGCGGGTTTGAAGTGCATCCGATTGCATCGCCGGAGCCGAGGGAGAAAAACCGCCATTATCTGTGGCGCTTCTGGAACCGGCTGCCCAAGGACGGGCATATCGCGATCTTTGACCGGACCTGGTACGGCCGTGTGATGGTGGAGCGCCTGGAGGGCTTCTGCACGGAGAATGACTGGCAGCGTGCTTATAATGAAATAAATGAGTTTGAAAAGGAACTGTATGACTGGGGGGCGGTCATTGTGAAATTCTGGGTGCAGATCGATAAAGAAACCCAGCTGGCACGCTTTACGGACCGGCAGAATACACCGGAGAAGCAATGGAAGATCACGGATGAAGACTGGAGAAACCGGGAAAAATGGGATCTGTACGAGGAGGCGGTCGATGAGATGATCCAGAAGACCAGCACGGAATTTGCACCGTGGCATATCCTGGAGTCAAACGATAAGCATTACGCAAGGATCAAAGCATTAAAAACGCTGATCGCGGAGATCGGGAAAAGACTGGAAGAAAAGTGATATGGGGAGTTTGTGAGGGCATGGGATCCGGAATGACATTTTATTTTGACTGGGAAGTGCGGCTGATGGAGTGGCTGCAGAGCGGGATGGGACCGTTTGGCGTGGCATTGGCCGGATTTCTGACGGCATGCGGTGAGGAGATCGTGCTGATCCTGCTGCTGGGGTACATATACTGGTGTTATGACAAGGAATTCGGGAAATTTATCGGCATCAATATCGTAGTGGGCCTGGTGTGGAATACAATGCTAAAAAATATAGTCCTGCGCAGGCGGCCGTACTTTGATCATGCCGGCATACAGTGCTTTAAGCCGGTGGAGCCGGAAGCGGATATTTATGATATCTCGGAGCAGGGGTTTTCTTTTCCGAGCGGTCATTCCACCAATGCGGTGCTTTCCTATAGTTCCATGCCCCTGTATAAGAAAAACAGGTTCCTGACGGTTGCCGCATTTGTGATGCCGCTGCTGGTAGGGCTTTCGAGAGTGCTGCTGGGCGTGCATTATCCGACAGATGTGCTATGCGGCTGGCTGATGGGTGCGGTGATCATCTTTTTGAACTCATTTCTGCAAAAGAAAGTACAGAAGAAATGGAAACTGTACCTGTTCTTTTTCTTAAGCGGTGTTCCGGGGATGTTTTACTGCAGGACATCGGATTATTATACCTGTATGGGCATCATGGCAGGGCTGTTTCTGGCGATCCTGTTTGAAGAGAAGTATGTGCACTTTGAAATGACGAGGAGCATACCGGCGTGCATAGCACGGCTGCTGGGCGGTTTTGCCGTGTACTTTGCCTTAAACACGCTGCTGAAACTGCCCTTTCCAAAGGAACTGCTGATTTCGGATACCATGACGGCATATATGATCCGCTTTGTGCGTTATATTATCGTCGCGTTTGCTGCGCTGGGTGTTTATCCCATGCTGTTTGGCAGGTTTGGAAAGAAAGCGCGTTCCGGGCAGGGGATATAAAAAATATATTGTAGTATCGGACAGAAAGATTTATAATAGGAATGTTTTTGCGTAAAGAAAGCAGAACCGGCAGCAGGGAAGGACAGGAAGAGCGGGATACAGATTGTCAGGAGGAGAAGAAGATGTCAGGATCATGGCAATACGCGATACCGACAGAGGATCGTTTTAAAGAAAGAAAGGATTTTGTGATCACGATGCTTTGCAGTTTCGGGGCAGTGTACGCCGGAAGGTTTGATGCGCCCGAAGGGACAGGACAGGCAGGGGACGGGAGGGAGTATTCTCTCTGGGAACTGGATGGCCAGTATTATCACGTGAACGAGAAACATCTGGCGGATAAACCGTTTATCGTGGTGGAGTGGGCGGACAGCCCGGCGGGGCCGTTTAAAGGCCTGAAGCCGATCCCTTATGATATCCCGAATGACGAACTGGAGCGTTTTTTGCGGACGGAAGTCGGTATTTGAAATATTGCAAAATCATTGCAAATATTGTAGGATAAAGTCGGAGTTTTTTGGCAGCGTTCAATGGAGGACATTTATTTGGAAACAAATATTTTATTGGAAAACGGAACAAATGAACTGGAGGTCCTGGAATTTAAAGTGGGGAACCGCTTTTATGGGATCAATGTAGCAAAAGTACGGGAGATCATCACTTACCAGGAGGTGACGCCGGTACCGCATTCCCATCCGAGCATTGAGGGCATTTTCATGCCGCGCGGCGATATGATCACGGCGATCGACCTGCGCAGCTGCCTGCAGATGGGAGAATCCGAGCCGAAGGGGCTGTTTATCATTACAAACTTTAACGCGCTGAACCTTGCGTTTCATGTGGATTCCGTGCAGGGGATCCACAGGGTATCCTGGGCGGATATCATGAAACCGTCTTCAACGGTGGCGAGTACGGAGGACGGGGTTTCTACGGGCATCATCAAAAAGAACGATAAACTGATCATCATTCTGGATTTTGAAAAGATCGTAGCAGACATCAATCCGGAGGTCAGTCTAAAGGTGCAGGAGGTGGAGGCGCTGGCTGCCCGCAGCCGTATCGATGTGCCGATCCTGATCGCGGAGGATTCCGCACTTCTAAACAAACTGATCGTCCAGTCTCTGGAAACTGCCGGATATACCAATCTGACGCATACGGAGAACGGGCAGCAGGCTTGGGATCTGATCAGTGAATGGCGTGATGCGGGCACGTTGGATCAGAATGTACAATGTGTGATCACGGATATCGAAATGCCGCAGATGGATGGACACCGCCTGACCAAACTGATCAAGACGGATGAAAAACTGAAGGATCTGACGGTGGTGATCTTTTCATCGATGATCAATGATGATCTGCGGCGCAAAGGAGAACAGTTGGGAGCGGACGCGCAGCTGACCAAGCCGGAGATCGGCAAACTGGTCGCGGCAGTAGACAGTCTTTTGGGTGTGACGGAAAAAGGCTGACAGCAGATGAAATGATAAGACTTTTGCTGCCCTTTCGGGGGCAGCGAAAGTTTTTTCATTATGGGAAAACAGGACAGCCCGGAAAACACAGGAGGCAGGCTGTAGCAGGCAGGTATACAGGGGAGGAAAAGAAAACATGTTGCCGTTGATTTGGAATATTTTGTTATTGCTGATAGGATTTACAGGTCTGATCAAAGGGGCGGATCTGTTTGTGGACGGAAGTTCTTCGCTGGCAAAGATCTTTAAGGTGCCGGGGGTGATCATCGGGTTGACTATCGTAGCTATGGGTACCAGCGCACCGGAACTGGCGGTCAGCACATCTGCGGCGATCACCGGCTCAAATGAGATCGCGCTCAGCAATGTGCTGGGTTCCAATATTTTCAATCTGCTGGTGGTTTTGGGCATTTGTGCCATCATCTGTAAGGTGCCGGTGGAGAGCGCGATCCTGAAACGGGATTTTCCGGTCTCTATCATTGTGACGCTGTTCGTTCTGCTGGCGACGAGTTTTCATACGCTCACGACAGGGGAATTTCTTAAAGTGTCTGTTTCGGATAATGTGGGGATGGTGAGCCGTCCGGTGGGATTCATCCTGCTGGCTTTATTTATCGGATATCTGGTAATGCTGATCGTAGATGCAAAGAAGCATCCGGCAGAGGCGGCGGACGAGATCGAAGCGATGCCGGTATGGAAATCCATTCTGTTTATCGTGCTGGGGCTGGTGCTGATCGTTGTCGGCGGAAAACTTGTTGTGGATAGCGCAAAGTTTATCGCGGCGGCAGCCGGCATGTCAGAGACACTGATCGGGCTGACCGTAGTGGCGCTTGGCACTTCGCTGCCGGAACTGGTGACATCCATCGTGGCGGCAAAGAAAGGTGAAGTAGGCATGGCAGTCGGAAATGCTGTGGGATCCTGTATATTCAATATCATGCTGATCCTGGGGATTTCCTCGGTGATCCATCCGTTTGCCGTAAATGCGGCATCGGTATTTGATATGCTGATCCTGCTGGCGGTCTGTGTCGTGACCTGCATCTTTGCCACGGCAGGCAGATCGCTGAACCGCTGGAAAGGTATGGGCATGGTGGCCATATACGTGCTGGATGTAGTATATGCCGCACTTCGCTGAAGAAAAGAGGGAAGATATGTTTCATTTGGGAGAACTGCAGGAACTGCAGATCGTAAAACTGGTGGATTTTGGCGCGTATCTGGCAGAACTGGATGCTGAGGAAAAGGTGCTGCTGCCGGCAAAACAACTGCCTGCCGGCGCGAAGGTCGGAGACAGGCTGGAGGTTTTTCTGTACAGGGATTCGCAGGACCGGATGATCGCTACGCTCAGGGAACCGTTACTAATGCTGGGGCAGGTGGCGGAACTGCAGGTGGTAAGTGTAAGCAGGATGGGCGCGTTCCTGGACTGGGGGCTGGAGAAGGACTTGTTCTTGCCGTACCGTCAGCAGACCAAACGTGTGAAGGAAGGGGAGAAGGTACTGGTATCCCTTTATGTAGATAAGAGCAGCCGTCTTTGTGCCACGATGAACGTGTATCATGAACTGCGGACGGATGCGCCGTACCGCGTCGGTGATGAGGTGGAAGGCATCGCTTACGAACAGAGTGAAAAATTTGGCATCTTTGTCGCGGTGGATGGCATTTATTCCGCGATCATCCCGCGGCACGAGGTGTATGGTGAGGTGGCAGTCGGGGATCATCTGCATGCGCGCGTGACAAAGGTGCGTGAGGACGGGCGGCTGAACCTCAGTGTCCGTGAAAAGGCATATATGCAGATGTATCCGGATATGGAGAGGATACTGGAACTGTTAAAGTCTTACGGGGGTGTGCTGCCCTTTACGGAAAAAGCAGATCCGGAAGTGATCCGCAGGGAAACGGACATGAGCAAAAGTGAGTTTAAACGGGCGGTAGGGCATTTATATAAGCAGAGAAAGATACAGATCGAGGAAGGGAAGATCCGTCTGGCGGAGGAAAAAGGCAAGGTATGAACGCAAAGAAAGCAGGATGGCTGTTTGGGGCTATCGTAGTCATTTATATTTTGGCGGAGATCCTTCTGGGCTTGACACCGCTGGCAAAGGAGATGGGAGTTACCGGCGCCCTGGTGCTTTCAGAAGCGATCATGATCGTACCCTGTTTTTTTGCGTGGCTTTTGAGCCGGCAGGGATTCTGCGATGTTTTTGGAGTGCATAAAGTAAAGCCTGCCACAATACCGCTCAGCATCGTGTTTACCTGGATGCTGCTGCCGCTGGTCAGCTGTTTTAATGTGTTTACTTTATATTTTACGGGCAATGAGGCAGTAGAGATCTTTGATACACTGGGGGAACTGCCGATGCCCGTGGTCGCCTTATTTGCGGCGGTGATCGCGCCGCTTGTGGAAGAGTGGACTTTCCGGGGCATTTTATATGGCGGTATCCGGAAAAACGGATCGGCGCTGCAGGCGATGCTGTGTACGGCAGTGATGTTCGGGCTGTTTCATATGAATTTAAACCAGATGGCCTATGCATTCGCGCTGGGGATCTTCTTTGGGGCGCTGCGGGAGGTGAGCGGGAGCATCTGGCCTTCCGTGGTCTGCCATATGACCATAAACGGAGGGAGTACGCTGTTGCTTCTGCTGGAGGGCACGCTGGATGAGGAACTTATGGAAGAAGCCCAGGCAGGGCTTGACATGAATGCGGAAATGATCTCGACTGTTCTGGCAGTGATGCTCCTGATGGCCGCTTTTTCAACGGCGCTGGCGCTGGGGCTTCTGATCAGGATCGCAAAGACGGAGAATGCTCTCGGACGGCTGCAGAATATCCTTTCAGGAAGAAAGCGGGAGAAGGGCAGGGTGCTGAATGTACCGATGATCATTGGCATAGTGCTTTGCGTGGGAGTCATTATCCTGGAACTGGTGGTGGAAATGCTGCAGCGGAACATGGCTTAAAAACTGCCGGCCGGACGCAATAGAAACAGAACATAGAAAATCTCTATAAAGAAATCCTTATAAAGAAATTCTTATAAAGAAATTCTTATAAAGAAAACCCCATGATACGGCTGCTCATGGGGATTTTTTGCGGTTTATATTTTTCGTTCGTAACTGTTCAGAACCCCCTGGGTTCTGACAGTTACGCATTTCCGCCATGCATAATCTCGCTTCGCTCGATGGCGGAAATGCCGTTAAACTCGGGCATCCTACGCTACGCTTCGGGAGCCCTCGCGGTACCTTCTGAATAG
>JAFUUX010000141.1 GCA_017471325.1 Lachnospiraceae bacterium | reverse complement strand
AGTAAGCGCAATAAGTAATTGCGCTTACTATAACGCTCCGCGAGGATGCGCACGGATTTTGTAAGGAAATATGCCGCTTTCAGCGGCCAAAATCCGGCGCAGTAAACGACAAAACGAAAATAGTTTTGTCGTTTACTATAGATACTGAAAAAGTGCATTTAGTAGAGGAGAAGTATATGAAATTGCATCCGAAATATGTTGAAGAACACAGGAAACAGGAAAGGCTGCTGGCGCGGAAAAACCGTGTGGATCAGCGTTTCCATAACGGCATCTATGATCGCTATGTGCACCCCGTGCTGACAGCCGGGCATGCGCCCATCATCTGGCGTTACGATCTGGATGCGGAGACCAATCCCTGTTTTATGGAACGCCTGGGCGTGAACTGCGTGTTCAATTCCGGCGCGATCTATCTGGATGGGAAATACTATCTGGTGGCGCGCGTGGAAGGGGCAGACCGGAAATCCTTTTTTGCTGTGGCGGAGTCGGACAGCCCCGTGGACGGTTTCCGTTTTTGGGATGAGCCGGTGCTTTTGCCGGATACCTGTCCGGAAGAGACAAATGTGTATGACATGCGTCTGACAAAACATGAAGATGGCTGGATCTACGGCGTATTCTGCTCTGAGAGCAAGGACACGTCCGTGAATGACCTGTCCGCTGCAGTGGCGGCGGCGGGTATTGTGCGCACGAAGGACCTGAAAACCTGGGAGCGGCTGGATAATCTGAAAACCCTGCGTTCCCCGCAGCAGCGCAATGTGGTGCTGCATCCGGAATTTGTGGACGGGAAATATGCATTTTATACACGGCCGATGGATGATTTTATCGATACCGGCAGCGGCGGCGGGATCGGTTTCGGACTTTGTGAGGATATCACCCATGCGGTGATCGATGAGGAGGTCATCACCAGCAAGCGCAGATACCATACGATCACGGAGGCCAAGAACGGCGCAGGTGCCGTGCCGATCAAAACAGAGCAGGGCTGGATCTTTATCGCGCACGGGGTGCGCAATACGGCAGCAGGACTGCGTTATGTGCTGTACTGTTTTGCAACGGACTTAAAGGAGCCGTCTAAAGTGATCGCGGAGCCGGGCGGCATGTTCATGGGACCTTTGGGCAAAGAGCGGATCGGGGATGTCTCGAATGTGGTCTTTACCAATGGCGCGATCGTCAATGAAAAAAATGAGGTCTATATTTATTATGCGTCTTCGGACACACGCCTGCATGTGGCATCCACGACCGTAGAGAAACTGACCGACTATGTATTCCATACGCCGCAGGATCCGCTGCGCAGCCGGGACTGTGTAGTGCAGCGGCTGGAACTGATCCGGAAGAACAAGGCACTGCTGGAAGGGTGATACCGGGATGACAGATGTATAGGAGATGCCCATGTGGAAAAGAATCAAGAACTATGCATTTTATGGTGATACAGATAAGGATAGTTATCAGGGGATCAAAGAGAAAATTGAAAATTCCAACCGGACCACGGCAATGGTATTTGCCATCGTTGCCAGCATACTGATCTGCGTGATGTTTCTGCTGTCTTTTTTTATGGAAGGATTTGCCGCTTCGAGACCGGTATATTCGCTTGGGATCATTCTGTCACTTGTGCAGGTTGCGCTTTCTGCGGCTTCGAAAAAGAATCCCTGGCTTAGTTATGTTTCCGTATATATGGCTGTATCGGTCTTTTTACTATACGGTATCGCGATAGCGACACTGACCAGACCGGAGGAACAGACTGTGACCTTTATGGTAATGCTGATCTTTGTTCCTTTGATTTTTGTAGACAGGCCGATCAGGATGGCATTCAGTCTGATCTTCCATATCTGTATCTTCATTTTCATGGCATACCGTACAAAGCGTGGCGCGGTTCTTGCAGTGGATGTCACGGATGCGGTCATTTTCGGCCTGCTGGCGATCGTGTCCGAAACGGTCGTATACAGAGCTAAGATACGGGGGTATGTGCTGGAGAATGTACTGCATATGATGAGCGAGACAGACCAGTTGACGGGACTGAACAACCGGAACTGTTATGAGCGGTGTCTGCTGGAATATCCGGAACTGTATCGGAAATCTGTCTGCTGCATCTATATTGATGTCAACGGATTACATGAATTAAACAACACGAAGGGGCACAAAGCGGGCGATGAAATGCTTCAGTATATAGCGGAGGCCGTAAAGCGGCAGTTTGGCGGGAAGGACAGTTACCGCATTGGCGGAGATGAATATGTGGCATTTGTGCTGGATGAAACAGAGGAAGAGGTCAGAAATAAACTGGCAGTATTGAAATCAGAGATCGCAGAGGCGGGATACCACGCGGCGATCGGCTGGGCGCACAGTGATTCTAAAGGAAAAGATTTTCAGCAATTGATCGGTATGGCGGAAGCCGGGATGTATGCAGATAAATCGGACTATTACAGGTCGCACGACAGGCGCAGCAGGGGGAGAAACATCACAGGATAGTAATCCACAAGCAGACCGATGAACGGAAACCGTTTATCCTACAAGGAGAAGCGGTTTTTATATTTTCATAGACAGGAAAGTGGAAATAAGAAAAGGAGAAAAAAGATGCAATGGATCATGCTGATTCTGAAGTAGCCGGTGATGATCGGTTTCCTTAATTATGCTTGTAAAAAGGGAAAATTTAAGTTATTATTTTATAGTAAACGACAAAACTATTTTCGTTTTGTCGTTTACTGCGCCGGATTTTGGCCGCTGAAAGCGGCATATTTCCTTACAAAATCCGTGCGCATCCTCGCGGAGCGTTATAGT
>JAFUUX010000140.1 GCA_017471325.1 Lachnospiraceae bacterium | reverse complement strand
GAACCTTCGGATACTGGGCAATTACTGATCTGCGTGCGTACAGAACAGATGATAAAGAGGAAGGCTATGGCAGAGAAGAAAAAAACACCACAGTTATTTGCGGCGATCGATGTAGGCAGTTTTGAACTGTGTTTAAAGATTTTTGAGATTTCTCCAAAAGGGCTGCGGCAGATCGACCATATCCGCCATCGGCTGGCGCTGGGAACGGATAGTTATACCACGCACAAGATCAGTTATGAAAAGATGGAGGAACTGTTCCGTATCCTGCAGGAATTTACCGGGATCATGAAAAACTACCGTGTGACGCATTACCGCGCATACGGGACTTCTGCGCTTCGGGAGACGGATAATACAGAACTGCTGTTGGATCAGATCAAAAACCGCAGCGGTATCGAACTGTCGATTTTGAGCAATTCCGAGCAGCGATTTTTAGACTATAAGGCCATTGCATCGCGCGGAGAGCAGTTTGACCGGATCATAGAAAAAAGCACTGCCATCGTGGATATCGGCGGCGGCAATATCCAGTTGTCTTTGTTTGACAAGGGCAGCCTGATCATCACGCAGAGCATCAAACTGGGCGTGCTGCGCCTGCATGAGCGCATACAGAAGATCCAGCCCAGGAGCAGTCAGACAGAGGCATTGCTGGATGAGATGATCGGCGGGCAGCTGCATGTCTTTGAAAAGATCTATATGAAAGACCGTGAGATCCGTAATCTCATCATCATGGACGATTACCTTTCCGGAAAGTTCAGGATCGCGATACCGCAGGCGGACGCTGATGGCGTGGCCACGGCAGAGGCGTTTCTGCAGTTTGCGGACACGCTGGTCACAGCCGGACGGGAGGAGGTGGCAGACCGGCTGGAGATCGCAGAGGAAAGCGTGGCACTGTTAAAGATCTCGACCGGGATCATGAAACGGGTGGTACATTCGTTCCATGCGGAATCCATCTGGGCGCCGGGGGCATCTTTATGTGACGGCATCGCGTATGAGTATGCGGAGCACCAGAAATGGAAGATCGCGGAGCGGGATTTTGACCAGGATATCCTCGCATGTGCCAGGACGATCAGCAAGCGCTACCAAGGCAGCCGTAAGCGCTCGGAAGCCATCGAGCATATCGCGCTGACACTTTATGACGGGATGAAGAAGGCACATGGCATGGGAGAGCGGGAGCGTCTGCTTTTGCGTTTATCCGCGATCCTGCATGACTGCGGTAAGTTTATCAATATGACCAATGTGGGAGACTGTTCCCATGCGATCATCATGAATACGGAGATCATCGGCCTTTCCCATGCGGAACGCGGGATGGTGGCAGATATCGTAAAATATAATCATAATGAATTTGCCTATGTGGACGATACGGCAGGACATTCGCTCACGGTGGCCAAACTGACGGCGATCCTGCGTCTGGCAAATGCGCTGGATAAGAGCCAGAAGCAGAAGATCAAGAATATCGAGGTCAGGCTGACAGAGAACCGTCTGCAGGTGAGCGTGGATGTGGGGCTGGATATCTTATTTGAGCAGGAGCGCTTCAGCAGGCATGCTGCCTTTTTTGAGGAAGTATACGGCATACGCCCCGTGATCGTGCGCGTATAAAGAGATGGCATAACAGGAGATGCGGATACATGGATTTTTATAATACGGAATACTATACCAACCGGGAACTGAGCTGGGTGCGTTTTAATGAACGCGTGCTTTCGGAAGCGCAGGATCCGGAGATCGAATTGTTTGAGCGGATGAAATTCTTAAGCATCACGGCTTCTAACCTGGATGAGTTTTTCATGGTGCGTGTGGCGTCACTGAAGGATATGGTCCACGCAGGCTATACCAAAAAGGATATCGCGGGCCTGAAGCCGGAGGGGCAGTTAAAACTGCTCAATGGCGTGCTGCATGATTTTGTGGAGCAGCAGTACAAAACATATCATGCGCTCGCAGCGGAGTGCCGTGAAAACCATCTGGTTATGGTGGAGCATCATGAGGATCTGAATCCGGATGAGGCAGAGTTTGTGGACCGCTACTTTATGGAGCATGTCTATCCGGTGCTTACGCCCATGGCAGTGGATTCTTCCAGGCCGTTTCCCCTGATCAAAAACAAATCCTTAAATATCTGCGCACTGCTGGTCAAGAAAGGGAAGGAACACACAAAGTATGAGTTTGCCACGGTGCAGGTGCCCAGTGTGCTGCCGCGTCTGGTGGCACTGCCGTCGGCCCAGGGCGAGAGCAGGGTGCTGCGCCTCGAGGAAGTGATCGAGCGAAATATCAGCAAGCTGTTCTTAAATTATGAGGTGGTCGGTGCCTCACCTTTCCAGATCATGCGCAATGCCGACCTGACCATCGAGGAGGAAGAGGCAGAGGATCTGTTAAAAGAGATCGAGAAGCAGATCCGTAAAAGGCAGTGGGGTGAGGCGATCCGTCTGGAGGTGGAGCACGGGATCGATAAGCGGCTGTTAAAGACGCTGCGTCAGGAACTGCATATCTCCGAAGAGGATATCTATGAGATCGACGGGCCGCTGGATCTGACTTTTCTGATGAAGGTATACGGACTGGACGGCTTTGAGCAGTATAAAAGAAAGAATCCTTCGCCGCAGGCTGTACCGGAGATCCCTGCGGGCAGCGATGTGTTTGCTGCGATCCGCAAAGGCGATATCCTGCTGCACCATCCGTACCAGTCCTTTACGCCGGTGGTGGAGTTTATCCAGCAGGCGGCCAGGGATCCGAAGGTGCTGGCCATCAAGCAGACGCTCTACCGTGTGAGCGGTAATTCCCCGATCGTCAAGGCGCTGGCGGAAGCCGCCGAGAACGGCAAGCAGGTTTCCGTGCTGGTGGAGTTGAAGGCACGTTTTGATGAAGAGAACAATATCGGCTGGGCCAGGATGCTGGAGAAGGCCGGCTGCCATGTGATCTATGGCCTGGTGGGGCTGAAGACGCATTGCAAGATCGCGCTGGTCGTGCGGCTGGAAGAGGATGGCATACGCCGCTATGTGCATCTGGGCACCGGCAATTACAACGATGCCACGGCGAAACTTTATACGGATCTGGGGCTGCTGACCTGCGCGGAGCCGGTGGGCGAGGATGCCACGGCGGTCTTTAACATGCTCTCCGGCTATTCGGAGCCCCTGCAGTGGAACAAGCTTTCTTTAGCGCCTTTGTGGCTGAAGAAACGGCTGCTAAAGCTGATCCGCCGGGAGACGGCAAATGCGAAGCAGGGACGGCAGAGCGGCATACGCGCAAAGATGAATTCCTTATGCGATCCGGATGTCATCGCGGCACTGTATGAGGCATCTGCGGCGGGCGTAAAGGTGGAACTGATGGTACGGGGCATCTGCTGCTTAAAGACGGGGATCCCCGGCGTGAGCGACCATATCCGTGTGTATTCCATCGTGGGGGATTATTTAGAGCACGGGCGCATTTTCATCTTTGAGAATGACTGCGATCCGGAAGTGTATATGGCGAGTGCGGACTGGATGCCGAGAAATCTGGAGCGGCGCGTGGAGATCATGTTCCCGGTGGAAAATGCGGAGGCAAAGGAGCGCGTGATCCGCATCATGAAGGATCAGTTTGCGGATACCGCAAAGAGGCATGAACTGCAGCCGGATGGAAGTTACAAAAAGATCAAAGTGCCGAAAAACCAGCGCTTTTCCTGCCAGCATGCTTTTATGGAGATAGCGCGGGAATATGCCAGGAAGGGCAAGGCGGAAAAACTGCGGGACAGCAG
>JAFUUX010000007.1 GCA_017471325.1 Lachnospiraceae bacterium | reverse complement strand
GCTTACCTTTTTCTGGTAACCAGAGATTCGATCAGCTCCGCCAGAAACTCTTTTGCCTCCTCCGAGCGCGCGCTATGATCGGTAGCCAGCGCGCGCACCAGTCCCGCCGCCTCCAAAGACAGGCGTTTCTGCTCCTGCTTCGCTGCCTCCAGCCCCAGATAGGAAACATAAGTCTTTTTTCCGTTCCGTTCATCAGAGCCTGCCGGTTTTCCCAAGGTCTGCGTATCACTCTCGATATCCAGAATATCATCCTGCAGCTGGAATGCGATCCCCAGATCATATCCCGCCTGCGCCAGTTTTTCCTTATTCCGCACTGCTTCCGGCGTGCCGGCCAGCGCCGCGCCGCATAAAAGCGCCGCCTGCAAAAGAGCCGCGGTTTTGTTTTCATACACATAGAGCAGTTGTTCCTGCGAAAGCGTTAACTCCTTTTCTTCCGCTTCCACATCCAGGCACTGCCCGCCTACCATGCCGTAGATCCCGGCCTTCCCTGCCAGAACGGCAAGCGCTTCGATGCAGCCTTCCCGCTGGCTGCCCTCTGCCGTCTCAAATGCCTTCAATGCCGTTTCGTAAGCATAGTTTAACAGGCCGTCCCCGGCCAGTACTGCCATGCCCGCGCCATATTTTATGTGCGTTGCCGGCAGGTCGCGCCGCAGTTCACCATTATCCATCTCCGGCAGGTCATCATGCACCAGGGAATAATTGTGGATCATCTCCAATGCCGCCATAAACGGCTCCACTGCCGCATTTCTGCCGCCGCAGAGTTCAAAAGCCGCCTGCATCAGCACCGGGCGCAGACGTTTCCCGCCGGCACCCACGCTGTAATTCATCGCTTCCATTACCGTTGCAGCATGCCCCTCTGCTTTGGGCAGAAAACGAAGTGTAATCTCCTCTGCCTGCGCAGTCTTCTGCTGCAGTTTCTCCTTAAAAGTCATTTGTTTCTCCATTTTCCTGCAGCAGTTGTATCTTCTTCTCCACCTTGTCGATCTGATCGTTGCACGCCTTCAGCGCACGCATCCCCTCTTCATACAGCCCAAATGCTGTTTCCAGCGGTATCTCGCTGTCTTCCAGTTTTTTAAGCGTCTCCTCCAGAAATGCAAAGTTTTCCTCCAGACTGCGCTCTTTCTGCTTTTCTTCTGCCATCACTGCCATCCTTTCTATGATCTCCTTCGATCAACATCTGCCTGATCCGCTTTCGCTTCCGTCACCTTTGCGGCGATCCGGCCGTCCCGAAGCCGCAGATGCACGATATCGCCCACCTTTACCTGTGCCACTCCTGTTACCGCCTTCTTTTTTTCATCCGCGAGATAGGCGTAACCGCCGCTTAAGCGTTCCAGCGGCGATCTCCCTTTCATACGCTCCAGAAGGATACGGTACTGCGTTTTTTTCTCCTGCAGCACCTTGTCCATATCCGGCCGAAACCGTTCTGCGATCCGGCCATACTGCTGCCTGCGGTTTTGTAAGATCCGGCCTGCTGTCGGCAGAAATCTTTCCCGCAGGCTTTCATAATGCATCCGCTGCCGCTTCAGCCACCCGTCCGGCATCGGATACAGCCTGTCCCATATGCGCTGATACCGCATCCGCTCCTGCGCCAGACGCCATTCCAGAAACTGCGTAAATTTCTCTTCCAGTACCATCGTCCGCTCGCGCATATTATCCAGCTGCATCCGCGGTGAATTTTTCTCCAGGCGGTTCCGGTAACCATCCAGCCTGTATACATAATTCTTATGCACGGCATCGATGGAATATTGCAGTTTCCGTCTGAAATTTTCCATCCGTTCTTCCAGTTCATGCACATCACGCACCGCCAGTTCTGCCGCTGCCGAAGGCGTCGGCGCTCGCAGATCAGCCACAAAATCCGCGATCGTAAAGTCCGTTTCATGCCCGACGGCCGAGATGACAGGGATCGTGCATTCAAAGATCGCCTGCGCCACCTCTTCCTCATTAAACGCCCACAGGTCTTCTATGGAACCGCCGCCGCGTCCGACGATGATCACATCCACACCGTACTGTTCCAGCTGCCGGATCCCGCGCACGATGCTTTCTTTTGCTCCCTCGCCCTGCACGGCAGCCGGACACAGGATCAGCTGCACATAGGGATTGCGCCTGGTCGTGACATTGATGATGTCATGGATCACGGAACCGGTAGGCGCCGTCACCACACCGATGGTCTTTGCGTAAAAAGGGATCGGCTTTTTATATTCCGCAGCAAACAGCCCCATTTCCTCCAGCCGTTTTTTCAGGCGTTCAAATTCTTCCGCCAGGTTCCCTTTGCCTTCTTCTTCCAACGCACGGACATACAACTGGTACTTTCCGTCACGCTCATAAACCCCCACTTCGCCATTTGCCACAACCTGCATCCCTTCCTTCATCCTGAAACGCAGTAAAGCAGCATGGCTTCGAAACATCACGCACGGGATCAGTGCTTTTTCATCTTTCAGATTAAAATAAATATGCCCGGAACTATGGGCCTTCAGACCGCTGACCTCGCCCCGGACAGATATATTTTTCATCAGATAATCCTGGGCGAACATATTTTTGATATAAGAATTCACTTGAGATACGGAATAAATGTTTTTTGCCATATCCGTCCTCCCCAAATATATTTCTATGCTCTATTCAGTTTTGTCAGATGATCCGTTCTGATTCTTTTCAGTGAATTTCGCAAGCACTCCGTTAATAAACTCGGCGGACTTCTCCTGTCCGAATTTTTTGGCCAGTTCCACCGCTTCATTGATCGCCACGGCCTCGGAAATGCTCTCGTCATACTGCATCTCATAGAGTGCCAGCCGCAGAACCGTAAGTTCTACACGCCCGATCCTGGTGGTATCCCAGCCATCGATCTTTTCATTCAACTGTCCGTCCAGTTCGGAAATCTCCGGCAGGATCTGCAGCACTCTTTCCCTGACTTCCTCCCTGCTCCTTAGCATGGAAGCCGGCAGGATCAGATCCAGGCTGTTTGGATCGATCTCTTTTGCCTCTGCTTCAAGGCGTTTTTTCTCAAAATACGCAGCCTCTTCGCTCTCAAAAAAATGCCGGATCTGCTCTGTCATTTCTTCGGGTCGGTAATAATCCGCGCTAAACAGCAGCTGAAATACTTTTTCCCTGTTTGCCCTTCTGCTCATGCTTTATTTCCCTTTTTCCATATTTACGGCAGCGACACGGATGTTGACATCCTCTACTGTCAGACCGGTCATCGTCTCTACGGAATTTTTTACTTTTTCCTGCACCAGACGGCTGGTCTCCGGGATCGCATAGCCATAGCCCAATACGATAGACAGGTCTATCGTCACCAGATTATCCATCAGATCCACACGCACCCCTTTGGTCAGCTTCTTCATGCCTACCTTGCTCATCACCTCATTGGTAATGTCGCCTACGATCGTCGATACGCCATCCACCTCTGCCGCCGCCAGGGAAGCGATCATGGCCACCACATCATCCGCGATCTGAACGGATCCGATATTATTTTCATCTGTACGTAATGTAATATTTGTCTTTTCCATAATGAATCCCCTTTCGATTATATGCCCTTTTGCCCGGACAGCGGGCACATAGTTATACCGTGCACAAAACCATCTGCTGTTTTTCCTGTATATACAGTCCGGCGATGTGATCATCTGTTGTGACCGATAACGCAGATTAGTATATCATATTTATCTGTTGATTTCAATTTATTTATAACCGGCACCTTACCAGTCCTTTCCAAACTCGCTCAGCTGCAGGTTCGGGTTGCGTTCCTCTGTCATCCCCACGCTCCACGCATTCACAAATAACAGCAGCGGATTTCCTTTCAGATCCTGTACCTTCTTCATATCCGAGGTACCGGTGAGTTTTTTGACATCCACCTCATTTTTATTGACGATCCAGCGGATATGCTCATAGGGCAGCGGCTCCAGGCGGATCTCCACGTTGTATTCATTTTCCAGCCGGTATTTCAGCACATCAAACTGCAGCACGCCCACCACGCCCACGATGATCTCCTCCATGCCGGAAGCGATCTCCTGAAAGATCTGTATGGCGCCTTCCTGCGCGATCTGTTCCACGCCTTTGACAAACTGCTTGCGCTTCATGGTATCCACCTGACGCACCCGCGCAAAATGCTCCGGCGCAAAGGTCGGTATCCCTTCATAGCAGATATTTTCCTTCGGCTCGCATACCGTATCCCCGATCGAGAAATTTCCCGGATCAAAGACACCGATGATATCCCCGGCATAAGCCTCGCTTAAGATCTTGCGCTCATCCGCCATGATCTGCTGCGGCTGCTGCAGCCGCATGGTACGTCCGCTCTGTACGTGCCTGATATTCATCTGCGCATCAAACCTGCCGGAGCAGATCCGCATAAACGCGATCCTGTCCCTATGCGCTTTATTCATGTTTGCCTGGATCTTAAACACAAACGCGGAAAACGCATTTTTCGCCGGTTCCACCACCCGTCCTCCGGACATGCGCCCCGACGGCGCCATGGCCATGTGCAGATAATGCTCCAAAAAATACTCCACGCCGAAATTGGTCAGCGCCGAGCCGAAAAATACCGGTGTCAGTTTTCCCGCGCGCACCTGTTCCAGGTCAAAGTCCGCACCGGCGCTTAACAGTTCCAGTTCCTCATCCAGTTTTTCCGAGGCCTCCGGTCCGATATATGCGTGGATCTTTTCCAGTTCCGCGATCTCCTCCGTGACGCCTTCCTTTGTGCCTTTTTCCGTATCGGAAAATACCAGCAGCGCCTTCTTTTCCAGATCGTATACACCCTTGAATTTTTTACCCGAGCCGATCGGCCAGTTCACGGGGCAGGTATCGATCCCCAGTTCCTTCTCCACATTATCCAGAAGGTCAAAGGTATCCAGCGCATCCCTGTCCATCTTGTTGATAAAGGTAAAAATAGGGATCCCGCGCATCGCGCATACTTTAAAAAGCTTGCGCGTCTGCGGCTCCACACCCTTCGAGGCATCGATCACCATGACCGCCGAATCCGCAGCCATCAGTGTCCGGTAGGTATCCTCCGAGAAATCCTGATGCCCCGGTGTATCCAGGATATTGATGCAGTACCCGTCATATTCAAACTGCAGCACCGAGGATGTAACGGAAATACCACGCTCCTTTTCGATATCCATCCAGTCCGATACCGCGTGCCTGGCAGTTGCCTTTCCTTTGACCGAGCCTGCCAGATTGATGGCGCCGCCATACAGCAGCAGTTTCTCCGTCAATGTTGTTTTACCCGCATCCGGGTGTGATATGATGGCGAACGTCCGGCGCCGCCCGATCTCCTCCGCTAATGTTGCCAAAATCCGTTCCTCCTGAAATGTCCCTTTGTTGTAACGCATTTCCGCCATGCAAAATCTCACAGTTGACGCGTACAGTCCTGCTAAATCCGCTATGCGCATTCAGCAGGAACCGGTATCAGGGTATGTTCTGAATAATAACCCTTCAGCCGCAAACGACCATTTTGTATTATATCCATTCCCGCGTCATTCTTCAATAGCGGATTTTTGATACTCTGGCCGGATGATCTCAAAACCAGAAACAGATGGTATACAGGTCATCATCCGTCATATAATCCACGGATGTGGTCCCTTCCGGCATTAGTCCAAACACCTCCTGCTTCTGCAGCAGATTCTGCATAAAGGCATTATATACGGCCTCGCTGCCGCACTTGATGTTCACGCACCGCTCCCCGCTCTGCGCCGCTTCCGAGAAAAGCCCGGAAAGTTTCGACCTGTCATAGGCCGTAAACATGGTGCCCTCACGCACAAAATAATTCGCTTCCGTGTGGATGCAGTACGGCAGCGGCAGGACATTGTCTATTTTATGGGTGCGCAGGATTTCGTCCGTGGTGATATTCAGATAGTTATAACTGATGCCGTCCTTCAGGCCACTGCCTCCGCCTTCTGCCGCCAAATATCCCGCATCCCCCCAGGTGGCGTCCACATAATAATACGCCCCGTCGATATTCACCAGGTTCCATGCATGCCCTTCCCCCTCGCCTACCTTGCCGACCACCATGGTACAGGATACCCCTGCCTGCTGCAATAAATACTGCACGGCTTTTGCGTATCCCTGGCAGACCGACTCCCCATAGACAAATACAGAGAGGATATTCTGGTTGTCCCTGGCTTTCAGCACATAGTCGGTGTTGCTGATCACATATTCATAGACGTACTTTACCGTATCATATTCCCTTCCCCCGAAGGGCATTTCCTTTAAGCAGTTGGAAACATAACTATCGATCAGCGGCTGATAAGCGGCACATTCCTCTGCCGTATAGGTATATTTCCCGGAAAAAGTATAATAACTGTCACTTCCGCTGTTATAACGCCGGTATGCATATCCGTCCACCCAGAACAGTTCCGGATGATCCTGGAATACGCAAAAAAAGACCTCCTGCAGCGCATCCGCATCCGTTGTTGAGATCAGGATATTTTCCGCATGCAGTTCCATGATCATCAGCAGTTCCGTATACAGCTTTCGTTTTCCTTCCTCCAGCGTATCATAATAATAATGCCCCGCCTGCTG
Organism: Lachnospiraceae bacterium; assembly: GCA_017471325.1. Taxonomy (GTDB): domain Bacteria; phylum Bacillota; class Clostridia; order Lachnospirales; family Lachnospiraceae; genus NK4A136. Next base: position 11,088 of record JAFUUX010000007.1, on the reverse strand, counting down.
CCGCATCCGCCTCTCCACTGCCGCGTCCGTCAGGCCGGCACGTTCCCGCTCCTGCTTCAGATCCGTCCTGCTGCTGTACTTTTCCGCATTGTCCTCTGTTCCCTGCGGCGCGATATAACCGGTCTGCTGGGACAGCGTGGACGTTCCCGGATTTTTGGCCTCTGCATTGGACTTCGGCAGGCTGTTTTCAATGCTTTCCGAGCCTAAACCGATCTCGCTCCCGTCAATCGTCAGCATGCCGCTGCTTTGATGTACGCCCTGCCCCGTTTCCTTCTGCCGGCTCCCGCAGCCCGCCAGAAGGATGAGACATACGCATGCTGTGCCTGCCCATATTCTGTGATTTCTTTTCATCTGTTTCCGCTTTTCATTTTCATGTTTTATTCGCGAATTTCATTTTTCCTTTAAAACCGATAGCATTTTTTTGAAAAAAGTGTTTTAATGAGAGTAACCCATTTTAAAGGAGAGACCATACTATGGAACTGATCAAACAGAGTGCCCTTTATTCCCTGCTTCTTATCATCGCGATCCCGCTCATCGGTTTCGTGATCCATCTGCTGGTATCCGGCCTGCTGGCCAGGTTATTCGGCATCATCGACCGCAGCGGGCGCCTGTTTTTACTGATCGCCAATACCCTCACCTTTCCGGGCGTCATGTACTACGAACTCTCCCATGCCCTGTTTGCACTCATCACCGGTGCAAAGGTCAATAAGATCGTGCTCTACAATAAAGAGGGCGACCATCTGGGTTATGTCAATTTTTCACCGCGCGGGAATATCATCCTCCGTTCGCTGCAGCTTTCCTTCTCTGCCTGTGCTCCCGTGATCATGGGCCTGATCGGGGAATGCGTCATTATCCACGTGTTCCGCACGGTCACCCCCCTGCCCGTATGGGGATATATCCTGTTAGGCTTTTTACTGTTCTGTATTATCCTGCATATGGACATGTCCGGGGCTGATATCAAAGGCTATGTCAGAGGCATTCCTTTCTTTTTCCTGCTGTTTATGATCCTGTTTTACCTGACCTTAAGTTCCGGCGCAACGCCTGTGATCTCCCTGCCGTTTGCCGGCGGGCAGCCATGATCACCTGTCCCCGCTGGTCAGTTCCACCATTTTGGCGAAATAGACCAGGTCTAAAATATCGGCCTCCGATAAGCGCCTGGAATTCTCGCGCTTATTGATGTAAGCGATATAACCGTCACCTTTTTTGGTCTTCAGCCTGCAGACCACCATGAACCTGCGTTCATTCTTTTCCATATATTCAATGATATCTGCATACGTTTCTTTATTCAGGTCAAAGACATTGACGATCGCCACCCCGTTTTCATCAAACAGCCGCCCGAAAGCCTCTGTCCCCAGAAAAGGCATGGCATTGGCACGCACCTCCAGCCCGCTGCCATCTTTCTCCAGATCCACGCGCCCCACGCCGTATCTGCTTTTTTCCAGGTTTTCGTAAAATACATACAGTTCATCCAGATCATACGCAGCCGTTACCCGCTCCAATGCCAGCTGGATCGACAGTTCCGTCTGGTGCAGGAACCTTGTCAGCAGATCCAGCATCAACTGCAGTTTGGTAGCACCTTCTGCAGGCTTATGGGAGACCGCTGCTACCTGCACTTCCGCATTCACATCCCCATGGATCTCCGGCGTATAAATGATGTAGCGGTTGCGTCCCTTTATCTTTGCCAGGTAAAGCATCTTATCCGTCAGTTTGAACAGCGCATCATAATCCACTGCAAAGTCCGGATACAGTGCCGTGCCGATGGATACCGTGATGTTTAAACTGTCTTTGTAATTTTTGTATTTCTCCTCCACCGTCTCACGGATGCTGGCCAACACCTCGCGCACGCGGGGCTTGGTATCCACCTTTTCCAGCACCAACATGAATTCATCACCGCCGATGCGCCCCACCATGCCGTCCGTACCCACACAGTCCCGAATGATGTGCGCCACATCAATGATCACCTCATCCCCGCACAGGTGCCCGAAAGTATCATTGACGCTCTTGAAATGATCGATATCCATCAGGCAGAAATAAAAGGATCTGCGGGGATACTGTTCCGTCAGGGTGCGGGCATATTCTTTGATCGCCTGCTTGTTAAAGATCCCGGTCATTTCGTCATACTGCGCCAGCGCCCCGTCCGCCTTTAAGGTCTGGATGTCGCTTAACTCCATGCGGATCAGTTCATCATGCTCCAGGCGCTTTTCCACGTTGGCCGCGATCCAGTTCAGGCGCCCGTTGGAAGTACGTATCCGGAAACAGCTTAATCCAAGCGTACCGGGATCAATGGCAAATACCGCATTCCGCAGCTGCATCAGATCCTGGGGCGGCACCACCTGATCCAGATTGTCCACCTCGCTGCGCCCGATATAATCCAAAAAGGACTGTTCGGTACTGATGACCGACATATTTTTATCTACCGTGATCAGATACTTTTTGAACTGTTCCATGAAGCCCCCCTTCCCCGGTACCGCCTCTCCAAAAGTGTATTCGCACTAATTTCGCCCTTCGCTTCGCTCTCGCTCAATAAGTGGTTATATTATACCATAATTTCCCCCTGTATTCAATCATAACTACAAGATATTGTTATTCGCAGTACCGCCGGTAACATTTTTCTTGAAAAAAGAAACAAACTGCCCTAAAATATAACTGTTTATATTTAGTAAACGACAAAACTATTTTCGTTTTGTCGTTTACTGCGCCGGATTTTGGCCGCTGAAAGCGGTATATTTCCTTACAAAATCCGTGCGCATCCTCGCGGAGCGTTATAGTAAGCGCAATTATTTATTGCGCTTACTATAAACCATTCACCTGAAAACGGAAAGGAAGATATCCCATGTCCAAAAAAAGAACCGTGAGCATACTCTTTCCCCTTGATGAAAGTATCGCCTACCATACCATGCCGGATGCTGCCTGGCACGACCTGGGCATGGATGCCATCTGTGAAAAATTAACCCCCAAGGCCAATGAGCGCGGCATGATCGCCTCTGTTATGCGCACCATGACCGACAGTGCCTCCGCAGCCCGTTTCCGCGGGGAAGTCTTTGCCGATCTGCTGGCCCTGCCGGATTTCCGCAGCCGCATGATGGAACTGCTCGACCGGGTGCAGTTTTTAAATGACTATGGCAGTTTTAAAAAAGACCACGACATCAAGGCCGGTCTGTGGGAACTGCTGCACCGCCTGAGCGAACTGGACGATTATATCAAATGCCTGGAAAGCATCCGCTCCTGCCTGGATGCCTTTGACGTAAGATCTGCCGGCTTACGCGGCCTGCGCGACTATATCGCTGCCGTTTACGAAACCTCCAATTTTGAAGAACTGAAAAAAGATATCTCCGCCTTAAAAGCGGATACCGCTTCCTTAAAGAGCGTCACCGTCGGCATCAATTTAAATGCGAATTTTGAAGCCGGCAGCATCGGCATCATCTCCGTCAATAATAAGGAATTCAAAAATTCCGGCATTCTTGGCAATTTTGCCGATGCCATCACCGCAAAGGAAGGAATCAAGGACGGTAATGCCTGGAACGGCAGCATGCGCTATCACGCCGTGAATAACAGCAGCGTGGATTTTTCTGCCGGCGGGGACAATATCGCCCTCTTTGCCGCATCTTTGGGACAGCCGCTTTTAGGCCCCGCCGTGGCTGCCACACTGGCCACTTCCCCGGAAAAAGATGCCACCCGTTATGTGACACGCTATTTTGATAAAGACATCAGCCATATGCTCTCCCATATCACCAGGAAACTGGAACAGGTCTTAAGCCGCTATGTGTCCTTAAGCATCAGCAGCATCACGGACCTGATCCCGGAATTTATCTATTATATCCGCTGGGCAGAGTATATCGGGCAGCTGCAGTCCAAAGGCTTCCGCTTCTGCCGTCCGGAAGTGCTGGATACCGGCGCAGACGGTGTGCGTATGACGGCCCGCGGCATTTACAATTTAAAGCTGGCTGCCCTCTCCGACGAAACTGCAGACAGCCTCGTGCCGAATGACCTGGATTTTTCGCCGGAGCACACCATCTATCTGCTCACCGGCGCAAACCGCGGCGGCAAGACCACCATCACCCAGGCCGTCGGCCTGCTCTACACCTTAGCCCAGGGCGGCATTTCCGTCCCGGGTGAGAAATTTGCTTTTGCTCCGGTGGACTGCATCTATACCCACTATCCTGCGGATGAGGATAAGACCATGGATCTGGGACGCCTCGGCGAGGAATGCCGCCGCTTTAAGGAACTCTATGGCGCAGCTACCGAAAACAGCCTGCTGCTTTTAAACGAAACCTTTTCCACCACTTCTTTTGAGGAAGGCTATTTCATCGCCAAAGACGCCGTGCTGGCCATGCTGGTCAAAAATGCCCGCGTTATCTACAACACCCATATGCACAAGCTGGCGTATGAGATCCCGGAATTAAACCGCAGCGCCCCTGTCGGCCACGGCCGGGCCGCTTCCCTGGTGGTACAGTCCAAAGACGGGCAGCGTTCCTTTAAAGTAAACATTGCACCGCCGGAGGGCCGCTCCTATGCGGAGGATATCGCCGTCAAATACGGTGTCACGTATGCACTTTTGACCGGGGGGACGGAATAAATGCTGAAGCACTTACGAAAATACCTGCTCTTTGCCCTGCTGGCTCCGCTCTTTATGCTGGGGGAGGCCGGCATGGATCTGCTGCAGCCCACGCTCATGTCCACCATCGTGGACGAAGGCGTGCTGGGATTAAGCAATGGCGGCGTTGGTGATCCTGATATCGTGCTGCATACCGGTATAAAAATGATCCTGCTGATCCTGGCCGGCGCTGCCTGCGGTATTCTCTCCGGCGTATTTGCAAACATAGCTGCGCAGAATTTCGGCAATGACCTGCGCAAAGATGCATTTCATCACATCATGCATTTTTCCCTGGCACAGACCGACCGTTTCACCACCGGCTCCCTGATCACCCGCGTGACCAATGATGTGACACAGGTGCAGAACATGGTACAGATGGCGATCCGCGGTTTTGTGCGTACCATGATCCTGCTGGCAGGCGGTATGATCTGCATGATGCGCCTGCACCTTTCCTTCGGCGCTGTCCTGCTGATCGCCATGCCGCTGCTGCTGATCACCATGTTTTTATTTCTCTCCCGCGTGACGCCAAACTTTTCCGTCCTGCAAAAGCGCCTGGATGATGTCAACAATGTGATGCAGGAAAATGTTGCCGGCAACCGCGTGGTCAAGGCATACATCCGTGAGGCGTATGAAACGGAGCGTTTCTCTGCAGCAAATGAAAAACTGGTATCCACACAACTGCAGATCCTGCTGCTGCTCAACTACATGACACCCATCATGAACATCCTCATGAACCTCTCCCTTTTGGCCGTCATTTACATCGGCGGTTTAAACGCACAGCGCTTTGCCGTATCTCCGGGCCATGTCATGGCTGCCGTCACCTACCTGACGCAGATCTTAAATGCCCTGATGCGCATGGGCATGATGTTTCAGAATATCTCCCGCGGTATGGCCTCGGCAAAGCGCCTGCGTGAGGTGATCCACACCGTTGCGGAGATCACGGACGGTCCCCGGACAGACATCCCCTTATCCGGCGGCAGCATAGAGTTCCGGGATGTCTCCTTTGGCTATGCCGGACGCGAAAACATCTTAAACCATATCAGTTTTACCGTCCATCCCGGAGAGACCATCGGCATCCTGGGCATGACAGGCAGCGGCAAGAGCAGTCTGATCCAGCTCATCCCCCGCTTCTATGATGTCACGGAAGGTGCCGTGCTGGTGGATGGCGTGGATGTGCGTGATTATCCGCTGGCCGCACTGCGCAGCCGCATCGCAGTGGCTCTGCAGAAGAGCGAACTCTTTCACCGCAGCATCCGCGAAAACATCGCCTGGGGCGATCCGTCCGCAGATGAAGATGCGCTTTGGCAGGCTGCCCGTACAGCGCAGGCCGAGGAATTCATCACCGCCAAAGCAGACGGTATGGATACCATCGTGGCACAGAGCGGACACTCCTTATCCGGCGGCCAGAAGCAGCGTCTGGCAATCGCGCGCGCCGTGCTCAAAAATGCCGAGATCCTGATCTTTGATGACAGCACCAGTGCCCTGGATCTGAAGACCGAAAGCAGCCTGTACAAAGCGCTGCATACCGCTTATTCGGGACAGACCAGGATCATCGTGGCCCAGCGCATCGCTTCCGTCAAGGATGCGGACCGCATCCTGGTTTTGGAAGACGGTGCCATCGCAGCCTGCGGAAGCCACGAAGAACTGCTCGCCGCAAGCCCGATCTATCAGGATATCTGCAGATCACAGACAGGAGGTGCCGCAAATGGCTGAAATGCAGAAGAAAAGTATCTCCGATTATAAACTTCCCGGTGCAAGGCGCCCCATGAACCGCGGCGCCGAAACAGAGAAAGCCAAAGACAGCAAAGGTACTTTTATGCGCATGCTCCGCTACTTCACCTGTGAAAAACGCGCCATCTGTCTGCTTCTGTTAATGGTGCTGCTGGGTGTGGTGTGCGGCATACTGGCGCCGCGTCTGCAAAGCAGCGCCATAGACGCCATCACACAGCGGAATTTCGGCCAATTGCCCCGCCTGCTGTGCTGCATGGCTATCATCTATGCCGTCTCCTGCCTTGCCGCTTATCTGCAGGGCCGGGAAAGCGCCCTGATCTCGCAGCGTACCGTAAAACAGATGCGCAAAGACCTCTTTTCCCATATCATCAACTTGCCTGTCGGATATCTGGATACCCACTCCCACGGAGATATCATGAGCCGCATGACCAATGATGTGGAAAATGTCTCCACTACGATCTCGCAGTCCCTAAGTTCCCTTTTTTCCGGACTGCTCACCGTATGCGGCACCGTGATGATGATGTTCCTGCTCTGCCCGCCGCTGGCGGCACTCTCCTGCTCTACCGTGCTGTTTACGGTATTTGCCACAAAATATTTATCCGCAGCCATGCGCAAAACCTATGCAAAGCGCCAGGCACTGCTCGGCAGTTTAAACGGCACCGTGGAAGAAATGGTGGGTGGCTACCGCACTGTAGTGGCTTATGAAAAAGAACAGCTTATCATTGATGATTTTACGAAAATCTCCGACGAACTGACAGGCGCAGGCATCCGCGCAGAGATCCTGGGCGGCAGCATGGGACCGGTCATGAACCTGATCAACAATACCGGCTTTGTGATCATTGCCGCTTTTGGCGGGTATTTCGCTTTCAAAGGCGCCATTTCCGTCGGCATCATTTCCGCGTTCATCGTCTACGCCAAGCAGTTTGGCCGCCCCATCGACGAGATCGCGCAGGTCTGGGGGCAGGTGCAGTCCGCCCTGGCCGGTGCGGAACGGGTATTTGCCGTCATGAACGAGGCGCCGGAAGATAAATCCGGCAGGAAAAAGATCTCTGATCTGCCGCCGCAGCCGGACATCTCTTTTGCACATGTCAGTTTTTCCTATGTCCCCGGCCAGCGCGTACTGACAGATTTTTCCCTGCATGTACGCCCCGGCCAGAAGATCGCTCTGGTCGGCGCTACCGGCAGTGGGAAAACCACCGTTGTCAATCTGCTGATGCGCTTTTACCGCCCGGATTCCGGCACGATCCGCGTGGGCGGCACAGATATCATGGACATTTCTTCCGATTCCCTGCGGGATGCCATTGCGATCGTGCTGCAGGATACCGTGCTCTTTGCCGATACCGTCAGGAACAATTTAAAATATGCCGATCCAGACATCTCTGATGAGGAAATGATCGCCTGCGCCAGACAGTGCCATGTGGATTCTACGATACGCAGACTGGAAAACGGCTACGATACCCTGCTGTCTGCCGATGCCTCCAATATTTCCCGGGGCCAGCAGCAATTGCTCTCCATTGCCCGTGCCTTTATCTCCAAGCCGCAGATCCTCATCCTGGACGAGGCGACCTCCAATGTGGACACCCGCACGGAAAGGCGTATCCAGGATGCCATGATGCGTCTGATGCAGGACCGCACCTGTTTAGTCATCGCGCACCGCCTGTCTACGATCCGGGATGCCGATCTGATCGTAGTGCTGGATCACGGGGCCATTGCAGAAACCGGCACCCACGAAGAACTGCTTCAGCAGAACGGAAAGTATCACGAACTGTATATGACACAGTTCGCCGGACAGGCAACCTAAACTATCTTTTCCGGTTTGATGGCCAGCTGCTCAACAGCAGGCTTTCCCCGACACCTGGCACCTCAGCCTATCTTCTGCGATATCCCGCTGCGAACAGAATACCTGCAAACAATGCCAGTAGCGATGCCCCCAGACCGGCATATACTTCCGGTGAGAGTTCCGACAAACTGACTGCTTTTTGCTGCACGCTCTCCTCTCCTGCCGTTTCGTCCGCAGCACTGCCGGCCGTTTCCTGTCCTCCCGGCATCGGCATACCGCGTGATCCGCCTCCGTTACCGCTCACGCTGCCGTCCACCGGCCATCCATTTTCTCCCCACGGGGGTTCCGGCCTTTCCCCCTTTCCTTCGTTGCCCGCCAGGGCACCATCGCTTTCTCCAAAATGCCCTCCTCTTCCGCCGTGCTGCATACCGCCGCCAAATCCGCCTCCCTGCGCATCACCGCCATAAGTGACCACATCCTCCGGTATGATCTCTTCCTCCTGCGCACCGATCGACAGCAGATATGTCTGCCCCTGCCGCAGTTCCGGGCAGCTGATATTGACCGATGAAAAACTGCAGGGCACTTCCCAGGAAAGCAGCGCATTACCGTCCGTATCCTTCAGCGCCAGCATCGTCCCTGCCTCTGCACCTGCACTGTAAGTATATAATACAGAGCATTGCTCCGAAGAAGTGCTGAAGGCTTCCGCCATGGAAGCACTGCCGGCTGCGATCACTGTACCACCGCTGATCTCGCATACACCGCCGCTCTCGCTGCCGTAGTCTATGGCACAGTTGCTGCCCCTGTTTACCATGCTGATCCGTATCGTTCCGCCCGTAATGCTGATATCCCCATTGGAATCCAGGCCATCCGCATCACTGGCACTGTCATTGATCACGCTCAGCGTTCCTCCGGCGATCAGGATATGGGTATCTATCGCATCAGACTCCGCTTTCTCCTGCGGCATTGCGGCAGCAGCGTCCTTCTGCATGCCGCCTTCCGCTCCGCCGTCCCCTGCCATCCTGCCTCCTGCCGCATTACCGGACAGATCCGTATCCATGCCTCCTGCCGCATTTCCGGGCAGATCCATCCCCATGCCGCCGCCAAAACCGCTGACATTTCCATTGGCATTCAGTCCATCATCCTCCGGATAGATCGTCACCTCTCCGCCATACATCTCAATGACCAGTGCTTCGATGCCCTCATAACATTCCCTGATCAGCAGGCTGCCGTTTTCGACAGATACCGCTGCATCCGAATGAATCCCGTCATCCCCTGCAGTGATCGTCACACTCCCGTCTGCAAGCTTGATATCCCCTGCTGCATGGATGGCATCATCCAAAGCATTGATCTGTATGTTTCCGGAAGCGATGTAGATATCCCCGTTTTCCTTCTCTACCACAATGCCGTCATCCTTAACATTCAGTGCCAGTTCCGCATTTGTGAAATGAAAACTGTCATTGGCACGGATGCCGTCTGCCTCCGCATCGATCGTGATCTGCCCGCCGGCGATCACCAGATCATCCTTTGCCACGATCCCGTGCTTATAAGCCGCAGTGATCTGCAGGCTGCCGCTGCCGTTGATCGTCACATCATCATGCGCAAACAGCACGCCATTGGTCTGGTCGGCCAGTGCCTCATCACCATAAGCCTCCCCGCCTTTCAGTTCGTTCCGTGCCCCTTCTGCCAGCGTGACAAACACCTTGTCCGCCTGATCCACGATCAGTGCCGCATCATCCGAGCAATACACATCCACGCCGTCCAGCAAAAGCCATACTTTGGATGAGCGGTATGCATCTACAATAATGCTGCCGTCCGTCAGTGTTCCTGAAAGCCTGTAACAGCCGCCGTTGCCGATATAAACATTTCCGTCATTTACATAAGCGCCTTTACCGGAAATCTTTGCATCCGTTCCGTTTAAACTGATCTGCGTCACCTCCGCAGCATCCCAGTTTCCGTCCAGATCATTCGCCGTAAAATAAGCATTCCCTTCATAGGCTTCCGCATCTTCATCCACAACGGCAGTGATCCCAAAGGCCGCGCCGTTCATAAACAGGATCGTGAGCAATACGGCACAGAGCATGACAGCAACGCAGATCTGATCTATATGTTTATGCGTTGACACTCTCCTGCCCCCTTATCCCATGTAATCACCGTTATAACTCACCAGCACCGCGCTCTCCACGCCGTCCATATCAGCCAGTTCATTGATAAAGTCCGTATCCTCCTCTGCCAGACGGATCTCCAGGTTCAGTTCGATCTCACCCTTCCTGGCCGTCTTGCTCTTTACGGCGCATTTCTTTGTTTTTCCCTTTAAGTACTTCATTGCTTTTTTCTCGACCGCGGAACTGTCACAGCGCAGTACCACGATATACGGGTTGACGCTTTCTTTCCTGTTTGCAAAGACCAGGATGATCACGCCGATCGCCACGCTGCCAAACACCGCCAGCGGGATCAGGCCGGCTGCCAGCACGATGCCTGCTGCGATGGCCCAGAACAGAAACGCGATATCCAGCGGCTCTTTGATCGCTGTACGGAAACGGACGATGGACAACGCACCGACCATACCAAGAGACAACACCACGTTGCTGGTCACTGCCAGGATCACAAAGGTGGTGATCATCGTCAGCGCCACCAGCGTCACGCCAAAACTGGACGAATACATCACGCCGGCATAAGTTTTCTTATAGATCAGGTGGATAAACAATCCCAGCGCAAAAGCCAGCACCATGGCCAGCACCATATCCAGGATCGTTACGCTGGTAACATTCTCCAAAAAACTGGACTTAAATACATCTGTAAATGACATTCTTTTTTACTCCTCTCATTTTTTATGTCCGCAGTCGAAATTATAGTAAACGACAAAACTATTTTCGTTTTGTCGTTTACTGCGCCGGATTTTGGCCGCTGAAAGCGGCATATTTCCTTACAAAATCCGTGCGCATCCTCGCGGAGCGTTATAGTAAGCGCAATTATTTATTGCGCT
>JAFUUX010000139.1 GCA_017471325.1 Lachnospiraceae bacterium | reverse complement strand
GAGGAGGAAAACTGCGATCTGGAGCAGTTATTATACCGTGAGGACCAGAGCCCGTCCGCCAGAAAGAATATCCGTATGCTTCTGCACGATCTGAAACTGCTGGGGGAGATGCATCCGTTTGCCGGTGTCAATTTTATCCGGAAGGGCATGGGATATGAAGCCTGGCTGATCAGGGAGGCGCGGCAGAAAGGGAAGGATGTAAATGAGATCACTGAAATACTGGACTTGATCGCGGATTCCACGCGTGCCGTAAAGGATTACCGGGACTGGCTGGAGCAGATCGACGCCTATGAGGCGGCGCTGGCAGAGAGCGCGGTAGAAAAGAAGGATGATGCAGTGCAGCTGGTTACGATGCACGGATCCAAGGGACTGGAATACCGCAGTGTGATCCTGACAGACGTAAATGAAGGCATCGTGCCGCAGAAAAAGGCAGAGAGAGTGGAGGAGGTCGAAGAAGAAAGGCGCGTGTTTTATGTAGCAATGACACGTGCCAAAGAGAAACTGTTCTTATTTTATCTGAAGCGAAATCCGGAAAAAAGGATCACTCCCAGTCGTTTCCTGAAAGAGATCGGCATCCGGGCATAACAAAACAGCAAAAAGCAAAACGCCGTAAGCGGCGGGGCATGCAGAGGCGCTTATGCCTCTTAGTCCCCGTCGCTTTCGATCAGTTCGTCAAAGTCCTGCCCATCCAGATATTCGTCAAAGGCATCGCAGGCGATCTCATATTCCTCTTCATCTGTGATATTTCGCAGACTGGGATTGCCTTCGGCATCTTCTTCATGACCATAGAGCCAGACTTCCCCGTCGTGGTTCTCGCCGTTTTCATCCAGTGGCAGCAGTGCGATGTAGTCTTTATTGTCAGCACTGAAGATCGTTACGATGGAGCAGGTGACGGTGCCGTCATCCAGTTCCAGGTCCACATACATCTCATCATCGTCATCGGCTGTGTTTTTGCCCATGTTTGCATACCTCCATGCAGGTTTGTTTTTTATCAGGAAAAGAGGGTTCACCATCTTTCCGGGTCATTATTTGTTATGATAACTGTTATTGTATAAAAAATATGCTTTTCCGACAAGCCTTTTTGTGATATTATGAAAACAATTATGAGTTGAAGGAATGGAGTTTTTCAGACGTGAATCAACTTTGGCAGCATTTTAAGACAATCACATACCATAAATGGCTGGTGCTGAAAGGATGTTTTGCTGTCGGGCTGTATTGGCAGGGACTGACGCATGACCTGTCCAAATACGCGCCGGAGGAATTTTTTAACGGTGTAAGGTATTATCAGGGGTATCGCAGCCCGAATAATGCGGAGCGTGAGGATAAAGGGTATTCGGCAGCCTGGCTGCACCATAAAGGACGCAATAAGCATCATTTTGAATACTGGCAGGATTATGACCTGGCCGGCGAAAAAGAAGGCGTGGCACGCATGGTGCCCATGCCCATGCCGGATCGTTATATCATAGAGATGTATGAGGACCGCATAGCCGCGTCCAAAGTATATATGGGTGAGAAATACACATCAGCCTCCGCCTGGCAGTATTATAAAAAAGGTGATATCAGCGCGCTTTTGCATCCGCATACCAGGGAATTGCTGGAGAGGCTGCTTTACATGACGGCAAAGCACGGGGAGGCATATACCAACCGCTATATCCGCTGCAGGATACTGAAAAACGCTTCATCCTGCCGTTGCAGGAAATGATATGCTGCATATAATGCGATAAAATGGCCTGGATGATATGGAAAGGCCGGGAGGGAAAGGAAAAGGAAATGTATCACAACAGTATGATGGAACTCAGTGAGGACAGAAAAGGCTTGTTTGATGAACTGGTAAAGTTCTGTATGGCTTCCGGTGAGATCGACCAGAGCCTGTATCTGGAGTATGATGTAAAGCGCGGCCTGCGCGATTCTTCCGGAAAAGGCGTCCTTACGGGGCTGACAGAGATCTCGGATGTCAATGGTTCTAAAGTCGTGGACGGTGTGAAGATGCCCGCGGAAGGTGAATTGTATTATCAGGGATATAATGTACGTGATCTGATCAAGGGCGATGTGGAGCGCCGTTTTGCATTTGAAGAGATCACTTATCTGCTTTTGTTTGGCGAACTGCCCAATCAGAAGCAGTTTGACAGTTTCTGTGCTGTGCTGGGTGATCTGCAGGAATTATCAAATGATTTCGTGCGGGATGTGATCCAGTACCATCCCAGCGCGAACATCATGAATTCACTGCAAAAGACGATCTTAAGTTTATATTCTTTCGATGAAAACCCGGAAGATACCTCCGTGCCGAATGTATTGCGGCAGTGCCTGCAGATGATCGCAAAAATGCCGCTGATCTCGGTATATGCTTATCATTGCTACCGTCATTACGGCCTGAATAAGAATCTGGTGATCCGGGCACCGAAAAAAGAGTATTCCACGGCGGAGAATATTTTGAATATCCTGCGGCCGGACGGAAAATTTACACCGCTGGAAGCATTTGTGCTGGACACCGCGTTAGTGCTGCATGCGGAACATGGCGGCGGTAACAACTCGACCTTTACCACACATGTGGTGACCAGTTCCGGCACGGACAGTTATTCCGCGATGGCCGCAGCAGTGGCTTCCCTGAAGGGGCCGAAGCATGGTGGCGCAAATCTGAAAGTGCAGCAGATGTTTGCAGACCTGGAGGCGAATGTAAAGGATTGGACCAGCGAGGCGCAGGTGAGAGATTATCTGTCAAAAGTCCTGGCAAAAGAAGCATTTGACAGGGCCGGATTGATCTATGGCATGGGGCATGCAGTGTATACGCTCTCTGATCCGCGCAAGGAGATCCTGAAGGACTGCGTCCGGACACTGGCGGAAGAGAAAGGGCGCATGGAGGAGTTTGCACTCTATGATATGGTAGAGCGCATCAGCGCGGAACTGATCACCAAGGGCAGAAGGGTGTTCAAACCGGTCTGTGCAAATGTGGATTTCTACAGCGGTTTTATGTATTCCATGCTGGGGATTCCCGAGGAACTGTTTACCCCGATCTTTGCGATCGCGCGTATATCCGGCTGGAGTGCACACCGGCTGGAGGAATTGGTAAACAGGGGCAAGATCATCCGCCCGGCATATAAATACGTGGGCACGCATAAAGAGTACTTTCCCATGAAGGAACGGTTCTGGTAAAGCAGTTCCAGTTGTGAACGGTGTATGAAAAAAGACAAATCTGTATAAGAGGTTCTGGTAAAATGGCTGGAAAAAAAGATGGAAAATTTGTTGCTTATGTGTCCTGCTATACCCGCGGCAGCAAGGTGGGGATCAGGGTTTATGATGTGGATGTGGAAAAAGGGGTATTTCATGAGAAAGAGGGAGTGGAGATTTCCAATTCTTCTTATGTGACGATCTCGCATAACCGTAAATATCTCTATTCCATTACGGATTACGGCGTAGAAGGGTACCGGATCAGACCGGATGGCGGTCTGGAGAACATGACGGCAGCATCGATCAACGGAATGCGCGGGTGTTATCTTTCCACGGATTATGAAGACCGCTTTCTGTTTGTGGCCGGTTACCATGATGGAAAGATCACGGTGCTTTCCCTGAATACGGACGGTACCATCGGGGGGATCACGGATGAAGTCTATCATCGGGGCATCGGCAGTATTGCGGACCGGAATTTCCGCCCGCATGTCAACTGTGTAAAGATGACCAGGGATAATAAATATCTTCTGGCAGCCGATCTGGGACTGGATCACGTGAAGGTGTATCAGGTGGATCATAAGAACGGGAAACTGAAGATGGTGGATATCATTCATTCCGAACAGTATTCCGGACCGCGCCATATCAAGATATCCAAAGACGGCCGGTTTATTTATATCGTGCATGAAGCAAAGAATTATGTGGATGTATACCGTTATTATGAGGAAGAAGAGGGCAACCCGGAATTTGAAAAACTGCAGACGATCTCTACGCTGAATGAGTATCATGCCGGGGATTCGGCAGCCAGCGCACTGAATCTGTCCAGGGATTTTAAGTATATTGTTTGTTCCAATGCCGGGGATAACAGTGTGATCATATACAAAGCCGACCAAAAGAGCGGAATGCTGGAAAAGATCCTCTGTCTGCCGATCAGCGGCGCTTATCCGAAAGATGCGCAGCTTTTCCCGGATAATAAGCATCTGGTATCCTTAAATCATGAGGATAATACCATGACATTTTTTGCAGTGGATCTGGAAAAGGGAACGCTGGTCATGAATACCAAAGAGATCGAGATCCAGGAGCCGAACTGCATCGTATTCCATAAAGTGATGGCTGCAAAATAAAACGAGGCAAGGTGCCGCAGACAGGGCGTTTCTGGAAAAGGGAGGATAAAATGTATCGTAAGATCGCGCAGTTATTGATGTACGGGGATCTGCAGGAGCAGAGCCTGCTTTACCGTCTGGGAAATGTGCTGCAGGAATTGGAACAGGAGGAGTATTCCCGGGTGGAGGCCGTCAAAAAGATACATGCCATTGCCAAGCAGTTGCTGATCCTGTCTACGGATTATGGTTTTGATGATCATCTCTGGCACAACTATATTGCCTTTTATATCATTACAAACGAAAACCCGTTTTCTCTGGTATGTGAAAAAAACGGTGCCAGGGAAGGAACAGTGAACACGTTGGTTGCGCAGGATCTGCATATCCTGCAGGAGTTGTTTGATTATGATTTTCATACGATAGAAGAAAAACTGGGCATCAACTGTTTTTCCGTTTTTTCGGATTACCATGCCGTGAAAAAGAATACGCAGATGTATAACCGTAATGTCAGCGAAAAAGTGCGCACGCTGTCAAAACAGCTGGAGGCGGCAGCGGATGAAAAAGCATTTTTTGAGGTGGTAACGGCGTTTTACAAAGCGCATGGTGTGGGCATGTTTGGCCTGAACAAGGCGTTCCGCATCGGAGCGGAGAAGGATGGCGGCATCCGCTTCATCCCGATCAACAATATGGAGGAAGTGCACCTGGAAGACCTGGTAGGCTACGAGATCCAGAAACAGAAACTGATCGAAAATACAGAGGCCTTTGTGAGCGGGCAGCGTGCTAATAACGTGCTGCTCTTTGGTGACAGCGGAACCGGCAAGTCCACCAGTGTAAAAGCGATCGTGAACCGGTATTATGACAGAGGACTGCGGATGATCGAGATCTATAAGCATCAGTTCAAGGATCTGTCAGCCGTGATCGCTGCCATCAAGAACCGGAATTACCGTTTTATCATCTATATGGATGACCTTTCTTTTGAAGAGCATGAGATCGAGTATAAATTCCTAAAGGCCGTGATCGAGGGCGGCGTGGAGACCAGGCCGGACAACATCCTGATCTATGCGACATCCAACCGCAGGCACCTGATCCGGGAGACCTGGAATGACCGCAATGACCAGACTAACGGCGCGGATAAGCATCATTCGGATACGGTAGAAGAGAAACTGTCGCTGGCGCAGCGCTTTGGCGTGACGATCTGTTATAGTAAGCCGGAACCGAAGGAGTATGCGGAGATCGTGACCAAACTGGCAGAGCGTGCCGGGATCGATATGCCGGTGGATGAACTGGTGATGGAGGCTAAACGCTGGGAGATCTCGCATGGAGGCCTTTCCGGGCGCACGGCACAGCAGTTCATTGATTATATGCTCTTTCATGTACAAAAAAATGCTTGACAAAAGGGCAAAACAGGAGTAATTTAATAATTGTTTTGAACGAAGGCGTTTCGAGATGATATCGAAACGCCTTTTTTGTTCTTAAAATACGATAAGGCGAGGGAGCCGCTGCGGATACCGACGCAACGGCCCCCTTTCTTTATAACAGGACCCGCGTCAATG
>JAFUUX010000006.1 GCA_017471325.1 Lachnospiraceae bacterium | reverse complement strand
ATATTTATTTTTCAAGGTTCAACTGAGCCGATTTTGGGGTCCTGTTTTTTTTCATACGTCACTTGACACTATCTTTCTGTTTCCAGCAAAAACAGTGCAACGCCGTCTTCATCTGTCCCTGCATAGGCGCCACACTCCCGCAGGTCCATTTCACTCTCCGCAAAGATCCGCATCTGAAGGCATTCCTCCTGCACCTCTGCTTTGACCCAGACTGCCGCAAGCCCCCTGCCTGTCGTTCCCATCGCTTTTTCCAATATGCTTTCAAAGGTCTCGTACAGCCTTGCCGCCTCAGCCGAGCGGATCTGTATCCCCTCCGGCAGTTCCATCCCGCAGTCTACCGCTGCAAGACGCAGGTTTTCAAAAGATTCCTGCAGGCACAGCCCCAGCTCCTGTAGAGGCATCCAGTCTTCCTTTTCTTCCTGGAAAAACAGATTGCTCCGCCGTTTTACATAGGCGGTGACCACGGCCGCATATCCCAGGGCAGTACGCTTTTCCTCCTCTGCCCGTGCTTCTTCATATTTTTTCAACCAAAGCCTGATCTGCGCGGTCTGCGAACGCACCAGCTGCCAAAGACGCTCATACAGCCGGCTTCTCTCCTGCAGGCTGCGCGCCTTCTGCCGGCTTGCCACGATCTCCTGTTCCAGTTGCAGCTGCTCCGAAAGAGCCTCACGGTTTTCCTGCAACTGCTTCAGCACTGCATTGATCTCCGAAACATCCTCCTCCCACACTGCAAGTCCGCCATGGATCAGATGCCCTCTGTGCACGATATCCCCGCCTTCGCCACTGATCCCCTTCTGAAGGATCTCCCGCCATTCCTCCGGCTGCAGCACCGGTACCGCCCGTGCCGCGTCGTATACCCTGCCGTCCATGTCCAGGATCTGCATTTTCATATTCCCGTAAAACAAAAGTTCCTCATAGCCGGTATTGGATCTGAGCAGACCCGCATGGATGCAGCCTTCAAATACAGCGATCACCGCAAGGCACACCACCACGGGCATATCCCCGAAAAGAAATGCAAACCAGTCCGGATAGATCAGATACAGGACCAGATACAGCCAGATGAATAGATAGGGGATCAATGGCAGCAATATACGCTCCCTGCTGCCCGGAACCCTGCATTTTTTATACAGGATCACAAATGCCGTGGCGGAAATGGCAAGATTCCAGCCCATCACCAGGATATACGCCGGACCGTAGGCATACTCCTTATCCGTCCACACTCCCCCTTCGGGGAAACGGAAGCAAAGGCAGTGCAGATCGTTGCTTAGAACCAGAAGGATCAGCGCAGCCGCCGGCAGCAACAGCAAAAAATGCCGCAACGGCATACGGTAATCCTCCGCTTTGCCCAGGGACAATGCCACAAACAGGGACAATGTCGGAATCAGCACCAGCGGGATATAGTAGGAATACCACATCCGGCGAAGGATATCCACATCATTAAAGACATTATATTTCAAAAAACGGACCACGATCCAGAACACAATGGCACCGGCGATCACCAGCATGGTGCACCGCACCTGCGTCTGCAGGATCCTTCTCTGCAGTGAAAAGCCCCACTCCGCAAACAGGCCGATGTAGATAAAACTGCGCAGGTAGGCCAGGAACATATTGCCTTCAAACAGCTTATTATATATGCGCATAAAATATGCCAGCAAGATCAGCACGGCAATGCAGATCTGTCTTACCCTGATATCCCGTTGCCTGTCAGAACGCGCTTCCTGCCCCATCCGCTCCCCCATCGCAGCCATCCCCCGCTGCATCCGCTATATATATAGTAAGCGCAATAAATAATTGCGCTTACTATAACGCTCCGCGAGGATGCGCACGGATTTTGTAAGGAAATATGCCGCTTTCAGCGGCCAAAATCCGGCGCAGTAAACGACAAAACAAAAATAGTTTTGTCGTTTACTATAAAATGTATTATATCACCATCCCGGGAAAAATACATCCAAAACAAACAGGACCGCGGAAACTTCCGCAGCCCCATCGCATACCCTGTTTCTTTTTTTGTTTAGAAGATACGGCGCACTGCCAGTACATTCTTGTAACTTGCATTTGAGATGATGATACCGGTTCTCGAATTGCTTGCATGTACGATCTGCCCGTTGCCGATGTAAAGTGCCACATGTCCGGAGTAGCAGACGATATCACCCGGCTGCGCATTTGCCAGACCGCCTTCTACTGCCGCGCCCACACCTCTGTCTTCCCTGGACGAGTGCGGCAGGCTGACACCATACGCCTTGTAAACACTCATGACAAATCCGGAACAGTCGGTACCGTTGGTCAGGCTCGAACCGCCATATACATACGGGTTGCCGACAAACTGGCACGCATACTTGGCAACATCCGAACCCAGACCGCTGCCGCTGATGGCCGGTGCCGTATAACTGTCATTCCGGTTGACCGTTGTATTCTGTGTTGTCGTTGTTCTGTTATTGTTTGCTGCCGCAGTCCGCTGTGCCACCGCACGCTCCGCTGCCGCCCTTGCCGCCCGGCGTTCTTCCGCTTCTTTTGCCAGACGCGCCTCTTCTTCTGCCTTGGACTCCGCTTTCACAAATTCCGTATGCAGATCCACATACTCTGCGGATACATAACCGTCACCGTCTTCGCAGGTGACCTTTACCCAGCCGTCCAGTTCATCCAATACCACCAGGTCTTCTTCGATGGGTACCAGTGTCAGCACCGATGCATCCGTGCTGGGCTCCATACGCACTTTCAAGGTCGTGGTATTTACGACTGCCAGTCTGGTACCTACTTTTTTCGCCAGTTCAATGGCTTCCTCGCCGGTCACGCAGTACTCCGCATTCACGTAGCCTGTCACATTGCCGGAGGAGATCTTGTACCAGCCGTTTTCTTCTTCTATAAAAGTACCTACGGATTTATCATATAACTTACCGACCACTTCACCGTCGGTACTGGGAATGTCACGCACATTCACGCAACTGCTCACCTGTGCGATCACCAGGTTGCTGAAATGCTCCGGATCCCTGGCTTCCGCCTCTGCGATCGCAGCAGCCTCCGCGTCCTTGATCTCGCGGGTAACCTGTGCGCCCAGCGTCACTGCCTCAGTCGTGATATCTGCCAGTTTCCTTGCTTCTGCCGAAGCGATCTCTTCCTCTGAAAGTTTCTCGATCCCAAGCCCTGCACTGACTGTCAGCGTATTTAATTCCACCACTTCCTCTGCACCTGCGCAAGCCAGTACTTCTTTCATGCTGCGCCCGTCTTCTGTGGATAATTCTTCCGTGGAATTGCCGCCGGATACGCTCTGTGCCGAAATAACGGAATCCGTATCCTCTGACTGCGCGGCCGGCTGATCGGCTGACGGAATGTCTTTCTGATCTTCTGCTCCCCCCGCAGCCTCCGGGGTGGTATCATCTGCCGTTTTGCCTGCTGTGCTCTCTGTGACCTCTTCTACAATATCCTCTACCGCGGTGCCTTCCTCCAGCGTAAGTGCCGCGCCGCTGGCCGGCAGCACCTCTGCCCTGACGATCCCTGCCGCGCCTGCATCTGCTATCGTTCCTTCCATCACGGCAGCCGTAAGGAACATGGCTGTCGTCGAACATAAAATTGCCCTGATACCGCTTTTACGCATTCAAACCTCCGAAAATAACAACCCCTGAAACATTGCCCTGCGTGCCACTTGTTACATTTCAATTACAAATGTTACAAATTTGTTACGCTTTAGAAAGAAATATATCACCTTATCCACTGCTTGTCAAGGCAAAAAGTATCTGATATGATAGCGAATATGGAAACGGATATCAGACAAATCGCACTTATCAGCGGCGCTTCCCGCGGGATCGGCCGTGCCATCGCCGGGCAGCTGGCTGCGGACGGCTATGATCTGCGGCTCTGCTGCCGCCAAAACATTGACCTGCTGAAACAGACAGCGCTTGCGCTGCAGGCACAGTACGCTGTCAATATTACAGTCTGCTGCGGCGATCTTGCAGATCCTTCTTTCTGTACCGGCCTTATGAAAGATCTGCCCCGGCTGGATCTGCTCATCAACAATGCCGGCATCTCCCATATCGGCCTGCTGCAGGATATGAGCGATCGTGAATGGCACGGGATCCTCGATACCAATTTAAGCAGCGTCTTTTTGCTCTGCCGTGCCGCCATCCCGCTGATGCTGCGGGAACACCATGGCCGCATCATCAATATTTCTTCCGTCTGGGGCAGTGTGGGCGCCTCCATGGAAGCTGCTTATTCTGCCGCCAAAGGCGGTGTGGATGCGATGACCAAAGCCCTGGCAAAAGAGCTGGCCCCCAGCAATATCGCCGTCAACGCCATCGCGCCGGGCTTTATCGATACCGAAATGAACGCGCATCTGTCCGCCGAAGAAAAAGAGATGCTGCTCGCAGAGATCCCTGCCGGCCGCGCCGGCACCCCTGCGGAAGTCGCATCCTTTGTATCCCTGCTTGCGAAAGCACCATCCTATCTCACCGGCCAGATCATCCGCTTTGACGGCGGCTGGTGCTGATCTTCCGGCACGTTTTTATGTTTCTTCCCGGTCTTCAATTTCATATGTTTTTTCATTGACAAAGAGTTTCTGCGAGCCACCCTCCAGCTGCAGGCGCCTTTTGGCGACACCAAGCACGATCGGCTCGCCCACGCGCATACTGATCTCCAGGCTGCTGCGCAGCAGTTCTATAAATGCCGCTTTGTCCACCGTACCGATCCCTATGGCCATAGAGCCTTCCACCGCAAGGCCTATGGTACTGGTCATCACCGATATGGACAGCGCCCCGCCCTTACCGCCGATCAGGAACAGTTTGCGTCCGTTAAAACGCATATACAGACCGGAATCCGACACCCGTATGCTCCCCTGCGTCTCATGGATACTGCCCAGTCCCGCAATACAGTTTCCGGCCGCCGTGATCTCCAGCCGGCTGTCTTTCATCTGGATATCCTGCCTTCCGTGCATCGCGCCGATCATGACACCCGTGGATACTTTGGCATTGATCTCCATATTGCACTTGGTCATGCGCACGGACACATCCCCTTCAAAGCATCCGATCCCCACGCATTCCATGCCGGAAAGCGCGATATCAAATTTACCGGAAACGATATTGATCCCCTCCAGGCTGCTGCTGCGTCCCCCGCCGATCGCCACGCAGCGGTTTCCTTCCGGCCGCAAAAGCAGCGCACCGTTCATGGCACAGACGATATTGCCGAATACCCCGGATGCCGGTGCCCCGATACAGAACGACTCCGATACGGATGGAACGATGGCCAGCGTGCCATCCCCTTCCAGGCGAAGGATGCTGTCCTCCGGCACGTGGATGCCGTTGCCTGAAAATTCATTATGCCCTTCCACCACCAGCGTCAGCGTGGCACCATGCCCGATCTCTATGCAGGGGATGATGTCCAGATCACCCAGATTGACATTGCGGATCGTCAGGCGGCATTCGCAGCCGTCCTTGATCTTGATGCCGATCCCTGCCGTGTAATCCGGATTGCCGTGCAGGATCAGATGCTCCTGCGATACCACGATACCGGTATAGCGTTCCATCGCCAGCTGCATCAGAAACAGTTCTTTTTCCCTGCTGACGATATAGATCTTCTTTTTCAGTTCATGCCCGCCTTCCACATTTGCACGGACGATCTCGTCCCGCACGGTGGAAGATATCGTGCCTGCCAGCACAAAAGCCGGCCGCGCCGTATAATAACCCTGGATCAGATCCACACCCATGCGGATCACCGCCGCCAGTTCATAGGTATTCTCCACACCCTCTGCCAGCGCCTGGAAACCGTTGTCATGCGCAAATTCGATGATCGTCTTGACAAAATGCTGTTTCTTGGGATCTTCATGCACATTCTCGATCAGGGAGCGGTCGATCTTGACATAGTTCGGCAGGCATTTCAGCAGATTGCTCATGTTGGAATAGCCGTTGCCGAAATCGTCCACCGCCACCTCGAAATGCTCCTCGCCGCTGCGCTTTTTCAGTGTCGATACAGATTCATCCTCAAAGTCGGTCTCTTCCGTCACCTCTACCACAAGGTGCCCGAAGATACGCTGATGCTTTCTCCGCAGCATCATATAATCCGTCTCATCCAGATAATGCCCCGGAATGCTGTTGACAAAGATCTTGCGGTTGCCCAGTTCCTCATACAACTGATCCATCTGCTTCAGCACGTTGGAAAAGGTAGCCAGTTCGATATCGTACAGACGCTCATCCATTGCCGCATACTTTAAGATCGTCAGCGGCGACAGCCCCTGTTCGTTCCTGGTGCGCATCAGCGCCTCATAAGCCACCACTTCACCGGTCTTTGCCGATACGATGGGCTGGTACGCATAGCGGAAATCATTATTATCCAGCAGTTTGCGCACTGCCGCGTGCTCTTCTTCCTTATCCTCATCCTCCGCAAACATGCGCATGCTGCGGCGGCTGCCGCGGTTCTCCTTTAACATGCGCTTTTTCGCAAAGGATTCATCCAGCACCTCGTCCACGCCGTTCTTTTCCTCCGGCCGCACGATCATGCTGCTGATATTGGCCTCCAGCGTATATTCTTTCCCCGAGATACGGTTATAGATCGTCAGGCGCCCCTCCAGTATGCTGGAAAAACCGCTGGAAGCATCGTCCCAGTCATTCTGCGGCATCGCCACGATAAATTCATCCGCACCGATCCTGGCCGCCACACCGCCTTCCGGCAGGCTGTCACGGATGATCTGCGACATGGTCTGGATAGCGATATCGCCCTCTCCATGACCGTATACATCATTGATATTACCCAGCCGGTCCAGATCCACGCATACCGTCACCATATCCTTGCCGGCATCGTGCGCCTCTTTCAGCATCCGTTCCAGATCCTTCCGAAAGCCCCTGCTGTTGCGCAGGCCGGTCAGCATATCCGTCTCTTTGAGTTTGCGCATATTCTCATTGACATTGAACAGCTCATTATTCGCAAACATGAGCCTGCGCTCCGTGATATACCGCCCGATGGTCAGATCCAGGATCACGCTGCAGAGTTCCAGCGAACAGGCTTCCCCGTCCAGCGTATCCGCCACATGCACCATGTAGCCGAAATAAGCCTCCTTGCAGTGGATCGGAATCAGCGTGACCACCTTATAGGTATCAAATATGCTTTTGGCATCCGGAAACAGTTCATCCAGCGTAAATGTCTTCCAGGTACTCGGATTTGCCCGTTTATCCGCAAGGATATAATATTTTTCGTAAGGAAGCGGACCTCTGCCTTCATTGGCATACAGATCCTGCAGGAAAGAACCCCGCATGCATAGAAATGTATCTTTCGGAAGGATATGCTCCATGGCTCTGGAAATTTCCCCCACATCATCACTTGAGAGCATCTCATCCGTAAAAGAAAATACATGAGCGGCCATGCGCTCATTGCCGTTGACCATTTCGGACTGCCAGACCTCTTCTTTCTCCGGCGTGCCGTTCACTGCCCCTTCTTCCGGGTGCAGTTCCTTATAAGGCAGTTTCCGTTCCGCGCACTTGCGCTGCAACCGATCCAGAAACTCCCGGTTCATGCTTTCACCGGGCACCGCCACCAGCCCGTCAATGGGCAGATGCTCCAAAAAATAAAGGCTGCCGATCTCGCCTCTGACCTTTGCGTCCAGAGCACGGCTCGCCATCCCCACCGGCAGCAGCAGTACATGATCCCCCGCCTCATGTATCCTGGAAATCTCCTTATCCGCCAGCAAAAACCTGCCTTTGTCAAAAATACTTCCTACACAAAATGCGATCGTTTTCATACAGCCCCCAGTCCATTCACTATATAGTATAGATTACCACATTTTGTGATCACAAAGCGTTTCATTCATGCCTTTTTCGTCTTTGTTCGTGTTTTATCATCCGCACTCCCCTGACGTTCCTGTTCCTCGTTGATGGCACGCTGTATCTCTTCTATATAGATCCGGCCGATCTGGGACAGTGCAGCATAACTGCGCTTTAAATAGCCGATCTCCATCTCCACATCTTCTTTTAACGGGACGGCCAGATACTCCCCGCCGTTTAGCTCCTCGCTGATGATGCCGGAACACAGACAGTACGCATTCAGGCCGACCATCAGGTTTAAGTTTGTCGCACGGTCGCAGGCCTTGATCGTCTTTTTATAATCATACGTGCTTAAAATCTCCTCCGCAAAATAAAACGAATTATTATCCCCCTGTTCAAAAGACAGGCAGGGATACGGCGAAAGTTCTTCCAGGCTGATGCTTGTCTGCCCGGCCAGCGGATGTCCTTTCCAAAGATATACGTATCCCCGGCATTTCACCAGCGGGATAAATTCCAGCTGTTTTTCCCGAAACAGTTTGTGCAGCACCTTGCCATTAAATTCATTGATATAGAGTATGCCGATCTCACTCTTTCCGGCCGAGACATCCCCGATCACGTCCGCCGTCCTGGTCTCACGGATGGCAAACTCATACTCATTCATATCAAATCCCTTGACCATTTCCACAAAGGCTTTGACCGCAAAGGAATAATGCTGGGCAGACACGCCGAATTTTTTCTTCCGGCTGCCGCCCTCTATGTACTTATCCTCCAGCAGATCCACCTGGTTCAGGATCTGCCTGGCATAGCCCAAAAACTCTTCCCCTTCCGCCGTCAGTACCACGCCTTTGGTCGTGCGTCCAAAGATCGTGATGCCCATCTCCGCCTCCAGTTCCCTGATGGCACTGGATAGCGACGGCTGCGAGATAAACAGTTTCTGTGCCGCCACATTCATCGAGCCGGTGGCGGCTACCGCGGTCACATAACGGATCTGCTGTAAAGTCATACTTTTTCTCCTGCATGCCCTGCTGCGCTCTTTTTCGCCGGTGCATGTTTCTTTCCATATCAAATTATAGTAAACGACAAAACTATTTTCGTTTTGTCGTTTACTGCGCCGGATTTTGGCCGCTGAAAGCGGCATATTTCCTTACAAAATCCGTGCGCATCCTCGCGGAGCGTTATAGTAAGCGCAATTATTTATTGCGCT
>JAFUUX010000138.1 GCA_017471325.1 Lachnospiraceae bacterium | reverse complement strand
TTCAAGGTACCTTCGGCCATAAGGTTTGTGCTTAAGGGAAAGCCCGGAAAATGGATATCCGGAAAGGATGTGATCCTGCATATCATCGGTAAGATCGGAGTGGACGGGGCTCTTTACCGTTCCATGGAATTCACGGGAGACGGGATACGGTACCTCAATATGGATGACCGTTTTACCATAGCAAATATGGCTATAGAGGCGGGAGGAAAGAACGGCATCTTCCCTGTGGACGATCTTGCCATAGAATACATGAAGGCTCACGGCAGCAGACCTTATAAGATCTATGAAGCAGACGCTGATGCGGTCTATGACGAAGAATATGAGATCGACCTTTCGGAACTTAAGCCTACAGTGGCATTTCCTCATCTGCCGGAAAATACAAAGACCGTGGATGAGATAGGGGAGAAGATCGCTGTACAGCAGGCGGTGATCGGGTCCTGTATCAACGGGCGGATAAGCGATCTCAGGATCGCCGCGGAGATAATAAGGGGAAAGAAGATCGCGGATAACGTGCGCTGCATAGTGATCCCCGCCACACAGAAGATCTACCTGCAGGCACTTGAAGAGGGGCTCATCAAGGACTTTATCCAGGCCGGAGCCATAGTCTCAACTCCCACCTGCGGTCCCTGTCTCGGCGGATATATGGGTATCCTTGCGGCGGGAGAGAGATGTGTTTCCACAACGAACCGTAATTTTGTGGGCCGTATGGGACATGTTGAATCGGAGATCTATCTTGCAAGCCCTGCAGTGGCTGCGGCTTCGGCAGTGGCAGGTTATATCACGGCGCCGCTGTAAGGCGGGATACTAAGATAAAAGAAAGGAGCGGCATCGTTAAAGATGAAGGCTAAAGTACAGGTTTTCAAATACGGAGATAATGTTGATACGGATGTGATCATTCCGGCAAGATACTTGAATTCATCGGATCCGAAGGAACTCGCGCAGCATTGCATGGAGGATATCGACAAGGATTTTGTGAGCAATGTAAAGCAGGGGGACATCATCGTAGCGGACAAGAACTTTGGCTGCGGTTCTTCCAGGGAGCACGCGCCTATCGCCATCAAGGCGGCAGGGGTAAGCTGCGTGATCGCGGAGACGTTTGCGAGGATTTTTTACCGCAATGCGATCAATATCGGCCTGCCGATCCTGGAGTGTCCGGAGGCGGCCAAAGCGATCAAAGCAGGAGATGAAGTGGAAGTGGATTTTGACAGTGGCGTGATCACGGATAAGACTGCGGGTGAGAGTTTCCAGGCACAGCCGTTCCCACCGTTTATGCAGGAGATCATCAAAGCGGAGGGGCTGATCAATTACATCAATCGGAAAAAGGCTTGATGTAAGACGTGGCTCGGAAATACGGACTGAAACTACAAAAGGCTGACGTGGTACTGGCAGGGGGGATACTGCTGGCTGCGGCAGCCTTGTTTTTATGGGGCGTGTTTTCGGGCGGACAGGAGCGTGCTTCGTCATCGGTCATCGTCACGGCAGCGGGCAGTTTTTATGGACGTTATCCGCTTGCGCAGGACGCGGAGGTGATCATTGAAAACCCGTATGGCAGAAATGTACTGCGGATCCAAAACGGGCAGGCGTTTATGGCGGAGGCAGACTGCGATGGCGGAGACTGCCTGCAGATGCAGCCCATCGGCACACATGGCGGCACGATCGTCTGCCTGCCGCACAGAGTGGTGGTTTCCCTGGAACAGGGCACCGGGATGAATGTGGACGTAGTGGTGCGGTAGAGTGGTAAACCCGGGGTTCGTATAATGAACGTGGAACAAAAAAACGAAAAAACATGGCATGGAAGTAAAGGCAAAGTGCGGCGGCAGGCGGAACTGGGGCTGCTGCTGGCTGTGGCCGTGATCCTGGGATATGTGGAGGCGCTGGTGCCGGTTTCCGCAGGAGTTCCGGGCGTGAAACTGGGGCTGGCAAACTGCGCGGTGCTGTTTGTCCTGTACCGTTATGGCGCGAAGGCAGCGATGGCTGTCAGCATATTGCGCACGGTGGTCATCGCGGCGCTCTTTGGCAGCTTTGCCATGCTGCTCTACAGCCTTTGCGGTGCATTGTGCAGCATTATGGTGATGGCAGTGATGAGAAGAAAATGGCGTGGGAAAATCGGGGAAAAGGAAGGACATGCAGACAGGAAGGAACCTTTTTTTTCGATTTATGGCGTCAGCGCAGCAGGCGGTGTGATGCATAACATCGCGCAGCTGGCGGTAGCGTTTGCAGTACTCGGAACGGGGCAGGCGTGGAAATGGTGGATCTGTGTCTATCTGCCGCTGCTTATGGTATGCGGGCTGGCAGCGGGGCTGGTCAATGCGCTGATCGCAGGGGCTCTGCTGGGCAGGTCAGCTGTGATAAAATGATATTGTGGGCTATTGGATTTTATACTCATAAACGAAGTGGCTTGCATCCATTTTGAAAAAGCAGGAAAGATATACCATACCGGAGACATTGTATATGAGACGCTAAAAAGGCGTGGGATAGAATAGCAGATTGAAGCAGGCAGGTTTTTGTGATATGATATACGCGGTCCGTTCAAAGGAGGAGAAAAAGTCATGTTTGTAAATACGTTTTGGGCGTTGATGCCGGCGGTGGTCGCGATCGCGCTGGCATTGATCACAAAAGAGGTGTATTCTTCGTTATTTATCGGTATTTTGCTGGGAGGAGTGCTCTATTCCGGCTTCAGTTTTACGGGAACGATGGAGCATGTGTTTGTGGATGGCATGATCGCTCAGTTGTCAGATCCCTGGAATGTCGGCATACTGATCTTTCTTGTTGTGCTCGGCAGCATGGTAATGTTGATGAACCGTGCCGGCGGCTCGGCCGCATTCGGACGCTGGGCAGTAGCACATGTCAGGACAAAAACCGGCGCCCAGATCGCAACGATCGTCTTAGGTGTGCTGATCTTTATTGATGATTATTTTAACTGCCTGACGGTCGGCAGCGTGATGCGTCCGCTGACGGATAAGCACCGGATTTCCAGGGAAAAACTGGCATATCTGATCGATGCTACGGCAGCGCCGGTCTGCATCATCGCGCCGATCTCTTCCTGGGCGGCGGCCGTGACCGGATTTGTGGACGGCGCAAACGGACTGACGCTCTTTGTCCGTGCGATTCCATATAATTTTTATGCCATACTGACCATCGTGATGATGCTGGCACTGACCTGGATGAAATTTGATTACGGGCCGATGCGCCGCACGGAAGCGGTTCAGCAGCAGGACGGCGGCAGGGAGAGGGAGACGCCCGCAAGCAGCCTGACCGGTGCGGAAGACCAGCCGCACCCGCCGGTATCCGGCAGCGGAAAAGTGATCCATCTGGTATTGCCGATCGTCACGCTGATCGTATGCTGCGTGATCGGCATGATCTATACCGGCGGTTTCTTTGACGGCGTGGGTTTTATCGATGCCTTTTCCAACTCGGATGCTTCGGTGGGGCTTGTTTACGGCTCGGTTATCGCATTGCTGATCACGATCCTCTTTTACCTGCTCACCAAGGTACTGCGCTTTAATGAATGCATGAATGCGATCCCGGAAGGCTTTAAGAGTATGGTGCCGGCGATCCTGATCCTGACATTTGCATGGACGCTGAAGTCCATGACGGATGCACTGGGGGCAAAGGAATACGTGGCAGGGATCGTTTCAAATATCGCGGACGATCAGGCACTGATGAGCCTGCTGCCGGCCATAGTATTTCTGATCGGAACTTTTCTGGCTTTTGCGACGGGCACTTCCTGGGGCACTTTTGGCATACTGATCCCTATCGTGGTGAATGTTTTCGGCGCAGACTTAAACAATGAACTGATGATCATTGCGATCTCCGCCTGCATGGCAGGTGCGGTATGCGGGGATCACTGCTCGCCGATCTCGGATACGACCATTATGGCCAGTGCCGGCGCGCAGTGTGAGCATATCCGGCATGTATCCACGCAGCTGCCTTATGCGCTGACCGCGGCGGCCGTTTCCTTCATTGTATATATCCTGGCCGGCTTTATACGGAACTGGTATATCTGTCTGCCGCTTGGCATCGTGCTGATGGTGCTTACGATGGCCGCAGCAAAAAATTATAGCAAACGACAAAAGTAGTTTTACTTGATATAAAAAAAGAACGGAGCAAATGGCATGTATGCATATATCAAGGGAAGACTGGTTTCCAAAAAGCCGGATCGCATCGTGGTTGAGGCCGGCGGCATCGGTTATAATATCTTTTATCCGGCAGGAAGGATCGGAAATCTGCCGCCGGTGGGGAGCGAGGTGCAGATCTATACTTATACCAGCGTGCGGGAAGACGCCCTGCAGTTATACGGCTTTCAGACGGAGGATGAACTGGAACTGTATAAGCAGATGCTGTCCGTCAGCGGGATCGGACCTAAAGTGGCTTCCGCGCTGTTATCCACCTTAACACCGGGGGAGATCCGCGTGGCGATCATTTCAGGGGATACCAAGACACTCTGCAAAGCTCCGGGGTTTGGCAAGAGAAACGCGGAGCGTCTGATCCTGGATCTGAAGGGAAAGATCAGCACGGAGGAAGCGATCGGTGCGGAAGTCCTGACGGAAGAGGAGGCGCTTGCCGGTGCGGAAGACGGGGCAGCCGCAGAAGCGGTACAGGCTTTGAGCACTTTGGGCTATCCGGTAAAGGAGGCCAGGGCAGCGGTCATAAAGGCGGCAAAGGAAGGTCATGCGGATACGGAGGCGCTTTTAAAGGCAGCGCTGCGCAATATCATGTAAGGAACTGTTACATAATTACTTGCACATCTGGCTTGTTCATGTGACCATCTGCTGCATCGTCTGCCCAGGTAATTTATGAACAGTTCCTAAGCAGTGATATTTCTGTATATACCGCGCGGTATAACGTACAGGATCCATTTATCGGTGCGCGGATATAAGTATTGGAGGATAGAGAGGTTTTTTGACAGGGAATGCCGAAACGGATGATTGAAACCACATATACGGAAGAAGATGTCAGGATCGAGAGCACGCTGCGTCCGCAGTTTTTAAAGGACTATGTGGGGCAGGAAAAGATCAAGTCCAATCTGAAAGTGTACATCGAGGCTGCAAAGGCGCGGGGGGAATCCCTGGATCATGCGCTGTTTTATGGTCCGCCTGGACTGGGCAAGACCACGTTGGCGGGGATCATCGCCAATGAGATGGGAGTGCATGTCAAGATCACCAGCGGGCCGGCCATCGAGAAACCCGGAGACCTGGCGGCTATCCTGAACGGGCTGCAGGAAGGGGATGTGCTTTTTATCGATGAGATCCACCGTCTGCCCAGACAGGTGGAGGAGGTGCTGTATCCGGCGATGGAGGATTTTGCCATCGATATCCTGATCGGCAAAGGCAGCGGGGCAAAGTCGATCCGCCTGGAACTGCCGCATTTTACTCTGATCGGTGCCACTACCAGGGCGGGGCTGCTCACAGCGCCGCTGCGGGATCGTTTCGGTATGATACAGCGTCTGGAGTTTTACAGTACGGAGGAACTGACGCGCATCATCACCGCATCTGCAAAGAAACTGTCCGTGCAGATCGAGCCGGAGGGCGCGCAGGAACTGGCACGCCGCAGCAGGGGAACACCGCGTCTGGCCAACCGTATGTTGAAGCGGGTGCGGGATTTTGCGCAGATCAGGTTTGACGGTGTGGTGACCAAAGAAGCTGCGGATTATGCGCTGGATCTGATGGAAGTGGATAAATACGGCCTGGATGCGTCGGACCGCCGGATCCTGTTAACGATCATCGAGCAGTTTGGCGGAGGCCCGGTGGGACTGGAACATCTGGCGGCGTCACTGGGAGAGGATGCCGGCACGATCGAGGATGTGTATGAGCCGTATCTGCTGCAGCATAATTTTCTGCAGCGCACCCCGAAAGGAAGGGTGGCGACACAGGCGGCTTATCTGCATTTCGGGATAGCATACAAAGAGTGAGATTTCCGTGTGCAAAAGCCAAAGTTTATGCTTGCAATCTGTTTGGAATGTGGTTATAATAAATGGGATTGGTTTACAGAATATTTTTATGTAAATCCGGACAACAAGATGGGGGATTTCGGCATGACCGGTGAGGGAGCCGAAGCACGGAGGGAAAGTATGGCGGACAAGAAAGTCATTAAAGTGCTCATTGGCGGAAAAGTAATGACCATGAGCGGTTACGAGAGCGAAGAATATATGCAGCGCGTAGCATCTTATATCAACTCAAAGATTGAGGAATACGAAAAAACAGATTCCTTCCGGAAGGCTTCCAATGATATCAAGCACCGCATTCTGGAACTCAACTTTGCAGACAGTTATTTCAAAGAAAAGATGCATGTGGAAGAACTGGAGCAGAATATCAAGGAAAAAGTGGATCTGCTGGATACGACAAAGCATGAGTGCGCGATCCGCGGTGTCATGATCGACGATCTGAAGAATGAGATCGAAAAAATGCAGAAGGAAGCGCATGAAAATGAAAAAACGATCCTGAAACTGCAGATGGAGTTGAAAGACCGTGACCGGCAGCTGGAAGAAAAGAGGGAACAGGAAGAACGGGAACAGAGAATGTACCGGGAAAGCAGGGAAAATGTTGCGGGCGGCAGTGAGATCCGGGATTTTCAGGATCTGAGGGATCAGAACCGGAACGGGAAGAACAGAAGATAATGTTACCCCAAAATTTTCATATGTGATAAGAGCAAGGCAGCCGGTATGTTCGGCTGCCTTATCCATAATCAGAAGCGGGGATCTTTACGAAGGATCTATATAAAGCAGATGGGAGTCGATATGTCGGCAGAGGAAAAGAAAACAACAGGGGAGCAGCAAAGAAAGGCGCCGGAACTGCTGGCACCGGCCGGGGAACTGGCAGGGGTGATCGGTGCGGTCAATGCCGGTGCGGATGCGGTGTATCTTGGCGCGGAGGCGTTTTCGGCCAGGGCGTATGCCAAAAACCTGAATGCGGAGGAACTGCTGGAGGCACTGGATTATGCGCATATCTTTGGGCGGAAGATCTATCTGGCCTGTAATATCCTGCTGCGGGATGAGGAGTTAAAGCAGATCCCGCGGATCATCGATCCTTTGTACGAACACGGGCTGGATGGTATTATCGTGCAGGATCTGGGGCTGTTGGGGCTTTTGCATGAGCGTTATCCCGAACTGCCGCTGCATGCCAGCACGCAGATGTCGGTCCTTTCCGCAGCCGGTGCGGAGTGGTTAAAGAAACTGCATGTAAGCCGTGTGGTGCCGGGGCGGGAACTGTCCCTGCCGGAACTGCGCGCCATGAAAGCGCAGGGGATCGAGGTCGAGTGCTTTATCCATGGCGCGATGTGTTATTCTTATTCCGGGCGCTGCCTGTTAAGTTCGCTGGCCGGCGGACGCAGCGGCAACCGCGGCAGATGCGCGGGTCCCTGCCGGCAGCCGTACCGCATGCCGGGCATGAAACCGCAGTACGCATTGAGTTTAAAGGATATGTGGAGCCTGCATGCGCTGGGAAAAATGATCGATGCGGGGATCGATTCCTTCAAGATCGAGGGGCGTATGAAAGCGCCGGAATATACGGCAGGCGTGACCGCGGTATACCGTAAGTATATAGACCGTTACCTGGCAGCGGGCAGCTGCGAAGTGGAGCCGGAGGATGTGAAGCGGCTGGAGTCCCTCTATTTGCGCAGCGGCAAACAGGAAGGCTATCTCTTTCGGCACAACGGCCGTGAGATGGTGTCATTAGGCAGCCCGGCTTATGGTAAGGTATCGGAGGCGGAAAAGGCGCGGGTACATGAAAGTTATCTGAAAGCGCGGCAGAGCGTTCCCGTACAGATGCACGCGCGCATCATCAGCGGCGAGCCCATGGTGCTGTCGGTATCCGCAGGCGGGATCCGCGTATCCGTAAAAGGCGCTTTGGCGGAGGCGGCACAGAACCGACCCATGAGCGGGGAAGCATTTGCGGAAAAACTCTCAAAAACAGGCGGAACGCTGTTCCGTGTACAAAACTGCCGGGTGGAAACGGATGGAGCGGCCTTTGTGCCCGTAGGAAAACTGAATGAACTGCGCAGGGAGGCGCTTGCAGGCTTGCAGGAGAAACTGCTGCCGAAACGGCAATGTGCCGATGTGCCCGTGCAGCAGACCGCATGGGAAAAGAAAGTGCCGGCAAAGCCACTGCTGCGCATTGGACTGAAGGATACCGGGGCGGTACCGCAGCTGCTGGCCATGCGCTCTGTCGAGGGGCTGATCCTGGAGATGGATGTTTTTTTGCGGAGTGATCCGAAGCGGCTCTGCGATACGGCGATCGCAGCGGGGAAAAAAATATATCTGCGCCTGCCGGAGATCATACGGCAAAAAGATACACAGCTGATCCGGAACAGGCTGGAGGGGGCGGCGGCATATCCGGTGCATGGCATTTATTTAAATGGCATCGATGCGCTCGGCCTGTGCGCGGGACTGTTTCCCAAGACGCAGCGGCATGGGGATCAGGGGCTTTATGTCTTTAACCAAAGGACGCAGGCGCTGGTCCTTTCCGAAATGGAAAGTTATACGCACAGCATAGAACAGTCCGGAAAAGAATGGGAGCATGCAATAGATCCGGCGTCTGCGGAATTGATCCTGTATGGATACCTGCCGGTGATGTATAGTGCAAACTGCGCGTTAAAGACGCTGCGTGGGTGCAGCAGGCAGGAAGGCGTGTACCATATAGAGGATGAGAAGGGGCACAGTTTTCCGATCCTGCCGGTGCATGAATACTGCTATAATGTGATGTATAACTGCGTACCGCTTTCCCTGCATGCGGAACTGCCGCTGTTTTTGAAGTACGGCACGGCAGGGGTATACCGGCTGGAATTTACGGTGGAGCGTACGGAACAGATCCTGCGTATTGCACAGGCGTATGCGGAACTTTGGGAGAACGGCTTATGGAACGCGCCGTTTGCCGGCGGGGATACTACGCGCGGGCATTTTCACCGGGGCGCGGAATAGGATCGGAGGGAGAAAAACGGCTTGCCTGCACTGATACTGGAAGTTTCTAAATATGTATGCGTGATGCTGATGGCGATATATATTATCGTGGTCTTTTTGGCGCTGAAACGAAAGGATGATGATTTCCGGAACGGGATCTACCGGCTGTTAGAGACGCTCACGCTGCTTTTTTTCCTGTTGGGCATGGGAGATATCTGTATCGGGTATATCAGAGGCGGGGATCCGGAGCGCTTATCCCGGACGGCGGGTTTAGCGGGGGTGGAATTTGGCGTCCTGCTGTTCCTGCCGGTCCTGATGCGCCTGCTGTACCGGGATGTATACCGTCTGCTGCTCTGCCAGATGCAGATGCTTCTTGCGATCGGCTTTGTGATCCTGGCCCGGCTGAATCTGTCGCATGCACGCAGGCAGTTTGTGATCATATGCGTTTCGCTGGTGCTTTTTCTGATCGTACCGGCGCTTTTGCGGAAACTGACCTTTCTTAAGCATATCACATTTCTGTACGGCGGCATAGGGATCGGGGCATTGCTGCTGGTCTTTATCGGCGGGCGTATCATCAATGGCTCAAAAATAAACTATCAGATCTTCGGACTGACGTTTCAGCCATCGGAAGCGGTAAAACTGCTCTTTGCTTTTCTGATCGCCGGATTGCTGGCGGAAAGCGTAAAAACCGGCAGGATCGCGTTTTCGGCGATCCTGGCAGCCGTGCATGTGCTGATCCTGGTTGCCTCAAAAGACCTGGGTTCCGCGCTGATCTTTTTTGTCATGTATATCGCCATGCTCTATGTGGCCACGGGGAAGGCTTTTTATCTGTATGGCGGTACGCTGGCCGGCGCGGTATCGGCGGTGGCGGCTTATCTTTTGTTTTCTCATGTACGCAGCCGTGTGCAGGTCTGGCTGGATCCCTGGGCCGATATCGATAATAAAGGCTATCAGGTCACGCAGTCGCTCTTTGGGATCGCTACCGGCGGCTGGTTTGGCATGGGGCTGGGGCATGGTTCCCCGCGCTCGATCCCGTTTGTGGAGGAGGATTTTATCTTTTCGGCGGTTGCGGAGGAACTGGGAACCCTGTTTGGCATTTTGCTGATCCTGTTGTGTTTATCCATAGTGCTGGGCGTATTTGGCATGGCGGGGCGGCTGCGGGATCCTTTTTACCGGCTGGTGGCAGTAGGGCTGGGTGTGTGCTATGGCGTGCAGGTGGTGTTGACCATCGGCGGCGGCACGGGACTGATACCGCTTACGGGCGTCACGCTGCCGCTCATCTCAAACGGCGGTACTTCCGCGCTGGTGTCCATGGTACTGTTTGGCATCCTGCAGGGGATCTATATGCTGCGCATGGAGGAGTATGATGAGGATGCCTGGGCAGAACAGGAAAAGAAACGCTGCCATAAGGAATGGCAGCAGTTCTTAAAAACAGAGGAAGCGCAGGCGATGGAACGGGAGGAACTGCTGGCGGAAAAAGAGGCGCTCTATGCGGAACTGGACGAATTCCTGGCGGAACGGAAAGAACAGCAGGAAAAACAGTATGCGCAGCGGCGCAGCATCTTTGTCAACGGAATGATGTATACCGTGGTCTATCTGCTCATGTTTGGGAATATCCTGCTCTTTTTATGGCGGGAAGGCGGCGTGGCTATGACCAATACATACAACAGCAAGCGCATCGCGATCCTGGAACGTGACAATATCCGCGGGGAAATCTACGCAGCGGACGGCACGGTGCTGGCCAGGACTATACCGGGAGAGGTGGCTGACGGACGTGAGTATCCTTTCGGGGAACTTTATGCGCATGTAGTGGGCTATGCGGCAAAGGGCGGTGCCGGCATCGAAAGGGAAATGCAGCGCTATCTGATCACTTCGGATGTAACACTGGCCAAAAAAATGAGCAATGACTTAAACAGCGAGCGGCATGCCGGAAACAGTGTTTAT
Organism: Lachnospiraceae bacterium; assembly: GCA_017471325.1. GTDB lineage: Bacteria > Bacillota > Clostridia > Lachnospirales > Lachnospiraceae > NK4A136. Next base: position 6,027 of record JAFUUX010000138.1, on the reverse strand, counting down.
ACCACGTTGATGCCGGCGCTGCAGCAGACAGCCTATGAGGCGCTGGGGAACCACCGCGGGGCAGTGGTGGCCACGGATATCCATACCGGGGAGATTTTGGCGATCGTGTCCAAGCCGGCATTTGATCCGAATGAGATCGAAAAGATCTGGGATGAACTGCTTGCGGATGAGGAGAGCGGGCGGCTGGTGGACCGGGCGGCGCAGGGACAGTATCCGCCGGGCTCGACGTTTAAGATATTTACGGCATTGGAATATATCAGGGAAAATCCGGATCGTTACCGTGATTATCGCTTTGACTGCAGCGGCCGCTTTTCCAGAGACGGGGCGACGATACAGTGTTTTCACGGCACGGTGCACGGAGAGGTGGATCTGACGGCGGCATTTGCCAAATCCTGCAATTCCTCATTTGCGGACATCGGCCTGACGCTGGATAAGCAGGCCTTCGCAAAGACGCTTCTGCAGATGCATTTTAATGAAAGTCTTCCCTTTGACCTGCAGAGCAACCCAAGCCGGATCAGCATGCGCAGCGATCTGGACACGGACGAGATGATGCAGACCTGCATCGGCCAGGCCAGGACGCAGATGAGCCCGCTGCATTTAAACATGGTGACGGCAGCCATCGCGAATGACGGCCTGATGATGAAGCCTTACGTGATTGATCGGGTGCTGACGGAAGACGGGAGGGTGCTGAAACGTTTTTCGCCCAAGGAAATGGGCAGTGTACTGAGTGCGGAGGAGGCAGAGATCATGACCGGGCTGATGCGTGAAGTGGTACAGAGCGGGACCGGCAAACGGATCAATGACCTGCCCTTTACGGTGGCCGGCAAGACCGGGTCTGCGGAATTTTCTACGGTGAAAGAACAGTCCCATGCATGGTTTACCGGCTTTGCACCGGCAGAGGAGCCGCAGATCGCCGTGACCGTGATCCTGGAGAATGCCGGCAGCGGCGGCGAAATGGCGGCACCGGTGGCAGGACAAGTGTTCGCGGCTTATTTTGCGGAGATTTCATAAATCCTGATTTGCGGACGGGAAAACCCGTTACTGTCACAGCACGAAGACTGTGACAGTAACAAAACGGTTACTATTCACAGTCGAATCGCGCACTTGCTGCGCGATTACGACCCAAACATTCCGAGTGAGATGGGTTTTGCCCATCGCCGCAGGCGATTTTCATTGGCAAAACCCGTTACTATCACAGCACGAAGGGCTGTGAATAGTAACACAAAACGCACGGTCTTTGCCGGGCAGAAATTTTTGGTACTTGCATTTCATGACATTTTATGTTAATATATCAGATGTTTGTATGAAACAGCCATGAGTTGGGGACAGAGTTTCGTTGGATAGTGGAGGTTTTCGATGGTACGGACAGTTTTAACAGTGATATTTTTTATCGTATGCGTGGCACTCTGCATACTGATCTTAGCGCAGAAGGGGCGTGATTCGGGAATAGGCGGTCTGACCGGTTCTTCTTCATCTTCGGATACGTATTGGGCGAAGAATAAGGGAAGATCCAGGGAAGGCATGATGATCCTCTGGACCAGGATACTGGCGATCGCGGCAGTGATACTGGTAGCAGTCCTGAACATATCGAGGTTTTAAGAAAGCACAAACCCCTCTGGCATATGCAGAGGGGTTTTTTACAAAGCAGGAAAAGGAAGAAAACATGGGAAAAGACGGAAAAAAAGTAAAGAAGAATGAAAATGCCGAAAAGATGGAACGTTTACAGTCCGGCAAGCGCAGTGCAAAGGCGGAAAAAACTGCCGGAATGAAAAAACCTGCGGAAACAAATAAGGCCGCCGGGACAAAAAAGACAGCCGAAAAGAAGAAGGCTGCCGGGACAAAAAAAACTGCGGATACGAAGAAAGCCGCGGAAACCAAAAAACCTGCGGATACGAAGAAAGCCGCTGAAATAAAAAAGGCTGCGGAGACAAAAAAGTCCGCTGAAACAAAAAAGGCTGCAGCAAGGAAGCATGCCTTCAAAAGCAGAAAAGAGAAAGCGCGTAAACAGTCCGCTGCGAAACGGTTATTTGCGGAAGGGCTGGAGATCAAAGCGGAGAAGCGGGAAAAAAAGAAGGAAAAAGCAGTCCGCCGCAGCGCGAAAGAGATCTATACCGGAAAACTGGTTACGAACCGTAAGGGATTTGGTTTTGTGGAAATAGAGGGTTTTCAGGAAGATATCTTTATCTCGCACAGTAAGTTAAACGGCGCTTTTCATAAAGATCTGGTGAACGTGGAACTGATCCCGGGGCGCGGCCACAGACAGGAGGGGCGCATCGTAAAGGTTTTAGAGCGGGGGATCAGGGAAGTGATCGGCACTTACCGGGAGAGCAGGGGTTTTGGTTTTGTGATACCGGATGATCAAAAGATCGCTGACGATATCCATATCGCGAGGAAGGAGTCCCACGGTGCGGCAGAGGGGCAGAAAGTCGTGGTCCGCATCCTGCATTACGGGGATGAACACCATCGGCCGGAGGGTGAGATCACCGAGGTGCTCGGAGACGCAGGCGATCCGAAGGTAGGGATATCGTCTATCGTGCGTAGTTATGAACTGCCGGAGGCATTTTCAAAGGAGGTGCAGGCGCTTTCGGAGGCGGTCCCGCTCAGGATCCATGCGAAGGAACTGAAAGGGCGGAAGGACTTGCGGGATGTGCAGATGGTCACGATCGACGGGGAGGACACCAAGGATCTGGATGATGCGGTATCCTTAACGACGGATGGCCGGGAGTATATCCTGGGGGTGCATATCGCGGATGTGAGCCAGTATGTGAAAGAAGGCGATGCGCTGGACCGTGAGGCGTATGAGCGCGGAAACAGCGTCTATCTGGCAGACAGGGTGATCCCCATGCTGCCGGAGCGGCTGTCAAACGGCATCTGCTCCTTAAATGCCGGTGAGGACCGGCTGGCAATGAGCTGTATCATGCGTATCAGCCGCAGCGGTATTCTGAAAGAGTATGAGATCACGGAATCGGTGATCAACGTGGACCGCCGCATGACTTACACCGCTGTAGCAGGTATTTTGGACAGGGATGCAGACCTGGTCCGTGAATACAAGCCGCTGGTGCCCATGCTGAAAAAGATGGCTACCCTATCGGGGATTTTAAAACGGATGCGTTCCAAACGCGGCTCGATCGATTTTGACCTGCCGGAGAGCAAGATCATCTTAGACGCTGCAGGAAATGTGGAGGAGATCAAAGCCTACGAACGCAACGCGGCGACAGGTATGATCGAGCAGTTTATGCTTTCCGCAAATGAGACCGTTGCCGCGCATATGCTGCGGCTGGGTTATCCGTTCCTGTACCGTATCCATGAGGATCCGGATGCGGATCGCATGGAGGACCTGTTGACATTGCTGGCAGGTTTCGGCTATCATGTAAAGAGAAAAACAGGCAAGATCAGGCCGGTGGATGTGCAGGCGCTTCTGGCGGGCATGGAGGGACGGCCGGAGGAGGATCTGATCCGCACGCTGGCGCTGCGCAGCATGAAGCAGGCACGCTATGATGTAGAGTGTGTGGGGCATTTTGGCCTGGCGGCAAAGGAATATACCCATTTTACATCACCGATCCGGCGTTATTCCGACTTGCAGATCCATAGGATACTGAAAGAAGAAATGCACGGAAAACTTTCAAAGAAGCGGGTGGCGCACTATGAGAAACTGCTGCCGGCGGTGGCAAAGCAGTGTTCTGAGCGGGAACGGCGCGCGGTGGACGCGGAGCGGGATACCGATAAACTGCTGATGGCAGAGTATATGCAGGGGCATATCGGGGAGTGTTATACCGGACATATCAGCGGCGTGACCGGTTGGGGGATGTATGTGCAGCTGCCCAATACCGTAGAGGGCATGGTGCCGATCGCAAAAATGCCGGGAGATGATTTTGATTATTCCGAACAGGAGTATGCGCTGGTGGGGCGCTATACCAAAAAGCGCTACCGCCTGGGAGAGCAGGTACAGATCACGGTGGCCGCGGCAGATGTGGTGATGCGCACCATCGATTTTGCGCTGGTCTGGGAAGAAGAGGAAAGAGATCATGAAAAACGGAAAAAGCGAAGCCATAAAACTCGTCGCAAATAATAAAAAAGCATATCACGACTACTTCATCATCGATAAGTATGAAGCGGGTCTGGCGCTGGTGGGGACTGAGGTAAAGAGCCTGCGTGCCGGAAAGTGCAGCATCAAGGAAGCGTATATCCGTATCGAGGACGGGGAGGCTTTTGTCGTAGGGATGAATATCAGCCCCTATGAGCAGGGCAATATCTTTAACCGGGATCCGCTGCGGGTGCGCAAACTTCTGCTGCATAAATCCGAGATCAATAAACTGATCGGGGATACTTCGGAAAAAGGCTTTACCATCATGCCGCTGCAGGTATATTTTAAAAACGGACGTGCCAAGATCGAGATCGGTCTGGCAAAGGGCAAAAAACTCTATGACAAGCGGCAGGATATCGCCAAAAAGGATGCCAGACGGGAAGTGGAACGCGAGTTTAAGGTAAAGAATCTTTGAAGATGACCGCGCCCGCCTGCCCTGCCGCAAATAAGAGCGGCCTGCCCGGATCGGTTTTGAGGACGGGGGAAAGGGCGCACGGCATGAAAGTGGTAAAATCGGATATAAACCTTATTGTTTTTTAGGAAGATTCCGATATAATATAAGGTAAACGTGTCGGAAAAGCAGCAGATGCACCGACATTTTGAAAATTTAATATGGGCTTGACAGGTTTCGACGGGGTACCTTAAGCCGAAGAAGCTATCCGCAGGTATGCGTTAAATACCAAAATTAAACTAAACGCTGAAGATAATTTAGCACTCGCTGCCTAAGGGCAGCTGTCCTGCCCGGCGCACCTGCACGCCGGGGCCAGGGCATCGGTTTGCAGGAAACGCGTATGTTAAGCTTTGCGCATGCGGCTGATCTATGAAGCTACTAAAACCGCTACGGTGTCTGTGACGGGGCGGCAGAGGGAATGTTAATCCACTGACTATGATAGTAGAAGGGCGGGGGCGGGTGTTTCGGACAGGGGTTCAAATCCCCTCAGGTCCACTAAACGAGCCGTACTTGAGCATATTGTGTTCGAGTGCGGTTTTGTTATGTCTGCTACACCGTGTTTTGACGGACACCTGGCCATAAAGGCGTTCAAAATACGGATTTATCTTATTTGCGGCTTTCGTAATCCATATGAGGCGGAGGCCGAAAAATGGCATAATACATATCAACTATCTATCGGAGGCGTCAGAAAATGGGTTAAGAGGCGATACGGGCTTGAGATCAGCAAATCCGTTGGAAAAGGTGACTTTCCCTTTCCTTTTCAGACTTCAGATCAAAACAATGAATCGGAGTTGAAGAGCCAATTGCAGGCGATTGATTTTTATTTCAAGAAGTGCAGGAAATCCATGCGGATCTCTTATGCACTGACCGGAGACAGGATGGCTCCGGCTATAAACGGCATCATGATAAAATGCCACACTCACAAATGTACCAGAGTAGTGACCATCAGGAATTTTACAGAGGGGCAGATTGTCGAGAGAACGGATGCTCTCGGAAAGTGCTACTTATAATCAGAGCGAAATCAGGCGTGTAGGTCACGCATAATAATAACAATTGAATTAGGCTTCATGATATGGGGGCATGACCCACCGCGGACGCCCGGATTATCTGCTTGGCTTTGAAGAAAAGCAGGATTCTTTTGAAGCGGAAGCAATGGGAGTATTACAGGGAATAAAGGATGATACTGTAAGAGAGATGCTTCTGAAACAGATGAAGGCCCTTGTATAACCTCACATTGTTCCGATTGAAAAGCTGATATTCTTCCGATTTGGGTGTTTAACGTGTGAGGTTTTAGATCAACCAAATAAAGATGACTTTGTTTGGAAATATATTCGGAAGGATATCGAATATAAATTGACATCCTTCCGAACAATGTTTATACTGTAGGAGATGATAGATGCAAAGGGGGTATGTTCATATGAAATCCTGCAAGCAAATGGCTGTGGTATGGGGAATATCGGAGCGTAGAGTAACGGAATTCTGCAAGGAAGGT
>JAFUUX010000137.1 GCA_017471325.1 Lachnospiraceae bacterium | reverse complement strand
TATTCACAGCCCTTCGTGCTGTGATAGTAACGGGTTTTGCCAATGAAAATCGCCTGCGGCGATGGGCAAAACCCATCTCGCTCGGAATATTTGGGTCGTAATCGCGCAGCAAGTGCGCGATTCGACTGTGAATAGTAACACAATCCTATCATAAAACTATGAATTTTTGAACACATGTCTTTTCTTTTTTTAAGGAATCATATATAATGATAGGCAGTAAAAATCCTGAAAGGAGATCATGGTAATGGCAAAAAAACTGGGTGGGTTATTTGTATTTGGCTTAGCAGCAGGTGTGGCGGCCGCGGGTGTTTATCATTATCTGCAGTCCAGGGATAAGGAACTGGCCGATATTGATGATTTCAATGATTTTGACGATCTGGACAACTTCGACAAGGAAGAGCCGAAACGCAGTTATGTCAATCTTGATACAGCCAAAAGTTTCGTGAGCGGGACCATCGATAAGGCTAAGGTCGTGATCGACAAGGCCGGCAAGAAGGTACAGGAAGTTGTTGAGGATTTCAAAAAAGAAAGCGCTCCCGAAAAAGATGAAGATACGATAGAGATCGTCAAAGAATCTGCGGAAGAAACGGTTGCAGAGACTGCCGAAGAAACCGCCGATGCCGCAGCACAGGCAGCGGACGATATCGAAAAAGTCGGTGACACCACAGAGGAATTCAGTTTTGATGATAGCGATGAGTCATAAATAAAAAACAAAAAGGACGGTTCTGTCTGGTACGAATGTTCAGCAGAACCGTCTTTTTTTATGGCATATTTTTCATTTTCCGCAAAACCGGATACAGATCCGCGTTTTTACATCGCATCCCGCATCTGCCCTTTGATCCGCTCCAGCATATCCTCGGCACGGTCTTTGATATTCTTTGACGCATTCTTTGCGGTAAGCAGTCCGCCCAGCAGTTTCACCGCATCCGGCAGATTCCGGTTGGTTTCGAGGCAGAGCGCCGAGATCAGGTAATCCAGCGTATTCTCATCCATGCCGGCGATCGGAAAGGGCTCTGTCGATCTGGCCTTCAAAAACCCTTCCTGGGCATTTATCAGATACTCCAGTTCCTGTTTTTTGCACTGCATCGCCCTGGCACGCCCCTCGGAAGTTTCGATATCCGCGTCATAACGCATCCCCCGCAGCAGCCATGCCGACTTTAAGCAGATGAACGCTTTTTCACTGTTCTTGGCCTGCCGCACCACGGCATTCAGAAGCGCCAGTTTATAACGCGTTACCGCATCTTCATAACTGATGGTCTGGGGCAGAAATGTAGGCATCTGCTTAAAATTCGCACTGATCTTCTCCCGGATCATCTGGCGGTGCGGTTTTGCCATAGGCGCATAATATCTTGCCAGCACGGCGTATCCGCAGAACGGACAGACCACCACATCATACTTGATCACATCCAGTTCTTCAAATACCGGACGCAGATCCATATCCTGGGATTTCATCTTTGCCTTGCCGGTACGGACGATACGCTGCTTGGTCTTTTTCCCGCATACCTGGCATTCATATTCCTTATCCATCAGGAAATCTTTTTCTTCCGGCTTTTTCTCCTCCGGTTCCGGTTCCGGCTCTTTCTTTTCTTCCTGCGGATCCTCGTAAAGCTTCATGCCTTTTAATCCGCCCAGCCCAAAACCTTCCAATCCATCCAATAATCCCATGGTCACTCCCTCAATACATCATCCCTGCTTTACGGATCCCCTGATCCGTACCACCTGCACACGCTCCTTACTCTGTTTTGGGTAATACAAAGGAACTCTTCAATCCCACGATCCGGTTAAATACCGGTGCCCCGTCTTTGGAATCCTTATAATCCACGCAGAAAAATCCCTGCCGCACAAACTGGAAACGGTCATAGGCTTTTGCCTCTGCCAGTGCCGGCTCCAGATAGCATTCCGTCAGCGTTTTTAGCGAATCCGGATTCACATTGACATTGCCGTTTTCATCATATACGCCCTTTTCCTCATCCACCAGATTTTCATACAGCCGCACGGTCGCCCTGACTGCCTCCGCTGCCGGCACCCAGTGGATCGTTCCCTTTACTTTGCGCCCGGTAAACCCGCTGCCCTGCTTGGTTTCCGGATCATAGGTGCAGTGTACCACCGTTACCTTCCCCTGCGCATCCTTCTCAAAACCGGTACAGGTCACAAAATACGCGCTCATCAGGCGCACTTCATTCCCCGGATACAGACGGTAATATTTCTTTGGCGGTTCTTCCATGAAATCATCCCTGTCAATATAAAGTTCCCTGCCAAAAGGCACCCTGCGCACGCCATGCGCCTCATTCTCGAGATTGTTGGGGATCTCCAGTTCTTCGCTCTCCCCTTCCGGATAATTATCGATCACCAGTTTCACCGGATCCAGCACTGCCATCATGCGCGGCGCGGAAAGTTTTAAATCTTCCCGGATGCAGTACTCCAGCATCGCCATATCCGAAGACGCATTCGCCTTGGACAGGCCGGACAGTTCCACAAAGCGCTTGATGGATGCCGGTGTATAGCCGCGCCTGCGCAGCGCTGCGATGGACACCAGGCGCGGATCGTCCCAGCCGTCCACGATGCCGTCCTCCACCAGTTTTTTGATATAGCGCTTGCCGGTTACCACGTTGGTAAGGTACATCTTTGCAAATTCGATCTGGCGGGGCGGTCTTTCAAAGCCCACTTCCCGCACCACCCAGTCATACAGCGGGCGGTGATCCTCAAATTCCAGCGTGCATAAAGAATGGGTGATGCCTTCAAAGGCATCCTCCAGCGGATGCGCGTAATCATACATCGGATAAATGCACCACTTGTCCCCGGTATTATGATGCGGCATATGTGCCACACGGTAGATCACCGGATCACGCATGTTCATGTTCGGTGAAGCCATATCTATGCGGGCACGCAGCACCTTCTCGCCGTCTGCATACCTGCCCTCCTTCATCTCCGTAAAGATGCGCAGGTTTTCCTCTATACTGCGCTCCCTTCCGGGATCTTCCTTTCCGGGGTGCTCAAAGTCCCCTCTGGTCTCGCGGATCTCCTCTGCGCTCAGATCAGAAACATATGCCTTGCCCTTCCTGATCAGTTCCACGGCGCACTCATACATCCGGTCAAAATAATCGGAAGCAAAGAACAGCCTGTCTTCCCAGTCTGCCCCCAGCCATTTCACATCCTCCTTGATGGATTCTACAAATTCCGTCTTTTCCTTCGTCGGATTGGTATCGTCAAAACGCAGGTTAAACTTGCCGCCGTACTTCCGGGCCATGCCGTAACTGGTCAGTATCGCCTTGGCATGTCCGATATGCAGATAGCCGTTTGGTTCCGGCGGAAATCTGGTGTGTACCGTATCGTATACCCCCTCTGCCAGATCTTTATCTATCTCGCGCTCGATGAAATTGCGGCTTTCTTTTGTTTCGCCTGTTTCGCCTGCTTCGCCCTCTTTTACTTCTTTCTCTTCAGCCATAACATTCTCCTCTATCTCCTCTATATGAAATGCCCTTCTCTTATTTCCGGCCACATCCGGCGCTTCTGTTTCCCGGACTGCCCTCTTGTGTTTAACAGGGGGCGGTATGGAACCGCCCCCGCAGATATGCTCAGTCTTTTTTGTTAGAATGGATCACGATTCCTACCGGCTTATTCTTTTCACTGTTTACTTCACCATCCGGGAAATTCGCATCGTAATTCACCAGATCGTCCAGCAGCAGCGGTATGTTGATATCCATGGTCTCATCCGTAAACTGGCAGGTACCTACCTTACGGTGACCGCCGCCGCCATATTTCAGCATCAGATTACCGACATTCACATGACTGGTCTTATTCAGGATACTGTAGCCTGTCGCGCAGGAACAGCCCTGCCCGCCTTTGCCGCTTACGATCCATACGGAAATATTCTGTTCCGGATACAGACTGTAGATCAGGAAACGGTTGCCGGAATAGATCGGATCCACACCGCGCAGGTCGGAAATGATCACATCCTTCTCCACACGGGTATGCGCCTTTACCATCTCTTTAAACTTTGCATCCTGTTCGCGGTACACCTCGATACGCTCTACCACATCCGGCAGCGCCAGGATCTCTTCGGTATTCATGGTACGGATTGCTTCCATCAGCACTTCCATCAGACGATAATTGGGGATCGTGAAATTCCGCCAGCGCCCCAGACCGGTACGGGGATCCATCAGAAGCCCCACCAGGATCCAGCCTTCCGGATGCTGGATCTCATCGATCGTCAGATTGCCGGAATCCACTTTATCCACAGCCTTCATCATATCGTCAAAGTGGGCGAAACGCTCCTCGCCGCCGTAATACTCATAGATGATCCGCGCGCAGGAAGGTGTGATGCGGCTTTCGCCTTTATACTTGCCCGCCAGTTCATTCCGTTCAAACTCACTGGAATGATGGTCGAACCAAAGCCCGCAGCCCTCCACAAAAGGAACATTTGCCAGGCAGTCATTTTCATTGATCTCGATCAGACCATCCTGCAGATCCTTAGGGTGTACAAATTTCCAATGGTCAATAACGCCCGCCTCCAAAAGCAGCGTTCCACATGCCAAACCGTCAAAATCCGATCTTGTGATCAATCTCATTGCCATAGGTACAACCCCTCCATTCTTATTCTGTCCGTTTTTACACACCACGCCTTTTATTTTACATTATTTTTTCCGTAATAGCAAGATGCTTATTCGACTTCTTGATCTCCCAGCAGTGCATAGATCTCATCCCGCCCCTGCTTTGTCTCTGCCGAAAAAGGGATCAATACCTCCTCCGCCGGCATTCCCAGCCCCTGCCGCACGATCTTCACCTGCTTTGCCAGCTGGCTGCGCTTGATCTTGTCCGCCTTGGTCGCGATGATGACCGGCGTAAATCCCTGCGCCACGATCCATTCATACATCTGGCAGTCATTTGCGGAGGGCTCGTGCCGGATGTCGATCAGCAGAAAGACTGCTTTGAGCATCTTTGACTTATGCAGGTAGCGTTCCACCATCTGCCCCCATTTGGCCGTCACTTCCCGTCCGGCCCTGGCATAGCCGTATCCCGGCAGATCCACCAGATACAGTTCGTCATTCACATTATAAAAATTGATGGTCTGCGTCTTCCCCGGCTGCGCGCTGGTCCTGGCCAGGCTCTTTCTCTGCATCAGCGCATTGATCAGCGAAGATTTTCCCACATTGCTTTTCCCCGCAAAGGCATACTCCGGCAGAGCATTCTCCGGCAGCCTGCTGGTAATGCCGCATACTGTTTCCAGTTCAGCTTTTTTGATCTTCATCACATCCACCTTCAGGCCAAAAACGCCTGCTTCACCACTTCATCCATCTTCTGCACATAGACGATCTCTATGCCATCCGTGATCTCGCGGTCGATCTCCTCCACATCCCGCCGGTTTTCCTCCGGCACCAGCACGGTCCGGATCCCCAGAGTCTTTGCTGCCAGGATCTTTTCCTTCAGGCCTCCCACGGGCATCACGCGTCCCCGCAGGGAAATCTCGCCTGTCATGGCCAGATCGCGCCGCACCTTGGTCTTTGTGATCGCGGACAGCACGGCGGTAGCCATGGTCACGCCGGCACTGGGGCCATCCTTGGGCACCGCCCCCTCCGGTATGTGGATATGAATATCGTTCTTCTGAAAAAATTCTTCATCGATCTTATATTTCGCCGCTACCGAGCGCACATAGGAAAGACCGGCCATGGCGGATTCCTTCATGACATCTCCCAACTGCCCCGTCAGCACCAGTTCCCCCTTGCCCGGCATGATATTGACCTCGATCTGCAGCGTATCCCCGCCCACGGATGTCCATGCCAGGCCACGCACGATGCCGATCTCGTTCCTGCCGGAAAGCTGCTCCTTCGGAAAACGGATCTTGCCCAGATATTTCTCCAGGTTCCGTTCCGTCACGCGGATCGTACCGCCTGCCTGCACGGCCGTCTCTTTTTTCGAGGGGCGTCCCGGTCCTTTCTTTCCGGCTGTCCGCCTGGACAGGATCTCTACCGCCGCCTTACGGCACAATTTATCCAACTCACGCTCCAACTGGCGCACACCGGCTTCCCTGCAGTAGCAGTCAATGATCTTGCGGATGGCACTGTCCGCCACCTGCAGCTGCTTTGCCGTGATGCCATTTCTCTCATACACCTTTTTCAGCAGGTGCTCCCTGGCGATGTGGAATTTCTCATTCGCGGTATACCCCGCGATCTCGATCACTTCCATACGGTCCAGCAGCGGATGCGGGATCATGCTCTCATCATTGGCTGTCGCGATAAACAATACTTCCGAAAGGTCCATGGACAGTTCCACATAATGATCCCGGAAATTTTTATTCTGCTCGCTGTCCAGCACCTCCAGCATGGCCGATGCCGTATCTCCCCGGTAGTCCTGGCTCATCTTGTCGATCTCATCCAGAAGCATCAGCGGATCCTTGACCCCCGCCTGCTTCAGGCCTGCCGAGATGCGCCCCGGCATGGCACCGACATAGGTACGCCTATGTCCGCGGATCTCCGCTTCATCCCGCACGCCGCCCAGACAGATGCGCACATAGGGTTTTCCCGTTGCCTCCGCCACCGACCGCGCTATGGATGTTTTACCGGTTCCCGGCGGTCCCACCAGGCACAGGATCGGACTATCCCCTTTTTTCGTCAGCGTCCGTACTGCCAGATACTCCAGCACGCGCTCTTTTACATCCTTTAAGCCATAATGATCCCGCTCCAGGATCTCTTTTGCGGCATTGATGTCAATGGGTGTCTCTGCCCCTGCCGTCCGCTTATCCCAGGGCAGTTCCAGAAGCGTCTCGATATACGCGCGCAGCGTGGCCGTCTCCGGATTGCCATAACCGTTCTGCTCCATGTGGCGTATCTCTTTCGCCAGTTTATCCTTCACCTCTTTGGATGCGGTCAGTTCCTCCGCCGCTTTCTTATACTGCTCTATTTCAGAAGGCTCGTCCTCATTTTCTTCCAGTTCATTCTGGATAAAAGCCATCTGCTCCCGCAGGATATACTCCCTCTGGTGCATATCCACCTGCCTGCTCACTTCTTCGGACAGTTCTTTGCGTGCTTTCGCGATCTCCATCTCCTGCGCGATCATCTTCAACAGTTTCTGATAACGTTCCCTGATATCTACCGTCTCCAGGATCTGCAGTTTATCCTGCTCCGAAAAGGGCAGATTCGCACTGATCTTGTCCGCCAGTTCCCCGATGGGCCGGATTTTTTTCAGGCTCCCCAAAAAACGCAGATCCGGCGTGCCGTACTCCTGCTGGTATCCTTCAAAAAGCCGCAGCAACTCCCGGCGTGCCGCCTCCTTTTTGACTGCGTCTGCCATATCGTTTTCTTCGCTCTGCTGTATATCGCCGGTATAATACGGTGCTGATTCCTTATCCAGTTTTTGCAGCGTCGCGCGCTTCAGCCCCTGAACCTGGATACGCATCATGCCGCTGCGCAGCTTCAGTACCTGCTGTACTTCCGCGACGATGCCCACCTTCGCCAGATCCTCCATGGACACATCCTCTTCACCGCTCACCTGGTCGATCAGAAATATCTGCTGGTCCCGCAGCATGGCAGCCTCTACCGCCTGCACGGAATTCTTCTTTTCCAGATCAAACTGTACGGACATGCCCGGAAACAGTGTCAGTTCCCGTATCACGATGACCGGCAGTTCCATTGCAAGCGTCCTGTTTTTCCTTTTTCCGTTTGGTTTTTTTCCGTTATTTTCCGGCATATTTCTTTCACCTGCCTTCTTCAAATGTCTTGTAATCTACCTGTCACTCAAAACAGTTAGGCGCACGGCTTGCAAAATTACGCCGTGCGTCTATCTGTTTTCCCTCTTTCAGATATGCATAAAAACATACTTCCTGATTATGCGTGTTTTCTGTCCTTCTTTTTGTCAGCCTTTCCCTCACGGTATGTGATCAAAGGCTCTCCTTCGCCGCATACAGCCGCTTTTGTGATCGTGCAGCTGCCGATGGTCTCATCCGAAGGGATACGGTACATCACATCCATCATCGTGTCTTCCAGAATGGACCGCAGACCGCGCGCACCGATCTTTCTCTCCAGCGCCTTATCCGCGATCGCCTCCAGCGCATCGTCTTCAAAACGCAGTTCCACTTCGTCCATCTCAAACAGACGCTGGTACTGCTTCACCAATGCGTTTTTCGGCTCTTTTAAGATACGCACCAATGCTTCCTTATCCAGCCCATCCAGTACCACGCTGACCGGCACACGTCCCACAAATTCCGGGATCAGGCCATACTTGATCAGATCCTGCGGTGTCACGCTATGCAGCAGTCTGGAAAGATCCTCTTCCTTTTTGCTCTGCAGTTCCGCGTTAAATCCGATCGCTTTCTTGTTCATGCGGTCACCGATGATCTTTTCCAGTCCGTCAAATGCGCCACCGCAGATAAACAGGATATTGGTCGTATCGATCTGCATCATCTCCTGCTGCGGATGCTTTCTGCCGCCCTGCGGCGGTACGCTTGCCAGCGTCCCCTCCACGATCTTTAACAATGCCTGCTGGACGCCCTCACCGGAAACATCGCGGGTAATGGAAACGTTCTCGCTCTTTTTGGTGATCTTATCGATCTCATCGATATACACAATGCCATACTGCGCTTTTTCGATATCATTATCCGCCGCCTGGATCAGTTTCAGCAGAATGTTTTCCACATCCTCGCCTACATAACCGGCCTCGGTAAGCGTTGTTGCGTCCGCAATCGCAAACGGTACGCCCAGAATCCTGGCCAGAGACTGCGCCAGATAGGTCTTACCCGAACCGGTAGGCCCTACCATGATGATATTGGACTTCTGCAATTCCACATCATCTTTCTTCTTGGGTGCCATGATACGCTTGTAATGGTTATAAACCGCAACCGCCAGTACGCGCTTTGCCGCCTCCTGCCCGATCACGTAGCTATCCAGAAATTCCTTGATCTCTACCGGCTTTAACAGATTGATGTTCAGCACATCCTCCTGCCCGTCATATTCCGGATAACCTTCTTCCTCCTCAATGATGTCCGCGCAGATATCCACGCACTCATCACAGATATAAATGCCTTCCGGTCCGGCGATGATACGCCGTACCGCCTCCTGCGGTTTCCCGCAGAAGGAACATTTTATCTTTTTCGGATCGATCATTTTTCCTGCCATAGTATTATCCCTTTAATCCTGTAAACAAATTAATTTTTATCTTCCGCTGCCGCCGGTCTCTTTGTGATCACTTCATCGATCAGACCATAAGCCTTTGCTTCTTCGGCCGTCTTCCAGTTATCACGGTCGGTATCCGCTGCCACCACATCATACGGCTGACCGCAGTTTTCCGCCAGGATGCGGTTTAAGCGCTCTTTGGTCTGCAGGATATGCTTTGCCGCGATCTCGATCTCTGTCGCCTGGCCTTTTGCACCGCCTAAGGGCTGGTGGATCATGATCTCTGCATTCGGCAGTGCATACCGCTTGCCCTTGGTACCGCCTGCCAGCAGGAATGCGCCCATGCTCGCTGCCATGCCCATGCAGTTGGTGGATACATCGCACTTGATAAACTGCATGGTATCATAGATCATCAATCCGGCACTCACGGAACCGCCCGGCGAATTGATATAAAACTGGATGTCCTTGTCCGGATCCTCCGCCTCCAAAAACAGCATCTGCGCCACCACAAGGCTGGCCGTCAGATCCGTGACCTCATGGTCCAAAAAGATGATACGGTCTTTTAACAGTCTCGAATAAATATCATAACTGCGCTCTCCGCGGCTGGTCTGTTCTACGACAACCGGCACCAGATCATTCTTGATTGTTTCGATCATGTTTTATTTCTCCTTTGCATTCTCTACAACAAAATCGATCGCTTTCTGGATCATGATATCCTTGCGCATCATCTTTTCATCCTGCGGACGGATCAGATCTTTCAGTTTCTCGGTTTCCATCTTGTACTGCTCTGCCATTTCTGCCAGTTCCTTCTCATAATCCTCATCGCTGGCTGTAATACCTTCCGCCTTCGCTACTGCCTCCAGCGCGCAGCGTGCTTTGATCCGCTTTTCTACGCCCGGGCGGGAATTCTCAGCCATTTCTCCCGGTTCAGACCGGTAAACATAAAGTACTGATCCAGGGAAAGTCCCTGCATGCGCAGCTGCTGCGCATACTCATCGATGGACTGATCCACCTGTGTATCGATCATCGCCTGTGGGATATCCATCTCCGCGCTCTCGATCAGTTTATCGATCACTGCCTGCTCTTTCTTGTTCTTTGCTTCGTCCGCTTTCTTTTTGCTGAGTTTTTCGCGTACATCCGCTTTGTATTCATCTACGGTGTCAAAGCCCTTATCGCCGGCAAACTCATCATCCAGCTCCGGTGTCTGTTTTTCTTTCACTTCATGCACTTTGCACTTAAACACTGCTGCCTTGCCCTTGAGGTTCTCTGCATGATAATCCTCAGGGAACGTCACGTTCACATCAAACTCTTCTTCGGCACTCTTGCCTGCCACCTGGTCTTCAAAACCCGGGATAAAGGAATTGGAACCCAGTGTCAGCGGATGATTCTCACCCTTGCCGCCTTCAAATGCCTCTCCATCCACAAAGCCTTCATAATCCAGGATCACCTGATCGCCTTCTTTTGCGGCACGGTCCACAACTACCATACGCGCGTCTTCATCACGCTCTTTATTGATGAACTCATCTACATCCGCATCGGTTACTTCGCTGTCGATCTTTTCGATCTCTACGCCCTTATACTCACCGATCTTTGCTTCCGGATTCAGTGCCACCTCTGCCGTAAAAATAAACGGCTTTTCCGGCTCCAGCTGTACCACATCAATGGTCGGACGGGATACGATCTCTTCCTCGCACTCATCGTACGCTTTCTCATAGCCATCTGCTACGGCCTCATTTACGGCATCGCCGTAAAAGAAATCCTTGCCGTACATCTTCTCGATCAGCTGGCGTGCCACCTTGCCTTTCCGAAAGCCCGGGATATTGATCTTGCTTTTATTTTTCCTGTATGCCTGCTCCACATACTTGTCAAACTCCTCAGCCGCCATCTCGATCGTGAGTTTCGCCATATTGTGCTCTAACTTTTCCACCTGTACGCTCATCTTAAAATCTTCCTCCTAATAAAGTAAATACCGGCCTCAGGGTACACTTTCCCCGACGCACACATTGGGTATTATATCATAGCTTATCTTATTCGTCCAGTAAAAAATCCCGCCGGTTTTACCGGCGGGATCTGTAAGTTTTATTTCCGTATCTTCCGTATCTTCCGTATCTTACTTCAGGATCTGTCCCCAGTCCCTGATACCGATCACGGATTTTGCCCATGCATCATATGCAGCCGCATTCGCACCATCCATGTTATTAAACACTTCCCGTGCCTTAGCCGTAAAGATGCTGTTAATGTTCGGCTGCGGATCCTGATTGATCACGATCGTCTCCACAACAGGATTGCGTGCTACTGCCATATATGCCGCGTATATTGCTGCGCCCTGCACATCTGCACCCTGGTTTGCGGAATATCCTACCTCTGTTGCGATCACGCCGCGCACCTGTCCCTTCGGATTTAAAAATGCCGGCTGTGAGATATAGTTCGTCAGCGTAGACAGATTCTGGACAGTGACCATCTTGTTCTGGGTGACCAGTGAACTGTAATTTGCCGTATTTGCCCAGAATTTCGCATACGTCAGCGGTACCGGATGCGGATGGAAAGCGATCGACCAGTCGATATTGCCCTCCGCCTGGATCTGTGTATTAAAGCTGTTCAGGAAATCCTTAACATCGATCACGCAATAGTGCTCCCAATAACTGGCCGGATGATTGCGGTCCCAGTTCTGGTCCATGCAGATCATGACACGCGCATTGGCATTTGCGCTCTTGATCGCATTGTATGCCACACGGAATACCTGCATATACTCACGGATATACTGCTCATCGCCTACATATGCGATATACGCCCATTTACGTACATTGACTTCGTTACCGATGATGTAATCCTGTGCGGTAGACTGCGCAGCAACTTCATGCATGATATTTGCCATGGTCGTTATGCCATTCATATCAGCTGCATTCAACATGTACTGGAACGGCTTCTTATCCACATCATGTGACCATGGTGCATGGGAGTCCGCAGCATTTGCCAGCGGATGCTTCAAAGCCGGATTAGTACCGTAATTATTGAACTGTACAATCTTTGCCGTACCATGTGCAAAGGAATCGCTGTACTGTCTGGTATCGATATTATAGTTTGCAAAAATGCCTTCCGGTGCCTTTGCCGGATACGCCACACGGGGTTTGGTCGCAGTTGCCAGCAGTTCCGGATTGCAGATATACTGTGTGCTGCCTGCCATGACCTTTTTTCCGCCCTGGGTTACGCCAAATGCATATTTCATATACAGTCCGGATGCCGGCAGCGCAAATTTTGCGACCGGGGTAGCGGATAATGCTACCTGAGCGATCGGCGCACGGTCTGCCGGGATCGCATACTCAAACGGCGCCAGTGCATACACGGACAATACACCATCATCACTTGCCGGAACTTTTGCCAGATTCATGCTCAACTGAACATTTGACTTATCTGTCAGATACGCCCCGATGCCGGTCTGCACCACTGCCGCACCGCCGTTTGCACCTGCATACGGCAGACGCCCCTCCGCCTTGCCGGCCAGCAGATAATGCTGATACAGCAGGTTTGCATCCGTGCCAAGCACTGCCACTACGTCCGGATTCTGTGCCGCATAGTATTCCGCATCAAAAATACCGCCGTCTGCCATGGTCTGCGGTGCTGCAAATGCAGGCATCACATTCCCGGCAAGAACAGTCAGTGCTGTTGCGAATACCGCAAGCAGTTTCTGAATTCTTCTTTTCATACTACTTCCCCTTTCTTAAATTTGCTTTTAAAATAGATTTCGTAAAAGAACGTGCCTTGATTATACCATGCTATACTGTATCTGTTCAAGTCATTTTTCCGGTCATGCATCCCGGCACTGTTACTATTCACAGCCCTTCGTGCTGTGATAGTAACGGGTTTTGCCAATGAAAATCGCCTGCGGCGATGGGCAAAACCCATCTCGCTCGGAATATTTGGGTCGTAATCGCGCATACAAGTTCCTGCTTAGAGAGCGTAGC
>JAFUUX010000136.1 GCA_017471325.1 Lachnospiraceae bacterium | reverse complement strand
AGAAGTCATATCGTGATCTGCCGATCCGTATGGCAGAGACTTCTACCCTGTTCCGTAATGAGGATTCCGGCGAAATGCACGGATTAACCCGTGTGCGCCAGTTTACGATCACCGAAGCGCATCTGATCGTGCGGCCGGATCAGGCGGTAGCGGAATTCAAAGGAGCGCTGCAGCTGATCAAAGAGTGCCTTGAAACGCTGGGACTGCAGGATGATGTGACCTTCCGGCTGTCCAAGTGGGATCCGGAGAATAAGGAAAAGTATATCGGTGATCCCAAGACCTGGGAGGAAACAGAGCAGCATCTGCGTGACATCCTGGTAGAACTGAATGTACCGTTCTATGAAGCGGTAGGGGAAGCAGCATTCTACGGACCGAAGGTAGACATCAATACCAAAAACGTGTATGGCAAAGAAGATACCGTGATGACCGTGCAGTGGGATCCGATGAATGCGGAGCGGTTTGATATGTATTACATCGATCAGAACGGCGAGAAACAGCGCCCGCTGATCATTCACAGAACTTCTGCCGGCTGTTATGAAAGAACTTTTGCATGGCTGATCGAAAAATATATGGGTAAATTCCCGACCTGGCTGTGCCCGGAGCAGGTGCGCGTGCTGCCGATCTCTGAAAAGTATGAGGAATACGCGCAGAGTGTAGAGAAGGAATTAAAGAAAAACGATATATTAGCGACGACAGACCTGCGTTCCGAAAAGATCGGCTACAAGATCCGTGAAGCCAGAAAGGCGCGCGTGCCTTATATGCTGGTAGTAGGTGAGAAGGAGCAGGAGGACGGTACGGTGTCCGTACGCAGCCGTTTTGAAGGCGATGAGGGCGCCAGACCGCTGGCAGATTTTATCAATGCGATCTGCGAGGAGATCCGTACCAAAGCGATCCGCAAGGAAGTGGAGAGTTCCGAGGCAGAAGGCAAAAAGATGCGCTGACGGCATCTGAAGATATGCGCGGCCGTTTCTTGCGGGGATTTCCCGTGAAATGCGGCCGCTACAGGAAAGGAAAGAAATGGCAGAAGAAAAGGCAGTAGCGGATAAGGAATGGGAACGGGTGCTGCGGCAGCGCGATGATAATCCGTTAAAACCCGTGCACAGCAACATGGTAGAAAACTTAAAGGAAGAAGTGATCGAAGCGTATGAAAAAGCGCTGGCCGAAAATGACAAGGACACGATCAAACGCATGGAATGGGAGTTTTCGACAATGACCATTCATAAAAAAGAACTGAAGGAATACGTGGCACGCCGGAAGGCAGAGCGTGAGAAGGCGCGCAGGCCCTTTGCATATGCGGAGGAAGTGACGGAAGATACGGAAGGGGACGAATGACAAAGACGGAGCAGAAAGTCCTGGCATGGGTGAAGGCACATGGCAGCCTGCTTGCAGCGGTACTGGTCAGTATCCTGGGGATGGTCATGCGCTATCCCCTGCGGAATATCGTCAGTTCGGATGCAGCAGTATATCTGCTGCCCTGGTTTGCTGAAATGAAAGAGCGCGGCGGTCTGGCGGCGCTCTCTTCGCAGATAGGGGATTACAGCATACTGTATCAGTTCTGTATCGCGCTGATGACTTATATACCGGTAGAGCCGCTGTACCAGTATAAACTGCTGTCGGTCTTTTTTGATTATCTGCTGGCAGCGGGGATCGCCGTGCTGGTATATGGTCTGTATGACGGCACGGGAAATACGGCAAAAAAAAGCCGTGCCGCAGAGCGGGCGGCGCTGGTGAGTTACGCGCTGACGCTATGCTCGATGATCGTGGTCATGAACTCGGCAGCCTGGGGGCAGTGCGATTCCATCTATGCGGCACTCTGTATCTGGAGCATGGTCTTTTTGCTGCGGGAAAGATACGCCGGGGCCTTTGTGATCCTGGGGCTGGCTTTTGGCTTTAAACTGCACGCGGTATTTATCATGCCCTTTTTCCTGTTTGTCTATTTTTACAGGAAACGGTTTTCCGTTCTGTATTTCGTGCTCATCCCGGCTGTGATGACCGCCTGCGGGATCCCGGGATATGTCATGGGACGAAAGGTATGGGAGGGGATCACGGTCTATGTGAATCATCTGCCGGCCGGGCAGTTATATATGGTCTATCCCAGTTTCTGGGCGTTTCTGCCTGATGTCGAGGCAGGATCCGACGGATTTGCTTTTATGGATTTTTATCGCTATAAGCCGATGGCACTGTTTTTTACGGTGGCTGTGCTTGCCATGCTGATCATGCTGCTTTTGTATGCAAAACCCCGGCTGGAAGGGCGGCAGGCGGTTTCCGCGGCTTTTTTGCTGGTCCTGTCCACGGTGTTTTTCATGCCGGTCATGCGGGATCGGTACGGCTTTTTGTATGAGATGCTGGCGATCCCGGTGGCGGTATTGGACCGTAAAACCATCCCACCGGCACTGGCACTGCACATATTGATGTATTTCCATTATGCCGGGCGCCTGGGGCAGGAATTGCTGCCGTTTTCCATGGCACAGTTTTCCGGGATGCTTCTGATCCTGTTTTTATGGTATCTGATGATCTTATTGCATGGAATGATAAAGGAAAATGTTTATGCCAAAGATTGAGAAACGTGTTCTGGAATGGATCGATGCAAAAAAAGAATGGTTCTTTGTGACGGCAGTGACCGTGGCAGCGCTATTGCTGCGTTTCCCGCTGCGGAATATCCTGCCCGGGGGAATGGCCGGCAAAGCAGCGGCAATGCTGTGTGATTTCCTGCTGGCGCTTTCTGCGGCAGCGGTGGTGTATCTGTTTGAAGAAGACGCGGTATGGAAAAAACGTAAAAGCGTGCTGTGTTATGCGGCGGTACTGTTTTCACTGCATGTGGCATTTGCGTCTGCCATCTGGGGCTACGGATATTCACTGCAGGCATTATTTCTGATATGGAGTGTGGCGGCATTGTTATCGGGGCACAGTATGCCGGCACTGGGCATTTACGGGGTGGCAGTGGGGCTGGATCCCACGGCGCTGATCATGCTGCCGTTTCTGCTGTATATTTACCTGGTGAAAAAAAATTTTCCGATCCTGCATTTTGGACTGGGTGTGATACCGACGGCTGTAATGCGGCTGGCAGATGCCTATACCGGCGGAAAACTGCTGGGCTGGTACCGTCATGCGGCGGGAGCGGCAGAGACACTTTATACGGAAACGGCCTCTTTTTGGGCGTTTCTGGACGGCAGCACTGAAAAATACCGGGAATACGCGGCGGCAGCCGTGGTGATCGCGGTACTGGTTCTGGCGGGGCTCGGACTTTGGCTTGGGAAAAAGCAGCAGCATACCCGTGAATTGTTTTTTACGGCATTTCTGTTCTCGGCTGTGACGGCTTTTTTCTGGCCCGGTGCAGCGGCAGGCAGGGCATACGTTCCGGAGATCCTGTCCATCGTGAGCGCCGTGTTTTTTCCGGCGACGTTTCCGCTGGCGGTTTTATTCAATATGATCAGTATCGTGCTTTCTGCCGCGGCGCTGTATGGTCCGGACTGGCTGCCGCTCGGGATACAGGGGCTGTCGCTTGCGGAACTGGCGGTGCTTGTTCTGTATGTGGCGTTTTATGCGAGATATCCGGCAGGAAATTATAGTAAGCGCAATAAATAATTGCGCTTACTATAACGCTCCGCGAGGATGCGCACGGATTTTGTAAGGAAATATGCCGCTTTCAGCGGCCAAAATCCGGCGCAGTAAACGACAAAACGAAAATAGTTTTGTCGTT
>JAFUUX010000135.1 GCA_017471325.1 Lachnospiraceae bacterium | reverse complement strand
ACTGGGAAAGAAGGTATCGAATGCGGATAATTCCGCTGAAGATAAAGGCAACTGAAAACAGAAAGGAGCATACCCACATGTCATGACACCATGAATGCCAACTCAACTTTACTTTGTCCTTGACATGGGGTACAGATTAAATCTTGGAAAGTATAATTTTTCGTTGACATATATTGGATATTACGCACTGATTGCAGGTTTGGGGATTTCGACATATTGTACCCGAGAAGGAGTAAAGAACAGGGAGAATAAAAAACGAATACAGAACTTTGCTTCAGAAATATACACATTAAATATGTTGTCTACTTTTTTTTCAATGATTCTTTTTCTGTTATCTATAGTTTTTATTGGTAAAATAAGAGAATATAGGATCTATATTTTATGGCTTGCTCCTACAGTTTTCTTTACAACATATGGAGTAAATTGGATTTTTACTGTATATGAAGATTATTTGTATACTACGGTTCGAAGTATTGTTCTGCAGATTTTAACGGTCTTGATGGTTTTTGCATTTATCAAAAGTGAACAAGATCTTGTTAAGTATTGTATTATACATAGCGGTATAACTTTGATCAGCAGTATTGCAGATCGATACAATGCAAATAAATATTGCAAGATAAGATTTTGCTTAAAATGTGATTATATTAAGCATTTGAAATCTGTCCTGATTTTATTCGCAAGTGCGGTTGCAGTGACGATATACACAAGTTCAGATATAACAATTCTTGGAATAATGAGAGGAGATTACGAAGTCGGATTGTATTCTATTTCCGTTAAGATATATGGTATTTTTAAAACGTTGTTCTCATCATTGCTGGTGGTATCAGTTCCTCGGATGTGCGGATATATTGCTGATCATAAAAATACGGAGTATAATTCAAGTTTTTCAAACATCTATACTGTATTGTTAACTTTCATAATTCCGGCGATGACTGGATTATTTATTATTGCAGAGAATATTATCCTGGTGATATCCGGGAAAGAATATATTAATGCGTCTTCGTCATTGAGAATTTTATCAATAGCATTAATTATATGTTTTGGGGGGTTTGTGTATAGTTCATGTGTTCTGATCCCGAATGGAAAAGAAAAAGAGCTGTTATTTGCGATGTCTGCGGGCTGTGTAGTAAATGTTGCACTGAATATAGTTTTGATACCATTATATGGTCAGGATGCAGCAGCTTTTACTACATTAATTGCTGAAATGGTGTCATTGATTGTTTGCAGGATATATTCTAAAGGATTAGTTACCTTAAAACTTCGCAGGAAAGATGTCTGCTCAGTCATTATAGGGAGCGTATTAATGATAATATGCTGTCTGATCGTAAAACAGTATAAGCTTCCCAGCTTGAAAGAGATGCTGGTGCAGATTATTATTTCTGTGTTTGCATACGGAACTGTGATGATGCTGTTTCACAATACTGCGGCAGGAGAGATTATCAGTACAATAAAGGGAATGGCGAAAAAACTGAATGGAATTAAGAAAGTAATTTTGGGGAATCAGGAAGGATAGATCTATATACAAGTCTTTGCTAAGAATCTGTTACAGAATTACTTGAACATTTCCTGCGTCTAAATCCATATATGCTTCATTGTTGTCAGTCGCCGTAGCCCGTTACGACTCCTTCCTCCGACTTGCATATCTGAATTTATCCTTCAGTCTCTATTCAAGTAATTTCTGAACAGTTCCTAATCGAACGAAGTGAGATTAGCAATATGCAATTGCTTTACGATAATACAGAAAATAGTGAATATGCTTGAATTATACTAATTCAATTGCGATTATCCCAATTAAAGTCAAAAGACGATCTGCGGGAAACATCATATACCGAGGTCACAAATTAGAAATGGCAGTTAATTTCGTTCACGGGTATAATATGGAAATTAGTGAATGCGCTTGAAATATACTAATTTAATTGGTATAATTACGGTTCGGGGAAAGGGGATTTATGGAGAGGAGAGCCTGCTTTGGTTCAGAAGATGAAAAAACCAAACCGATATGTTTTCATTAATGCTGCATTGCTTCTGATCGCCTGCAGGGGGATTTATATCAGTTTTTTTATGAACAGCGTCAACCGGTCGCTATGGCTTGATGAAGCGCTGCTTGCGGAATCATTCACGAAACGTTCTTTCCTTGGGATATTTCTGGAGGGGCAGTTTACAAATCTCCAGTCGGCACCGATAGGCTGGCTATGGTTTGAGAAGATACTGGCGATCATTTTTGGCAATACTCCCTATGTCCTGAGGATGGGATCGGTAGCCGGGTTTATACTGATCATTATCCTGCTGTCGCTTATTCAGGGATATTATTATCGATCGAGGTTTCTCTTTGCTGCGGCGGCCTTTATATCGAATATACCCGTTGTTTTGCGGTATTCCAATATGTTTAAGCCCTATATTACAGACGGAGCCGCAACGATGCTGGTTGCTTTTACCTATGGTTTATGGAAGAAGGAAAAGATACGCACCGGCACGCTGGCTGCAGTCTGGATGTGCCTGATATGGTTTTCACAAACAGCCTGTTTCGTTATGGGGGGGTATTGCCTGTGCGAGTTTCTGTTTTCATGTCTGGG
This sequence comes from Lachnospiraceae bacterium, assembly GCA_017471325.1. Taxonomy (GTDB): domain Bacteria; phylum Bacillota; class Clostridia; order Lachnospirales; family Lachnospiraceae; genus NK4A136. The sequence continues at coordinate 28,778 of JAFUUX010000135.1, read as the reverse complement.
TAAGGATAAAAAAGGAGTACAGAGATCCGTTATATTAGGGACTGCGGCTGTAAGCAGTTTCCTTGTTTACTTCATTGCCTGGGGGCGCAGGATGGCATCTCTTTCCAGGATGCAGGACGATTGGGAGGAATCTTTTCTTCCGCTTCTTCCGAAATCTGTTTCAGAACTGAGCAGAGGGTATTATCTGTTAAAATCGATTTTTGAGGAATTTGACCGGACATGGTTTCTGGTAGCGGCTCTGTTTGCAGGTGGACTGGTACTGGCTGTGTGGAAAAAAGACAGGATGCTGCTGGGGCTTTTTCTGGGATTCGGCATTGCAGTGCTTGCCTCGGCTTTCCATCTCTATCCGATTGTGGGAAGATTATGGTGTTTCAGTTATCCGGCATTTGCCCTGATCGCATTTGTAACGATGGAGGAGTTTGTTCAAAGAGAAAAACATATTGAGATTCCTGCGGCATTTGTGATGATGATCATTATCCTGTCAAATTCAGGAAAGTGGTATGCACAGGCATCAGATGTATATATGAAAGGGCAGGAGGTTCAGCTGGAAATGGATTACCTGCGTGAGCATATGGATCCGGATGATATGGTGTATGTATACAGTTTCAGCAAAGCAGGTTTTGAGTATGTCAACGGATATGGGAATACGGACTTTGGCGGGGGGAAGGATAATGTTGTTTTTGGAGATATAGATTTTAATAAGAGCCTGATGATTGACTGTGAACGGGAAACAGAGAAGATACTTTCGTATCCGGAATTCTGGATCATTTCTACACATGTGGATGTATCTTGGCGGCAATTTGCCGAACTTGCGGATGCGATGCATAGGAACGGGTACCTGGAGCTTGTCGATTATCAGTATGAATCGCCGCTCTGGCATTATACGGAGTCTCTTGGTGACGTGAAAAAGCATTTTTTGATGGATGTTCAGAGTATTGATATGGGTGAAGGGTATAATGAAGCGGTTATTCATATCAAAAATGACGGGGAGGCGTATCTGAACAATCCGTTTGACGAGATTTTTCTGGAGAAAAAGGGAACGGGGGAATTATATCCGATACATGATCTGATCGCTCCGGGTGAGGAAGCGGATATCACGGTCTGGTTTCCTGCAGATGAGGAACCGGAGTATGTTCTGCGCAGCAGGTATGGACGGATCGCGGAGGAGGATTCATTCAGGATCACAAAAGGGATGATGGAGAATAGCGGAAAAGTTCAATGATAAAAGCAGTTGATATGAAAAGGATGCTGAACCGGACTATAGTAGTGTATGCTGCGGTCTGCCTGCTGTATCAGATACTTATCATCCTGCTGCCAGTCAGGGAATTCTTTGAGAGGGATAGATGGGATCTGTTTTCCAAAGGGCTTGCGGTATGCGGAGCACTTCTCATGGTGCTGGATCTGTTTGGGGAGCGGATCGTACTGCGGGGCAGACATTCACTGTGGCTGTTTCTGTTCATCGCTGCCGCAGTGGTCTCCACACTGGTACGGCATTCCTACAACTTTATTGAAAGCATAAAAACAGTCATATGGAGTGGGGTACAGATGTTTTTGATCTATACCATTCCATTGCGGATCTCTGCAGCAGATTTAAAAAAAGCGCTTGTCCGTATCCATGCTCTGGTCAGCCTTATCTTTATCCCGGCAATACTATATATGTTTTATCAATTCCTGACAAGGAGCCATTACATTGCCACGGGTGGAAATCATCAGGGCTGGTTTGAGGGCAGGCTGTTTGGCATTATGTGTACCCTGTATTTTGGAACCATATTTACTGCGATTCTGATGTTTGTAAGTGTATATCTGTTTGGGAAGACGCAGCATAAAGGAGTACGGATGTTATACGGAACCGAAATCCTGATCTGTCTGGTCTATATAGCCCTGTCAGATACCAGGACGGTTTACCTGGGCTGTGCGGCGGGGATCACGGCTGTTTTCGCGGCCGTCTGCGGGCGTAATATATTGCGGAACCCAAAGGGGAAAGTGAAATATATCCTATATAGCCTGCTGCTGATGGTGCTGTTATTTACGATCCTGTGGGGACTCTGCAGGGCAGTGCGGAGGTACGGAATGGAGCTGGTCTACCGGTGGGAAAGCGGAGCAGGCCTTCTGGACAGTATCGATCAGGAGGCCATGGAACGGTTTCTGGCAGGGATTGACAGGCCAAAGCAGGCTACGGTCACGAGCAGGCGGGTCTTCATATGGAAAAGTTATTACGAGATCATGACGGACAGGGTGGGCAACCTGATCTTCGGTTTGTCTCCCGGTGGGGCTGACCGATATATACGGGAGCATTACCCCGATCAGTATGTCGTTACGGCTATGCAGGAGTATTATCCGAAGGCATATCTGAAAGGCGGGGTATATGATACGCATAATTCCTACCTGCAGGTGGTAGTGACAACGGGGATCCCGGGGATATGTGTACTGATCGTTTACCTGGTCTGCTGTGCTGCGGATGCATTCCGATATGTAGGAAAGGGGATCAAGGATGATTTTGATATCTTATGCCTGTCTTTGATCGTTATGTTATTGGCTGCTGTTTTTTTTGAGAGAGATGTCTTTCTGAGGACAACTGCCATTTCCTTTATATTCTGGAATCTGGCGGGATATCTGATGAACGGAGCATGCCGGAAGGAGGAGACATGAGAGGGAGTCATCTGAATGAGCCGCTGGTTTCGGTGATCATACCGGTCTATAACGCAGAGGAATACCTGAGAAGATGTGTCCGGTCGGTATTGGATCAGACGATGAAGGAACTGGAACTGATATTGGTGGATGACGGGTCAACGGATGGGAGTGGTCTGATCTGTGATGAGATGGCCAAAACGGATGACAGGGTTGTTGTGATCCATAAGACGAACGGCGGCGTGAGTGATGCCAGAAACCGGGGGCTGGATATTGCAAGGGGGAGTTATATCGGCTTTGTAGACAGTGATGATTATGTGGATGCGGATATATTTGCGTATCTCTACGGGCTTGCACGGCGCTATTCTGCGGATCTGGTACAGTGCGGGATTTATGATCATTACGCAGAAAAGATCCTGACACCGTATCGGAAAGAAGGCATAAAAGTGGAGGACAGAGTCACATTATTTGAAGATCTCCTGAAAGGAAAAGGGAGCGGATTTTATGTAATAGGGAAACTTGGGAAAAAGGAACTGTTTCAGAAGATCCGTTTCCGCGATTATGGTTATTCGGAGGATGCACTCTTCTTATCGGAAGCGGCAATGCTGGCAGAGAGAGCGGTTTTGTCTAATGTTCCCAAGTATCATTACTTTCACAGAGCCGGAAGCCTGACCACCAGCCGTTTTGCCGGATATATGCTTGATACGATCCGGGTATATGAAAGAATCTACAGGATGGCGGTTTCGTGTTCCGAAAGGTTAAGGAGACCGGCCATGCAGAGGCGGTGTCACTGCAGGCTTACGGTTTTGGATCATATGTATCTGTCGGATGGCGGCTATGACAAAAGCAAAGAGAGGGAAATCATCCGATTTGTCCGTAAGCACGGGCATGTGCTGCTCTTTGATGATTTTATGTCGCGGAAGCGGCAGTTAGCCCTTCTGGGGCTTATGATCGATGCAAGGCTGTATAAAGCGTTCGTTCGCCGCTTTTATGCAAATCACAGGCTGGTGATAACAGGGGTGCGGGAGGAAGAAACACGGGATGTGGAGTAAAGAAAAGAAACGCATTCTGCTCTGTGTTGCCGGTGCATGCATACTGATAGCAGCCTTACGTGTATTCTGCAGTGCGGACAGGCTTTTCGCGTTTGTGTTAATGCTTTGGGTTTCAGTGGTCATTGTCGGTATGTCTGATATATCCGCCAATATTGTCATGCTGATGTTCCTGATGACATTTTTTACGTTTTTGCTTGGGCGTGAAACAGTATATTGTTTTTTTCATACCTGTGATTACCTGATCGCGGATGATCCGGCAGCTTCGAAACATACATATATTTCACTGTTGCTTTCTCTTGCCGGATTATGCGTGGGATACTATCTGATACCGCATGAAAAGATATTGCAGAAGGTGAAATGGAAGCCAGAGTGCAGTGATCAGATGCTGTATCTTCTGCGGCGGATCTCGATGTATCTTTTTTACGTGACATGTCCGTTTATGATCATCGCGATCTTTTGCGAGATAAGATATGTACATCAAGTGGGGTATATGGAATCTTATGCGGCTGTCTCAGGTGGCGTACAGGTTCCGTTTTTCATAAAACTGCCGCCTGTAATGTGCATCCCGGCCTTTTTCTTTTTTGCTGCAACATTTCCTGAAAAAAAGGAAATGTACCCGGCAATGGGACTGTATATCTTTCAGGGAGTGCTGGGGCTGCTGACGGGACAGAGGCATCGGTTCGTGATGCCGGTTTTGATCAGCGTCATTTACTGTATGATACGAAGCCGGGAAACAGACAGATGGATCAGTAAAAGGCATCTGATCTTCCTGGCGGGCCTGACACCGTTTCTGCTGTCAGGGTTGTTTTTGATGGATCATCTCAGGCTGGGAACCGGGTTTGAAGGTAGTTTTTTGGAAACTGTCAGCGGTTTTTTCGCGTCACAGGGCGGCTCGATCAATGTGATCAAATATGGGAAACTCTTTGAGGGAGGACTGAAGGATGTGCGTTTCTTCTCTTTCAGCAATATCATTTACTGGGTTTTGCGGCTGGAACCATATAACGGAAATTCCATGGAATGTGCACTGCATGGCTATTCCTTCGCGGACAGGATCTCGTATCTGATCTATGGAGAGGCAGAATATTTAAGAGGACGGGGAGCAGGATCGTGCTATATTGCGGAATTGTATCACGATTTTGGATATACAGGAATTATAGTGGGAAGCATACTGTATGGTAGTATCCTTTATCAAATATCCGGTCTCCGAAAAGAGCACCCACTTAAAGGAGCATTTTTGCTTTCGATCACTGGGGGGATGCTGTATGCGCCACGGGGAGCATTTGATCTGTTTGTCGCGAACGGGTTCAGCAGAAGGAATATCGCGGCTTTTGGCGGCATCGTATCCCTGGCATTTCTGATCCATAAAATAAAGAGCAGGAAGGAGAGTGCGTGAAAAATGGTCATTGCGGTCATAGTTGCGGGAGGGAGCGGCATCCGGATGGGAATGGACATTCCCAAGCAGTTTGTCAGTGTTTATGGCAAGCCGGTTCTGATATATACGATGGAAAACTTTCAGGCACATCCGATGATCGATGCGATAGAGGCGGTATGTATCGACGGGTGGCAGGACGCGCTCAGGGCGTATGCGCAGCAGTATGGGATAAGTAAATTAAAATGGATCGTTCCCGGTGGCGGGACTGTACAGGAATCTATCAGAAACGGTGTTTATCATCTGGAGGATAAGATGGATGCGGAGGATATCGTTGTGGTCCACGATGGTATCCGGCCTTTGATCGATGATGCGGTACTGACAGATGTGATATTGAAATGCAGGCAGTACGGAAACGCAGTATCTTCGCTGCCGTATAACGAGCAGATCTTCCGGGCAGATGATGAGATCAGCACTACATGCTATATACCGCGTGAGAAACTGCGCAGGGTATCCACGCCGCAGGCCTATCGGTACGGCATACTGGATCGGAGGTATCATGAAGCATTTGAAAGCCAAAAAGGGATTTATGGATCTTCCTATGCAAATACGATGATGGTGGAATTGGGCGAGCGCCTGTATTTTGCGGCAGGATCGGAACGCAATATCAAACTGACCGGCAGGGAGGATCTGGAACTGTTTAAAGCATATCTGAAAATGGAAAAAAGGGAAGGCCAGGGAGAGTAATGACTTTATATGAGCATCCGCTTTATATGGAAGATATTAAATATACTGCAGGCCTGCCGCTGCCATGGGAAAGGCTGCGGGGCAGGAGTGTGGTGATTTCCGGAGCGACGGGGATGATAGGCAGTTTTTTCATTGATGTGATCATGTATCTGAACCGGGAGACCGGGCTGGACTGCACGGTGTATGCACTCGGCAGGGATAAAAAGAGATTTGGTCAGCGTTTCCTGTGGCCTGGGCAGGAGGGGGAACTGAGATTTATTGCCTGTGATCTTCAGGATCCCTCTGCCGGTATAGAGATAAAACGGGCGGATCTTGTGCTGCATCTGGCATCGAATTCACATCCGCTGCAGTATGCGACAGATCCGATCGGAACGATCCTGACCAATACGATGGGGCTGTACCATATGCTGGAACTGGCAGTGGGCTGCGGGTGCGAAAGGTTTGTTTTTGCGTCTTCCAATGAAATCTACGGAGAAAACCGTGGGGATACGGAAAAATTTGATGAAGGATACTGCGGATATATCGATCCGAATACGCTCCGTGCCGGATATCCCGAAAGCAAGCGCTGCGGAGAGGCGTTGTGCCAGGCGTACAGGATGCAGAAAGGACTGGATGTGGTCATCCCCCGGCTTACAAGGACATACGGGCCGACCATGCTCCCGGGGGATACCAAAGCCATCAGCCAGTTTATCCGCCGGGGTGCGGAAGGCAGGGACATCGTCTTAAAATCCGCAGGCACACAGTATTATTCATATCAATATATGGCTGATACAGTGAGCGGCCTCATTACGGTGATGTTCCGTGGACAGTCCGGCGAGGCATACAATGTTGCGGACGGAGCCTCGGATATCACGCTAAAGGAACTGGCAGAGATGATCGCGGGCTTAAGCGGCAGCAGGGTGGTATTTGAAGAGCCGGATGCGGTAGAGCGAGCCGGATACAGTGCGGCGACCAAAGCAAGGCTGGATGGGAGCAAGCTGCAGATGCTGGGATGGAAGTCCGGATACGGACTCAGGAAGGGACTTGAGAGAACGATCGGCATCCTGAAAAGCGTCAGTGACAGATTCTGACTGTTTCAGAAAAGATACTGCTGTTTGATGAGGGCATTCTACATGGCAAACGAAAAAATAACTGTATTGGTTCCGGTCCTGAACGAGGAGAAGTATATCGGGGGATTTCTGAAATCCCTTCTCCGGCAGGATTATCCGGAAAATCTGATGGAAGTGCTGTTTTTGGACGGCGGGTGCAGGGACGATACGATCCCGGCCATAAAGGAGCAGATGGGGGATGCATGCCGTTTCGGAAAACTGCGTTATCGGATACTGAAGAATCCGGGGCATACCGCGCCCTGCGCGATGAACCTGGGGATACGTGAGGCAGCAGGAGAGATCCTGGTCCGCATGGACGTTCATAGGATATATCCATCAGATTACATTTCAAAATGTGTTTACTATCTCATCACCACGGATGCGGATAATGTCGGCTGTCCGGTCATTCAGAAAGGCGGAGGGAAGGGATTGATCGGCAGGTGCATCGCAGAGGTCCTTACTTCGGATTTCGGAGTAGGCGCATCCGCCTACCGGAAGGGGAATAGATTTTTTGCTGATGATAAGGAGCCGGAATATGTGGATACAGTACCGCTCGGAACCTTCAGGAAGGACCTGGCGCTTAAACTTGGCGGATTTGATGAGCGTTATCCCAGGGCGGAGGACAATGACTTTAATTACAGGATCCGAAAGGCAGGAGGAAAGATCCTCTTATTTAAGGAGATACACACGGTTTATTATTGCAGGAGTTCTGTGGCCGAACTGATCCACATGGGATATGGAAACGGCGGATCGATCGGCGCCGTATTCTTAAAGGAACCCCGGACGGTAAGCATACGGCATTTTGTACCTTTGGGATTTGTGATATCCCTTGCAGGGGGATCGGCATTATCCCATAAAATACCGCTGATAAGGAATCTTCTGAAACTGGAACTGTCGGTTTATGCTTTCCTGTGCGCGGCTGCGGCTGTCCGCTCACGGGTTGGCGTACTTAAAAAGATCCTGCTCATCCCTCTGTTCCCGATCCTGCATATCAGTTATGGCATTGGGACGGCTGTGGGGCTGGTCAGGGAAATCGGGAACAGGCTTTTGGGGGGATGATATGACAGATGCGGAATTAAAGAAGATCCAAAAGATCAGTCTTAATATGGCAAAGGATTTTTACGGATTCTGCGAAGAACACGGACTGCTGTGTTATCTCTGCGGCGGAGGCTGCATAGGCGCGGTAAGGAATGGCGGGATGATTCCATGGGATGACGATCTGGACTTTTTTATGCCCAGGCCGGATTATGAAAAGGCGTGGAGACTGTGGAAAAAGGAGAAGAAGCACAGCCGTTATGTGCTGGAAAAGCCGGGCAGAAAACTTGTAACCCATGACCTGTTTTTTAAGATCCGTGACCGGTCTACCACGTATATCAGGGACTATGAACTGGATGTTGCGGCGGTGCGGGGGGTGGCGCTGGATGTGCTCCCGCTGGACGGCTATCCGGGCAACCGGGTGAGCCGCATGTGGCAGTGTATATGGGCATATGTTTATTCACTTTATTGTGCGCAGCTGGTTCCGGTAAATCATGGGTGGCTGATACAGCTGGCTTCCAAAGTGCTGCTGGCTGCTGTTCCGGATCGCAGGCTCCGGTATCGCATCTGGTGTTTTGCGGAGAAACAGATGACAAAGTACGCAAAGGAGAAGTGCATCGGATATACAGAACTGTGTTCGGGACCCCGATATATGAAGAATTATTATCCTCGTGATATATTTGAAAAGGCTGTCATTGTTCCGTTTGAAGATACCGTTATGCCGGTCCCGCAGGGTTATGACCGGTACCTGAGGACCGCGTTTGGAGATTACATGAAACTGCCGCCGAAGGAAAAATGCGTGCCGCAGCACGGAGCAGCGGTGATGGATCTGGATAAGTCTTATGATGAATGGGTGAAAGAGCATGGCTGAAGAAAGCGGGAAGACAGTTTCTGCAAAAAATGCAGCGGCGCGGAACAGGGAGAAGCCGGAACCGTTGCAGAATATTTTTATCATCGGCGCGAAGAGTATCGGACAGTACGGCGGATTTGAAACATTTCTTGACAAACTGACAGAGGTACACCAGTCTGACCGTTCGATCCGATACTATATCGTCACAAAAGCGAATGGCAGCGGAGCAATGGATGAAACCAGGCTGTCCTCTGTTTCGGATATTAAGAAGGATGCGGCCGGAGAGGTCAGGTCTTTCAGATATCACGGGGCAAATGTGATCAAACTGCATGTACCGCAGATCGGTGAGATACAGGCGGTCATTTATGATGTGAAGGCCTTCTGCTGGTGCCTGCGGTATATAGATGGGCACGGGATAGGCAATGCCGTTATATACGTTCTGGGCTGCCGGATCGGCCCGTTTTTCGGGAGGCTGGTATCTGAAGCGCATCAGCGGGATGTACGCGTGTATGTCAACCCGGATGGTCATGAATGGAAGAGGGATAAGTGGCCGGGACCGGTCAGATGGTATTGGAAGAAGTCTGAAGGGCTGATGGTAAAGCATGCAGACCGCGTGATCTGCGATTCCGTGAACATCGAGAAGTATATCAAAGAAGAATATTCCGCTTACACGCCTTCCACGGTATATATCGCCTACGGCGCCGATGTGGAGAAAAGCGGGATGGCCGATGATGATCCAAGGTTCACTTCATGGATGAAGGAACACGGCCTGCGGCCGGGCAGTTACTATATGTGCTGCGGCCGTTTCGTTCCGGAGAACAGTTTTGATATCATGATAAGGGAGTTTATGAAAAGCGGCAGCAGGCGCGATCTGGTGTTCATTTCAACGAAGAATGACAGACTGCTCCGGAAATACGAAGAGCAGTTGCATTGGAGAGGCGACGGCAGGATCAGGTTTGCCGGCACCGTTTATGATCCGCTGTTGTTAAAGAAGATCAGGGAAAATGCCTATGGAAACATCCACGGGCATACAGTCGGCGGCACAAATCCAAGTCTGCTGGAGGCGCTGGGAAGCACGAAACTGAATCTTCTGATTGATGTTGTTTTCAACCGGGAGACGGCGAAGGATGCGGCAATGTACTGGAGCAGTGCGGAGGGAGAACTCGCAAAACTGATCGGCCGGGCAGACAGGATGCGCCCGGAAGAAAGAGAAGAACTGGGCAGGAGAGCGAAAAAACGGATCAGGGAGGCCTATAACTGGCCGGAGATAGGTAATGAGTACCGGAGAATATGGTTATCGTGACTTTCCGGTGGAAGCGTGATAAGGGGCTATCATGAAAGTATTGCTGATACATAAATTTCACTATATGGTGGGCGGGACAGAGACATTTCATTACAATCTTGCAAACGCGCTGATCAGAGCCGGCCATGAGGTGATCTTTTTTTCCATGTATGACAGGCGGAATATCCCCTGCGCGCAGGATAAATACTTTGTTTCCAATGTTGATTATAACGATCCGGATCTGCGCGGTCTGAAAAAGATCAGGGCAGGATTAAAACTGATATATTCCTTTGAGTCAAAGGAAAAGATAGCGCGGCTGATCAGGGATGAGAAGCCGGATATTGCCCATATCGGGCTGCTGCACAGACAGATTACTTTTTCCGTGGTCGATGTATTGAAAAAAAACAATATACCGGTTGTCATGCACCTGCATGAACTTACCTGCGTATGTCCCTGCTATACGATGCTCCGGCCGGATGGAACGATCTGTTCCGACTGTGCATCGGGCGGATACATAAACTGCGTAAGGAATAAATGCATCAAGGGATCCCGGGCAAAAAGCATGCTGGCATTTGCGGAAGCCGGATTCTTGAAATCGGGCAGGTATTATGATAAGATCGATCTGTATATAGCGGAATGTGATTTTTATAAACAGATTGTTGAAAAAGCTGCTTTTACGGCCTCACCTGTGATCAGGATGTATAATTTCCTTCCGGCGGATCAGGTGTATCTGCCCTGCCCGGAACACGATGGCTATATCCTGTATTATGGGCGGTATGCCCGGGAAAAAGGAGTGCTCACGCTGTTAAAAGCATTTGGTAAACTGAAATGCCCGGAACGCCTTGTACTGGTCGGACAGGGGGCAGAAGAACAGGCACTCAGGGAGTATGTGGCAGAAAACCGTTTGGAGGATCGCGTTGACATCCGGGGACCGATATTCGGACGGGAGATGGAACGCATCATAGATAAAGCGGAAGTTGTAACTGTGCCTTCCGAATGGTATGAGAATGGTGCTTTTGCCGCCCTGCAGGCCATGGCAAAAGGAAAGATCGTGATAGCGAGCAATATAGCGGGATTGTCCGAGATCATAAAGGACGGTGAGACAGGATTTCTGACAGAGCCGGGCAGTCCGGACCATCTTGCGGCGGCCATCACAAAAGTATTGGAGATGCCAAAGGAAAGATACAGGAAGATGAGCGGGGATATCGTGGACTATGTCAGGGAAAGATGCGATGAAAATAGATACATGAAAGAACTTCTGGCGCACTATGCGGAACTGATCGCAGGAAAATGATGGACATGCCATTTTTTGAAAAGACCCAAAATACAAAACGCAATCTTCTCTTTGGGGTGATCAAAAGCGCTGTTTCGATCATTCTGCCTTTTTTTACCCGTACTGTCATCATCAGCCGTTTCGGCATCCAATATGCCGGTTTAAACAGCCTTTTTGCATCCGTGTTAACGGTCCTGAACCTGACGGAGGCGGGGTTTGGGACGGCGATCATATACAGCCTTTTTAAGCCGGTGGCCGAAAATGATGTTGACACGATCTGCGCGTATCTGAACCATTATAAAAAAGTTTACCGTAAAATAGGGATCATCATCCTTCTGCTGGGCATCCTGCTGATCCCCCTGCTGCCGTACCTGGTTCTGGACAATACGATGCCCGGGGATCTGAATTTAAGCACCTGCTATCTGATCTTTCTGATCGATTCTGTATCGGGCTATCTGCTGTTTGGCTACATGACAGCGATCCCCTCCGCTTTTCAGCGTACAGACCTGTTAAACAAGATCGACACACTCCTTGCTGTGGTTAAGAATGCGGTATTTATCATGCTGTTAATTTCTTTTGACAGTTTTTACTGCTACCTTGTTTCGATCCCCATACTGACCTGCGTGAGAAATCTGGTAAACGCATGGAATATACACAGGCATTATCCCGCTTATGTCTGCCGCGGGGGACTGGATGCGGAACAGAAGAAAAAACTGAAAAAGAAAAACATTGGCCTGTTCCTTGCGAAACTGGAAGGTACCTGCCGCAACAGCATCGACAGCCTGTGCATTTCGGCATTTATCGGTCTCACTGCTACCGGTATCTACAATAATTACTATATCATACTGGACGCCGTAAAGGGCATGGGCGGTGTTTTTTATCATTCCGTACTCTCAAGTGTGGGCAACAGTATGGTGACCGGATCGAAAGAAAAGAATTACGCGGATATGCGCCGGTTTGATTTTATGTATTGCGGGATAGCAGGCTGCGCGGCGGTCTGCCTGCTCTGCCTGTACCAGCCGTTTATGCTGCTGTGGGTAGGCCGTGAACAGATGCTCGGGTACGCGGAGGTCCTCGGCCTGTGCCTGTACATCTATATTCTCAATTCCGGTGATATGCGCTGGGTATACAGTGACGCTGCCGGGCTATGGTGGGAATACCGGTACATGACGCTCGCGGAGGGCTTATCCAACCTGATCCTGAATGTTGTTTTCTGCAAGTTCTGGGGGATACTCGGCATCATCATCGCTACGGATGTCTCCATGTTTATCTTCAATCTGGTGCTGGCACCCGTTATCCTGTACCGGGAATATTTTCAGAATGGAAAACTGATGCAGTTCTACTCTGACCACCTGTTATATTTCCTGACACTGATCCCTGTTGCGGTGCTGAGTTTTTTCCTGTGCGGCAGGATACCGTTCGATGGCATACCCGGTTTTGCACTGAAAGCGGCAGCAGCTTTTATCATTTCCGCAGGCGGCTATATTGCTATTTGGCACCGGTCCCGTCTGTTCGCGGATGCCGCGGACTGGATCAGGCAGCGTATTCCCGTAAACAGAAAACAGGGCTGACCGGTACCTGTCATCATAGCCCGACATTCAAGCCATGATGCGACGGATCAGCGCGATCAGTCTCCACGCCTTCATTTTCAGCAGAAAAAAAGCAATGCGTGTCCGCAGAGGCATATTGGCGGGACGGAGCCTGGCCACCCGTTCAAAAAGATCATACAGTTTTTCCATGACCTCTGCATCCATGTGATTTTGCCTGGCAGTGCCTGCGATTTCAAATACATACCGGGTAAACATGGAAAACGTATCGGCAAGCATCCGGCCGGACCGGTCTGCATGCTCCGTATCGATCGCATCAAGCAGATGATCCAGATATGTGCCAAAACTGTCGATATATCTGCGGGGATCTTTGAGCAGTCTCATTTCCGCGGTATCCTTACTGCGGAAATATCTGTAGGTGCAGACAGGAACGTAGGTCATGGAAGGGTTACATGCCAGCATACGGAGCAAAAATACCGCGTCCTCCCCGGCGGTCATGTCCGTATCAAAGCAGATCCCCCTGCCGGTCAGAAAACGGCTTTTGATGATTTTTCCGACAGGCCCGTTGATCCGGCCGTTTTGTGTCATCCTGGAAAGAACCGTGTCTTTGTCTATGCAGCCCGGTTTTGTATCCAGCGCTTTCCACAGTTCCCGGGTATTCCCTTGATCTGCAGATATATCCGTGATGATGATATCTTCATCACCGGGCGTGATGGAGCGGAACGCTTCAGGGATCACTTCATCGTCAGCATCGGCAAAATAAATATATCCGTCCGGGACCGCGCCGATCCCCGTATTCCGCGCAGCACCGGCGCCGCCGTTTTTTTGGTGGATGCAGAGGATATGGTCTGACGTCTGGGTGAGCCGGTCGCAGCAGTCCGCAGTCTTTTTTTCGGAGCCGTCATCAATAATGAGCACGCGGATCTCAAAGGGATCCGTATGGATTTGTCTGATCGAGCTGATGCACCTTTCCAGTTTTTCTGTATCGGTATTGTAGACCGGAACAATAAAAGTCAGCAGCATGTTTTTCCCTTTTTTATGTGTCCGAATCAGCATTCGGAGTGATGCTTTCCATATAAAAATACTTTCTATATAAAAATACTTTCTATAACAATAATACTTTCTATTATGAAGTAATACAATATTTTGACAGGATCCGCAATCCTTTTTTAGGAAAATACCGCTCCGGCCGCACTTCCCTCCGTTCACAAAATCTTCACTAGACAAATCCCTGTTCTATAAGTATATTGAAAAGATACGATATTTTCGGAGGTGTTTCCATGCTTAAAACGCTGATGGCGCAGGTAAAGGAGTATAAAAAGGTCGCGTTGCTGACACCCGTCTGCATGATCTTTGAGGTGATCTTTGAGGTGATCATCCCGGTACTGATGGGCTCGATCGTGGATGATGGCATTCGGAAGGGGGATATGGAGCATGTGTACCGCATGGGGATACTGATGGTGCTGCTGGCGCTGGGCGGGCTGCTCTCCGGTATCCTGGGCGGTGTGTTTGCGGCCAGGGCGTCCACGGGCTTTGCCAAAAATCTGCGCAAGGCGATGTTTGACAATATCCAGACCTATTCCTTCTCTAATATAGATAAGTTTTCCACGGCCGGTCTGGTCACCAGGCTGACTACGGATGTGACGAACCTGCAGAATGCGTTCCAGATGATCCTGCGGATGTGTTTCCGCGCGCCCTTTTCCATGATCTTTGCCATGGCGGCGGCGTTTCTGATCTCGCCGCGTATCGCCGGCATCTATCTGGTGGCTGTACTGCTGCTGGCCTGCGTGCTGGGCGTGATCATCCGTTTTGCGATGCGGTATTTTACGGAAGTATTTAAACGCTATGACGATCTGAATGCCACGGTGCAGGAGGATGTGAGTGCCATGCGCGTAGTGAAGGCCTATGTGCGTGAGGAGTATGAGACCAGCCGCATGAAGAAGGCGGTGGGAAACATCTACAATATGTTTATCAAAGCGGAAAACATGGTCATCATCAATGCGCCGATCATGCAGTTTACGGTATACAGCTGTATCCTGCTGATCAGCTGGTTTGGCGCAAAGATGATCGTAGTGGGGGATCTGGAGACCGGCCAGCTCATGAGCCTGCTGACTTACTGCATGAATATCCTGATGAGCCTGATGATGATGTCCATGATCTTTGTGATGATCTCGATGTCCAGCGCCAGCGCGGAGCGTATCACGGCGGTGATCAACGAGCAGTCGGATATCGTCAATCCAAAACATCCTGTAATGGAAGTGAAAGACGGCGCCATCGAATTTGATGATGTGGATTTTTCCTATCAGAAAGGAAACGGTGCACCGGTACTCAAAGATGTGACGCTGCAGATCCATAGCGGTGAGACCATAGGCATCATCGGCGGTACCGGCAGTGCCAAGACCAGCCTGGTGAACCTGATCAGCCGCCTGTATGATGTGCAGCAGGGCTGCGTGAAGGTAGGCGGCAGGGATGTGCGGGAATACGATCTGGAGGTGCTGCGCAACGAGGTGGCCGTGGTGCTGCAGAAAAACGTGATCTTTTCCGGAACCATCCTCGATAATCTGCGCTGGGGCAATGCGGAGGCAACGGAGGAAGAGTGCGTGGAAGCCTGCCGTATGGCCTGCGCGGATGAGTTTATCGAAAGGATGCCGGAAAAATACAATACCCGCATCGAGCAGGGCGGCACGAATGTATCCGGCGGACAGAAGCAGCGTCTGTGTATTGCCAGGGCATTGCTGAAAAAGCCAAAGATCCTGATCCTGGATGATTCCACCTCGGCAGTTGATACGGCTACGGACGTAAAGATCCGCAGGGCTTTTCGGGAGCAGATCCCGGGAACGACCAAACTGATCATCGCACAGCGCATCTCTTCCGTACAGGATGCGGACCGGATCATCGTCATGGAGGAGGGCCGTGTGAATGGCTTTGGCACCCATGAGGAACTGCTGAGAGACAATGCGATCTACCGGGAAGTCTATGAATCCCAGACCGGTGGCGGCGGGGATTTTGATCAGCCGAGATAAGGGGGGAGGAGCGATATGGCAGAAGAAAAAGTAAAAGAGATCAAAATGGGGCGGGGCATGCGCGGCATGGGGCCCAAGCCCAAACTGGACGATCCGGGAAAGATCTTTCGGCGCGTCTTTTCCTATGTGATGAAGGATTATCTGATCCACATGATCGTGGTGGTGGCCTGCATCTTTATCTCTGTATTGATGTCAGTAAAGGGAACCTTGTTCCTGCGCACCCTGATCAATGATCATATCGAGCCGCTGCTTTTGGCAGAGCAGCCGGATTTCGGACCGCTGCTGCACGCGATCCTGACCATGGCCGGCTTTTACGCCATCGGTGTGGCGGCCACCTTTGTGCAGAGCAAGATCATGATCTATGTATCGCAGGGTACTTTGAAAAATATCCGCATCGAACTGTTTAGCCGGATGCAGCACCTTTCGGTAAAATACTTTGATACCCATGCCCATGGCGATATCATGTCCGTGTACACAAACGATATCGACACGCTGCGCCAGATGATCAGCCAGAGCATCCCGCAGCTTTTAAACTCGGCGATCACTATCGTGAGCGTCCTGGTGAGCATGATCCTCTTAAGCCCGGCGCTGACGGCGACCACGATGGTCATGGTGGTGCTGATGCTCTTTGTCACGGGGAAAGTGGCAGGCGGCAGCAGCCGGTATTTCATCGAGCAGCAGCGGCAGCTGGGGCAGTTAAACGGTTTTATCGAAGAGATGATGGAAGGCCAGAAGGTGGTAAAGGTCTTTAACCATGAAAAGCAGAATGTGGAGCGTTTTGACGAACTGAACGGCAGCCTGTTTGTGAGTGCCAACCGTGCCAACAGTTATATCAACCTGCTGGGACCGTTAAATATGCAGCTGGGCAATCTGAGTTATGTGGTATGTGCCGTGGCGGGCGGCATCCTGGCGCTGAAATTCCACACCCTTACGGTGGGGGATCTGGCAAGTTTTCTGACCTTTAACAAAAGTTTCAATATGCCGATCAACCAGATCAGCCAGCAGTTCAACGCCATCGTGATGGCGCTGGCCGGTGCGGACCGTATCTTTCGGATGCTGGATGAGGCGCCGGAAACGGATGAGGGGTATGTGACGCTGGTGAATGCAAAGCGTGAGGGGGATGTGCTGACAGAGAGCAGCGAGCGCACCGGCTTATGGGCGTGGAAGCATTACCATAAGGCAGACGGCACCACCACCTACAAAGCCCTGGAAGGGGATGTGGTCTTTGACGGCGTGGACTTTGGCTATACGGATGAAAAGATCGTGCTGCATGATATCAAACTGTTTGCGAAGCCGGGACAGAAGATCGCCTTTGTCGGTTCCACGGGTGCCGGCAAGACCACGATCACAAACCTGCTGAACCGTTTTTATGATATCCAGGATGGCAAGATCCGTTATGACGGCATCAACATCAACAAGATCAAAAAGGATGACCTGCGGCATTCCCTGGGGATCGTGCTGCAGGAGACGCATCTCTTTACCGGCACGGTAAAAGAAAATATCCGCTACGGAAGGCTGGATGCCACGGATGAGGAGGTGGTCGCGGCGGCAAAACTGGCCAATGCGCACGGCTTTATCACCCGCCTGCCGGATGGGTACGATACGCAGTTGAAAGGGGATGGCGGTTCCTTAAGCCAGGGGCAGCGGCAGCTTCTGGCCATTGCCAGGGCAGCCATCGCAGACCCGCCGGTGCTCATTCTGGACGAAGCGACCAGTTCCATCGATACCCGCACCGAGAAACTGGTGCAGGAAGGCATGGATCATCTGATGAAAGGGCGCACAACATTTGTCATTGCCCACAGGCTCTCGACAGTGCGCAATTCTGATTGTATAATGGTGCTGGAGCAGGGGCGCATCATCGAGCGCGGCACGCATGAGGAACTGCTTGCGGAAAAAGGAAAGTACTACAGTTTATACACAGGCCTGCAGGGGGCAGAGGCATAGATCACGGAGGGGATGTTTCATGAAAAAAGTATTTATCGACGGAAGCGAAGGGACCACGGGACTGCGCATCTTTGAGCGCTTTCAGGTGCGGGATGATATCGAACTGTTAAAGATCGACAGTGACAGGCGCAAGGATCCCGGGGAGATCCAAAAGTTTATCAATGCATCGGATATCACTTTTTTATGCCTGCCGGATGCGGCGGCAAAAGAAGCGGCAGCGCTGTGTACCAATCCGGATACGGTGATCCTGGATACCTCTACGGCGCACCGGACAGAGCCGGGCTGGGCGTATGGTTTTCCGGAACTGTCGCTGGCGCACCGGGAAGCCATCGTGATGGGCAAGCGTATCGCGGTGCCGGGCTGCTATGCGACAGGGTTTATCACCCTGGCGTATCCGCTGGTGCAGAGGGGTATCCTGCCGGCGGACTATCCGGTTTCCATCATGGCGGTCTCCGGCTACAGCGGGGGCGGCAAGAAGCTGATCGCGGCATATGAGGAAGAAGGAAGGGATAAAAAGTATGATTCCGCCCGGATGTACGCCTGGGGACAGACGCACAAGCATTTAAAGGAGATGAAGGCGGTCACGGGGCTGGACAGGGAGCCGCTGTTTCTGCCGCTTACGACCGATTACCATAGCGGTATGATCGTGCAGGTGCCGTTGTATGCGGATCTGCTGGCAAAGAAGATGACACCGGAGAAACTGCAGGGATTCTTTGCGGAATATTATGACGGCGAGAAATTTATCAAGGTGATGCCGTTTGGGGCGGATGTGGAGGCAGGCGGCGCGCTGTTTTCGGATGCCTGCGCCGGCTGGGACGGGATCGAGATCTTTGTGACCGGCAATGAGGAGCGTATCGTAGTGGCTACCCGTTTTGATAATCTGGGCAAAGGCGCGTCCGGCGCAGCCATCGAGTGCATGAACCTGGTGCTGGGCTGCGATCCGGCGAAGGGGCTGAACCTGTGACCGGTAGTAACACATTGAGCATCTGAATGAAATTTTCGTTGATTGCGGGACGGATTTTTGATATTAATCCATGTATAGTTGATCACTGATATAAAAAATGTTATGGAGTCTTCTGGTGTCTCCGTTGGAAAAGCGATGGGATCGCAGAAGATATCTGAAACAGTTCGGTATGGTATATTAAGGAAGAAGTACAAGTGATGGTATAGTTCTTTTTTCGTTATGAGATTGATAGCGTGCCCAGTGAAAATAAATTCAAGAAGAATCAGATGTAAGTATGAAGAATGGGATCCGGAAATGAGAACTGAGACGAGAATAAGCATACAAAAATTGTCGATATTTATATTTGCAGCATATCATCTTAATATGATGGCGTGCAGCATTTATACAGACAGCCTTATAGGCTGGAGTGGAACTCTTTATTATATAAAAATACTGATGATGGTTCTGGGCTATGCAGCATTTTATGGCAGTCGCAAGGCAGTTGGCAGCACTACATGGAGAAAGTACCTGCTGATTGCTTCTAATGTCATATACTCCGTCGGTTTGTTGTTGTTAATGATCATAGATAGTATCGTGATGATTACAGGAGTATCACTGGTGGTTATGTTTGTTCTGGGATATGTGGGAGGAGCAGTGTATTATTTCCTTTCGCTGAAAGTATCCGAGAACCCGCATAGCGGAAGAATTATAGGATTGGGAGGTGCGCTTGCCTATATTTTTCATTATGTGCTGTGGGCGCTGCTTAGGCAGGAGGTCATCATGATCGTGGTCCTGCTGACACTCTTTGTCTTTGTTACATATATTGTTATCCGTAATCCCAAGGAATGGGCAACTTCAGATCCGCTGCCCTATGCGGATAAGATGGATACCGAGGTAAGACAATATAACACAAGGTCGCTGTTTTTGCTGTGCGGGCTGACTGTGGCGGCTCTTTTGTGCATGGGCAGGGCGCACAGAATAGTTTTTAATACCTATGATGATCAGTCGGGAGTTCTGTATGGATTGGCGAGACTCTTTGCTGTGCCGTCCTATTTGATCATAGGGCTGTTGTATGATAAGAAAAAAAGGAGTGCACTATCAGGTATAATGCTGCTTTCCATGATAATAACAGTGTGGATGCCGGCAGATTTTGTTCATATGCCCGTAGTGGTTCAGTATATTCGTCAATTCTGCGAGTCTTTTATGATAGGTTATATCACCTTTTCGTTCTGGCTTCTGGCACCAAGGACAGATCGGCCTGAATTGTGGGCAAGCTTTGGAAGAATCCTGATGGGGTTCGAATGTCTGACAGGTCTTCTGTACACATACATCGGAAATGATAATATCATGATGGACTATATGATATGTATTGCTTTGACAGTATTGACAGTGGGTCTTGTAATACCCGAGATAACCGGCATAATTCAGTCAGAAGTCAGGAACATGACCAGACAGGATATCTACAGCGAAGAGGTATCTCTGCAGCAGGAAGAGGAGAAAAACCGACGAATACTGTTCGGACTTACCACAGAATTCAGATTGACACCAAGGGAAACCGATGTGGTAAGGATCATCCTGAGAGAAAAAGATATACGAACAAATGAAATAGCGCAAGAGTTGGAAATATCACGGACAATGGTTTATCGATATATCAACAGTCTTTATGAGAAAACCGGAACTAATGAAAAGCATGATCTGATTAGTATAATAAGCCGTGAGCAATGTTGTGAATTAAACCGATTTCCCTGGATTTCATACGATTTATCCCATATTCAACCTTTTTTCAACCCTTTTTTAACCTTTTTTCAACCTATCTATCATTAAACTTTCTTCCTATAATCAATTATATCTATAATTTGCAGAAAGGATGTTTGTGATGAAAATGAAAAAAGTTAGAAGATTGATAAGTATACTTATGCTTTTGATCATCATGGTCAGTGTTCCTGCGACAAGTGTTCATGCCGAGGGTAATGTAGGTCGGGTAGGACAAAGGGTGGGAACTATTTCACAAGCATATACCGGCGGAAATTCTCAGGTGTATGCGAATCTGATCACCAGGGCAGATGGCACTGAGGTACGGTATGTTTATTCGAAAAACTATCTGTGTTCCAATAGTCCGGAAGATACTTTTGCAGCATTGAAGAGTGTCCTTACGGCTGATTATGCGGCACTAATACCGGATAGTGTAGATGCAAGCCTGAATGGAAGTGTTGGTTTCTTCTTCTGCTCGGATCCCTCTCTGGAGCTATATGTAAATGAAAATTGGACTTCTGCGGAGTACGTTGCGAGAAATGTCCTGACCATCCCCGAAGAAGGAATGTCCTATTCTTACAAGAGAGAAGAAAATGGGGCCGGAGGTGCTGTTAATACCTCGGCAACGGCTGCACGGAAAAACAACCGGTTTGAATGGATAAAAACGCTGGCAGAGGCTGTATATGAAGAAGAATTGGATTTCGAGGATCTGACCGGTGATGATATACAGGGAACAAGGGATTTGACAGGCAGTCAGATTGATCTGGCAGTGGGCTGTAACCTTACAATAGTTCCTAGTTTTGAACAAGGAGGGCTTGTTTATCTGATCAACATAGAAACAATCGATCATGTCGCTTCTATTTATTCTGATCATGTAATAATCTCGGATTCTTCGTCGGACGATGACGAACCCACATCGGAGGAGCGCCGCAACCTGGAATATGCAAAACTGCATCCCTATGGGCAGCACACCTATGTACCCTCTATCGTGAAGGATCCCACCGGCGAGACCGACGGCCTGATGATCAACGTATGCCGGCACTGCGGGTATGTAGAGCGTGACAGCGAGCAGACCATCTCAGGCTACGGTGTGTTTAACGCAAAGGCGGTCACGGCGATCAACAATGAGGCAGCCGGCGGCACCGTACAGTTGGAGACCTTACGCTGGATCAGCGTGCACCGCAAGGTACTGGAGGCGCTGCTGGCAAAGCCGGGCGCAACGTTTGAGGTGCGCTATGTGTATAAAGGCAGGAACTATGTGCTCAGGATAGACGGCTCGGATCCGATGCTGGCGATCCTACTGCAGAACAGGGAAGAGGATGAATATTTCGGTTTTCCTTTCCTGGGGACGATCTTTGCTGCGGAAGAGGTGCAGTAAAGCGGTCTGTATCATTCACTGATGGCCGGATCGGGCAGACGGGATGATATGTCCGCAGGGGATAAGTGACAGGGAAAGTGGGGCTGTGAAAAAAGTCATCTGAATAAAAAAGAACGCTTTCAGATATAAGATCTGGAGGCGTTCTCCTTTTCCGGGTATAATAATCCTGCAATGAATATTGCCAAAGATCATTATGGTTCCAAACATGCAGGATTAGCATTGTTTATTGCAGATATTCCTGATATCGGCGAACTGATATAATTTGCAAGGTTTTTATTGAATCATTTAGAAGAATATTGTATAATCACATTTCAGGGACAGAAAGATAATCTGATTTTGCCGGAAGGATTATGGAAATGAAAAAGATAAGCAATAATATAAAAAAAATAGTGATGACATTGTATTCCATGGTGATGGCATGGATGTGCATGATGCCGGTGCAGGCAGCGGAGAGTGCGGCGGCAGGCAGTGAGCAGCAGATCGGCTTGCTGGTGGTGCTGATGGGCGGCGCGCTGGTCATTATCCTTGCGGTGGTGATCTCAGTGGTATCTTCCGTGGTGAGTTCCGTAGCCGGTGCCGTGGATGACGAAAGCGAATAAATCTATTTTAATGGAAACAGATATCGTGGCTGAAAAAGGAACCGCGCTGCGGTTCTTTTTATACACGGTGCCGGTGTTTAGGAACAGTTCCTGCAATTGTGCAGAAGGTAACTGTCAGAACCCGGGGGCGGAACAGGTTCCTTAGAAACATGAACGGGGAAGGATATGGCCGATAATACGCAGAAACAGAACAGGAAACAGACAGGCAGCCTGACAAAACTGAAACTGAAGGAGCCGTCGCTGTATAAGGTAGTGATGCTGAATGATGATTTCACACCGATGGATTTTGTGGTGGATATCCTGATGCACATTTTTGACAAGGCACAGCCGGATGCGGTGGAACTGATGATGAAGGTACATAAGGAAGGGCAGGCAGTGATCGCGGTTTACCCTTATGATGTGGCCAGGACAAAGCAGCGCACGGCGATCGGGATGGCGCGGGCAAAGGGGTATCCGTTCA
This sequence comes from Lachnospiraceae bacterium, assembly GCA_017471325.1. Classification (GTDB taxonomy): domain Bacteria; phylum Bacillota; class Clostridia; order Lachnospirales; family Lachnospiraceae; genus NK4A136. The sequence goes on along the minus strand of JAFUUX010000135.1, from coordinate 5,808 downwards.
ATATCCGGATAGATAAGGAGTGATGCATGGTTTTTGATGAGATGACGGAAAAAGTAATGCAGATGGCGTTGATGAACGCGGCAAAGCGGGACAGCCAGCTGGTAACGCCGGAGCATATTTTATATGTTTGTACGGATGTGCCGGTATTTATACGGGCGGTGCACATCTGCAAGGGCAGCGTGGAGCATATCAAGGACAGTCTGGATGAATTTCTCTCTACGATGCTGCCGCAGCGAAAGGAGGGCAGCGTGGATGAGCGCCCCATCGGGGAGCGTATTTCCGATGCTTTTGCCGGCACGGTGGAAACAGCGGTGGAGGCGGCAGAACATGTGCATGCAAAGTTTATCAGCCTGCACCACATCATATACGGGATCACGCAGCAGAACGAGTCCTTTGCGTCCTATTATCTGGAACAGGAAGTGGGGAATTTAAACGATTTCCTTTCGGCGCTGCAGATGCTGATCGAGGGCGGCAGCGAGTACGATATCGATGAGGAATACGAAGACGCGGAAGACTATGTGCTGGACTTTGCGACATTGCTGAATGACACCGTAAACGACCATAATCCGCTGATCGGCAGGGAGACGGAACTGGACCGCATCATCCGTATCCTGCTGCGCAAGGAAAAGAACAATCCGCTGCTTTTGGGCGAGCCGGGGGTAGGCAAGACCAGCATCATATACGGGCTCACAAAGCGTATCGTGGACGGCAAAGTGCCGGATGCGCTGAAAAACGCGCGGGTGTATCTGCTGGATGTGACGGAGCTGATCGCCGGCACCCAGTACCGCGGGGATTTTGAAAAGCGTTTTCTGGATATCATGGATGCGCTTGCAGAGATCGAGCAGCCCATTGTGTTTATCGATGAGATTCACAACCTGATCGGGGCAGGTTCCATGGGATCGGGTTCCATGGACGCGTCAAATATGATGAAGCCTTATCTGGAGTCCGGGAAGATCCGTTTTATCGGCGCGACCACCTATGATGAGCATAAGCGGCATTTTGCAAAGAATGTCACGCTGAACCGCCGTTTCCAGAAGGTGGATATCAAGGAGCCGGCGGAGGAAGAGGCCGTGGAGATCCTGGAGGGGCTGCGCAGCAGTTATGAGCGGTTCCACGGGGTGAAGTACGGCAAGGATGTACTGGCGCATGCGGTGAAACTGAGCAAAAACTTTATCGGCGGGCGTTATCTGCCGGATAAGGCCATAGACCTGATCGACGAAGCCGGCGCGTACCGGCGCATGCACCCGCTGGCAGGGCAGAAGCGGCAGACCGTGGGCAAGGATGTGATCGAGACCGTTCTGGCCGAGGTGGGCAATATCCCGAAGGCGACGGCGGAGCAGTCGGAGGTAGACCGCTTAAAAGACCTGTACGGGCGGATCACGGGCAAGATCTTCGGGCAGGAGGAGGCGGTGCGCCGGATCGTGGATGCGATCTATATGTCGCGTGCCGGCCTGCTGGCGGAGAATAAGCCGATCGCGTCATTTCTCTTTGTGGGACCTACGGGCGTGGGCAAAACGGAAGTGGCCAGGGTGCTCTCTCAGGAACTGGGCATCAGTTTTGTACGTTTTGATATGAGTGAATACGCGGAGCGGCACACGGTATCGAAACTGATCGGCTCCCCGGCCGGATATGTGGGCTATGAAGACGGCGGCGCGCTGACCGATGCCATCCGCAAGACGCCGCACTGCGTGCTGCTGCTGGACGAGATCGAAAAAGCGCATCCGGATATCTTTAACGTGCTGCTGCAGGTGATGGATTACGCATCCCTGACGGATAACCGGGGGCAGAAGGCGGATTTTAAGAATGTGATCATCATCATGACCAGCAACGCGGGCGCCAGGATGGTGGGGCGGCAGTCCATTGGCTTTGGCGCGCCAAAGTTTAATGACAGCGTGATGATGGAGGAAGTGAAGCGCGTCTTTACGCCGGAGTTCCGCAACCGCTTAAGCGCGATCGTTACCTTTAACCATATGAATGAGCGCATGGCGGCGCAGATCGCGCAGAAGAAACTGGATGAACTGCTGAAACAGCTGCTGGGGCGCAGGGTATCCGTGCAGGTGCGTCCGGAGGCCATGGAATATATCCGTACCAGGGGCATTACACGGGAGTATGGCGCCAGGGAGATCGAGCGCGTGATCGACAGCGAGATCAAGCCGTTGTTTGTATCGGAACTGCTGTTTGGACGGCTGAAAAACGGCGGGGAAGCGCAGCTTGGCGTGGAGGAAGGCAAACCCTGCCTGCTGGTGGGCGGCAGGGCTGCTGCGGGTGAAAAGCCTATGGATGAAAAGGGCAGTAAGCGCGGCAGCAGGAGGGCGGCTGCCGAAAAAGCGGATGCCGCGCCGGAGGAAAAGACCACGCCGGAGTCTTTGCTGGCGGGAAAACGCAGGCAGAAAGCAAGAGTGCCGGCAAAGAAGGATGAGGCATGAGTCCGGCAAGTGTACATTTTTGGTGAAATATGCTATACTTGGCAGACGTGAGGTAAAAGAGATGGAAACGATTCAGAACATACCGCAGATGCATCTGATATCCTGGAATGTCAACGGGCTGCGTGCCTGTGTCGGGAAAAATTTTATGGAATACTTTCAGGCGGCGGACGCGGACATCTTCTGCCTGCAGGAAACCAAGATGCAGGCGGGGCAGTTGGCGCTGGATACGCAGGGCTACCATCAGTACTGGAACTATGCGGAGAAGAAGGGGTATTCCGGAACGGCGGTCTTTACGAAAAAGGAGCCGCTTTCGGTCGCTTACGGGATCGGCGTGGAGGAGCATGACCATGAGGGACGCGTGATCACGCTGGAGTATCCGGAGTTTTATTTTATCACCGTTTATGTGCCGAATTCCCAGGATGGCTTAAAGCGCCTGGAATACCGGATGCGCTGGGAGGATGATTTCCTGGCTTATATCAAAGGGCTGGATGAAAAAAAGCCGGTGATCTACTGCGGCGACCTGAATGTGGCACATGAGGAGATCGACTTAAAGAATCCCAAAACGAACCACATGAATGCGGGCTTTACGGATGAAGAGAGGGGGAAGTTCACGGCGGTATTGGAAGCCGGCTTCCTTGACACTTTCCGTTATTTCTACCCGGAGCAGACAGACATTTATTCCTGGTGGTCCTACCGGATGCAGGCCCGCAGCAGGAATGCCGGCTGGCGTATCGACTATTTTGTGGTGTCGGAGCGCTTGAAAGACAGGCTGGCGGACGCAAAGATCCACACGGAGGTGCCGGGCTCGGATCACTGCCCGGTGGAACTGATATTGAAAGGGAAACTATGACGGGCAGGATTGTGAAGCAGGGGCTTAAGAGGGTATTGGCGGCAAGCCCGCTGTTTGGACTGGCAGTGGTTTCGGCCGTGATCACGAAATATATCGTGGAAGATATCAGGGAAAGGCGGGGCATAAAACCCGCACCGGAGGCGCCGGAGCAGGCGGAGGGCGCGCCGGAAACGGATGCAGAGCAATAAGATACAGAAAATAGAGAGTGGGAGGATGAACAGAATATCATGACAAACAAGGGTAAGTATTATCTGACAACAGCGATCGCTTATACTTCCGGCAAGCCGCATATCGGCAACTGCTACGAGATCATTTTGGCAGATGCGATCGTGCGTTACAAAAGGGCGGATGGCTATGATGTGCATTTCCAGACCGGCAGTGATGAGCATGGACAGAAGATCGAGACGCGTGCCATTGAAGAAGGCATGACGCCAAAGGAGTTTGTGGACAAAACCGCAGGCACCATCAGGGAACTGTGGGATATGATGGGCACTTCCTATGACCGCTTCATCCGTACCACGGATGCGGATCATGAGCGGCAGATCCAGAAGATCTTTAAGAAACTTTATGACAAGGGCGATATCTACAAGGGTGCCTATGAGGGCAAGTATTGTACCGAGTGCGAGGCGTTTTATACCGAGACGCAGCTGGCAGACGGGAAGTGCCCGGTGTGCGGCGGCGCGGTGCATGATGAAAAAGAGGAAGCGTATTTCTTTAGGATGAGTAAATACGCGGATAAACTGATCGAGCACATCAATACGCATCCGGAGTTTATACAGCCGGTATCCCGCAAAAACGAGATGATGAACAATTTTCTGCTGCCGGGGCTGCAGGATCTGTGCGTGTCCCGTACATCTTTCAAATGGGGCATACCGGTAGATTTTGACGAAAAGCATGTGGTCTATGTATGGCTGGATGCGCTTTCCAACTATATCACCGGCATCGGATATGATGCGGATGGTGAAAGCGGTGAGGAGTATAAGAAATACTGGCCGGCGGATCTGCACCTGATCGGCAAGGACATCATCCGTTTCCATACCATTTACTGGCCGATCTTTCTGATGGCGCTGGACGAGCCGCTGCCGAAACAGGTATTCGGGCATCCCTGGCTTTTGCAGGGCGGGGAAAAGATGAGCAAGTCCAAGGGCAATGTGATCTATGTGGATGATATGATCAACATCTTCGGGCTGGATGCGGTGCGTTATTTCGTGCTGCATGAAATGCCGTATGAAAATGACGGCACGATCACCTGGGAACTGATGGTGGAGCGTGTCAATTCCGATCTGGCCAATACGCTGGGCAATCTGGTCAACCGTACCGTAGCGATGACCAACAAGTATTTCGGCGGCGTGGCCGAGAACAGGGGCGCGGCAGATGCGGCGATCGATGATGACTTGAAGGCGGTGGTCAGCGGCGCGTATGCAAAGATCGAGAAACTGATGGAGACACTGCATGTGGCGGATGCCCTGACGGAGATCTTTAACGTATTTAAACGCCTGAACAAATATATTGATGAAACGGAACCCTGGAAGCTGGCGAAGGATGAGGCGCAGAAGGACAGGCTTTCGACAGTGCTCTACAATCTGTGCGAAGGCATCCTGTGCGGCACATCCCTTCTGGCACCGTATCTGCCGGATACGGCGGCAAAGATCTCTGCGCAGCTGGGCGCGGAACTGCGGGAATTTGATACGTTGGACAGTTTTGGAGTACAGGGAGGTGCATATCATGTAACGGATGCGCCGGAGATCCTGTTTGCGAGACTGGATAAGGACGAGATCCTGGCAAAAGCCGCAGAGGTACAGGCAAAGCAGCGGGAGGAATTTGTGGAGCACCAGAAGACGGCGTATGCCAATCTGGTAAAGGCCGGCCGCATGACGCAGGAGGAAGCGGATGCGAAGTTAAAGGAACTGACCGGCGGGGAGGTCGCAGAGGATAACGGTATCCATGTAGAAACAAAGGAAGAGATCACCTTTGATGATTTCGGAAAAATGCAGTTTGTAGTGGGGGAGATCCTGAAATGTGAGGAAGTACCCAAGTCCAAAAAACTGCTGTGCTCACAGGTAAAGATCGGTGACCGCACGGTACAGATCCTTTCCGGCATTAAGGCATACTACAGTGCCGAAGAGATGGTGGGCAAAAAGGTGATGGTGCTTTTGAACTTAAAGCCGGCAAAACTTGCGGGCATGCTCAGCGAGGGCATGATCCTGTGCGCTGAGGATACGGATGGGCATGTGGTGCTCATGAGTCCCGAGAAGGATATGCCGTCGGGCTCGATGATCTGCTGAGATAAGTCCGGGGAGAGTTAGCCCGGTCTGTGGAACGGTGTTTTCGGTTTTCGCCGGGTGTCACGGGATGGCTAACTGTATTCAGGCCGGATGCAACGCATCTGGCGAACTATAGTAAGCGCAATAAATAATTGCGCTTACTATAACGCTCCGCGAGGATGCGCACGGATTTTGTAAGGAAATATGCCGCTTTCAGCGGCCAAAATCCGGCGCAGTAAACGACAAAACGAAAATAGTTTTGTCGTTT
>JAFUUX010000134.1 GCA_017471325.1 Lachnospiraceae bacterium | reverse complement strand
CAGCATATAACGGTCATAATCCTCCCAACTCTGAAACTGCAGCGTCAACTGCAGTTCCTGCCCTGTCAGACTGTGTTTTTTCAGAGAAATGGCATCCGTGCCATGTTCTGCATTGTACTTTTCCAGTTCCTCCCCGATCATGGCCACCAGTTCTTCCTCGCTGTAGTATGCCTGATCAAAGGTACGCAGCATGACTGCCTCCAAACTCTGATCCCTATGTACGATAATGCTGTTTTTTGTGGGATCAGCGTCCTCATACTCTGCACAGCCGCCAAGCAGCAACAGCACTGCTGCGATCAAACAACAGAAAATCCCCTTTCTCCCGGATCGTTTCATTGTATTTTCGTCTTCTTTCGTCTCTCTTTTTCCTTAAATATTCGATTTTACAATATTACAACGTATATTTTAGCATATTTGCCTATATTTTCAACAAAAACTTGTGCAAAGAGAAATTTTAACTTATACTCGCGAACGAAATTAACTGCCGTTTCTAATCTTCGACCGCGGTATATGCAGTTAAACTAATCAATTGCCTGCGGCAATTAATAAGTTTAACTAGTATACGTGCCCTGCCTTTCGCGCTGTGAGCGCAACGGTTTTTGTCCATGAAAAACCGCCTATAGCGATGGTCAAAGACCATCTGACCTTAAACATGCATGCTTTTTAGCATCTCTTCACTTTTATAGATATGTCCGTTTTCGGTCAGGGCCCGTTCCCTTGCCGCCAGGTCGCTTAATTCCGTGATCACTTCCTCCCGTACCGTAAAGGAAAAGATTTTCTCCGGCGGCGTGGCCAGAAGAAAGTCCAGCACATACAGGCTGGTATCCAGGTATCCGTCCTGATATCTGTCCCGGTGAAAAATCCCCTGTATCATTATGGTTTTTAATTCAAAAACCGCCTTCACCAGACGTTTATCGTAAACCGGATGCACGATCGCCCTTGCAGCCTGGTATAAAAGCGCCAGCATTTCACGTTCATCATTGTTTTCGTGCGTATAATGCTCCATTACTTCCAGGAAATACATGCCATAGAGCACCGCCTCAAAATCGTTCCGCAATTCGGAAAAGTAATTCTTCACATTCGCATCGAGCAAAGAATACGCATTTCTTCCGGGAAATAACTTAAACTCGCCAAACACAAACAGATCCGTCGGTGCCATCAGACGGTTGGTCTGCCTGCGGGCGCCTTTGGCAAAAGCCGTGATCTTTCCGAAGTCTTTTGATAAAAGCACCACGCGCCGGTCAAAATCATTGGCCGGATCCACGCGCAGCACCATTGCGGATGTCCAGAGCGCCTCCGTCATGCCGGCTCACTCTTCATCCTTCCGATAGCCAAAGTTTGCGATCAGGGAATCACTGTCCCGCCAGTTATCCTTTACTTTTACCCATAACTGCAGATTGACGGCACACTCCAGCATCCGCTCTATCTCCGGCCTTGCCTGGGTGCCGATCTTTTTCAGCATCCCGCCTCCTTTGCCGATGATGATGCCTTTATGCGAAGCTTTCTCGCATACGATCGTTGCATCGATATCGTAAATGCCGCCTTTGGCATTTTTTCTGTACTCCATACGGTCTATGACCACCGCAATGCCGTGCGGGATCTCCTTATCCAGCAGGCGCAGCGCTTTTTCGCGCACCAGTTCCGCGGCGATCGCACGCATCGGCTGGTCGGTCACTTCATCTTCATCAAAATAATACGGTCCTTCCGGCAGATACCCGTAGATACTGTCCAACAGATCCTGCGTATTGTCGCCCTTTAATGCGGACAACGGGATGATCTCCGCAAAAGCACAAAGGCTCTGGTACGCATCGATCACTTTCAGGATCTCCGGCTTTGCTATGGTATCGATCTTGTTGATCACAAGGAATATGGGATTCTTCAGCTGTGATAACTGCCTGGCGATCTCCATATCACCGCTTGGGATCTGCGCCTTCGGCTCTACCAGCCAGAGCACCAGGTCTGCATCTTTCAGGGATTTTCTGGCCACACTAAGCATATAATCCCCTAAACGGTTTTTCGCCTTGTGTATTCCCGGGGTATCCACAAAGACGATCTGCCCGCGCCCGTCCGTATAAACCGTCTGTATGCGGTTACGGGTAGTCTGCGGTCTGGGGGATGTGATCGCCACCTTCTGACCGATCAGACGGTTCATCAGGGTGGATTTTCCCACATTCGGCCTGCCGATCAAAGCGGCAAACCCGGATTTTTTATTCTGCTCTGTTTCCGGCATCCCTTTTCTCTCCTTCATCCTGTCAGCCAAACAAAGGCTTCACTTCCGCAAACAGCTCTTTTGCTGCTTTGATCTTTTCCTCATTGCCCACGACACACAAAAAACCATCCTGCAAAAAGGCTTCGATATATCCTGCCAGAGCGCGGATATCTTCTTCCGTTGCGCCTAATACCTGATCCCGGTACTTCTGGATCTCTTCATAAGTTGTGCCTTCCAGATAGGCGTTCCTGGAACGTGCCCCCCGGATGCGCGGTGTCAGCGGGATATCCATGTCACTGATGGTGCCGATGATATACTTGGTCATCTCTTTGGGATCGGCTTTAAACTGCCGGATATACGCCGGTGCCTTTTCAAAGATCTGAAGCGTGTTTTCCAGGTTCGGATCCCTGTATGATACAAAATAGGCTTCGCCGCTTGTCTGGAAATTGCTCATGCAGCCATACGCGCCGCCTTTGACACGCACTTCATTCCAAAGATACTGATATCCGAGTATCGTTTTGAGAACGCGCAGCGCGCCGGTATACTCCAGACCGTGCTTGCTGAAATTGCCGGCACGGCATACGAACTGTACCTGGGCGGAATTCGTAAAGCCCTCATTTCTGGCACTGCAGGTTAGGGTTCCGCGTGCTTCCGTGACCGGTGCCTCCGAAAAACCGGCCAGGATCGGTGCCACAAGCCCACGCAGACCATCCAGTTCTTTTCTGGTACCGGTCACATCCAGCATCAGATTGTCCTTCCGGAAGATCAGGGCAGCTGCTTCACGCAGATTTCTGACGATCTCCTCTTTCTTTTCTTCAAAATGCGTCTCCGCATCAGATATAAACCTGAAAAATTCCATCCCGGTCAGGTACTCTTTTGCCAGCGCATATTCCGAAGCATAGGAAAGCGCATGCGCCGCGGCAACCGTATGGCCCGCAGACATCATATATCCCTGCATCCGTGAGCGGCCTTCCGCGATGATCTCCTTTAAACGCTTGGTATCACCGAGTTTTGAGGTATGCAGGATCTCCTTGATGAGTTCCATGCCATTGCCGATCCTGACCTGTAAGGCACTCATCGTAATGGTAAAATACATGCGGTAATGATCCACATTATGATCCCTGACCGCCGTGGAATAGGCAGCCCCCAACCCGCCTAACTGTTTATCGATCTCATACCCCAGCTGCTCATAAGTATAATGCTCCGTATCCACGCTCCGAAGTACGCCCTGCAAGAGGCCGACATACGGATACAGCCGCACCGGCAGCTTCATCAGGTCAAAATACATGGACAGGTACAGAATGCCGTTTGTTTCGATCTCATGGAACAGAACCGGCACACCGTCGATTTCCGTTTCTTCGTTGGTAAAAGGCTCCGCTTCCTTCCGGATATCGGAAAGCTGCAGGGTCGGCAGGCACTCATAAGCCTCTTTCGGATCCGGCGTGCCCTGATACTCTTTCAGTGCCCTGGTCTGCGCAGCCATTTCCTCCAGTTCTTCTTTGGATAAACCGGCTTTATAGGCAGCCAGTTTCCCGGCAAGCGCTTTATCCCTGGCCGCCGTCAATCCCTTCCTGGGCGAAAGGATCAGTACCGTCTTATGCGGATTATCCAGGATGTATCGCTGCACCAGACTCTCAAAATACCCGCTGCCGATCTCTTTGCGCAGTTCATCAAATATCGCCAGTTCCTCCAGATGCATAAAAGGCGCATCCTTATCGTAGAGCCAGCTGTCCAGGGCTTTCAGACCGTAGATCAGTCCCTTGGGATACGTTCCCGTATCCGCCTCGCGGAAACGGAATTCCAGGGAATTTAAGCATGCCAGCAGTGCGTTCCGGTCAAAGCCTTCTTTCACTACATTGCGGCAGACCGATTCAATGATCTGCACAAAGCGGTCTTTGTCCTCTAAATTGGCATTTTTTGCAACTATGCTGTAAAACGGCTGGTAGATCCCGTTCTCATAAGAAGCATAGATCTCTGTCCCGATGCCGGCCTCCACCAACGCCTTCCATAAAGGCGTCCCCTCTGCCGAGATCAGCGCATAATCGACCATCTGAAATGCCAGATACAGTTTGGGATCCAGCACCTTGCCCACCACGGTATTATAGGTCAGATAGGTATTATCCGCCTCGTTTTCATCCTCTGTGATCGGATACTGTTTGTGAAATTCCTTACGCACCGAAAATGCCTTCTGCTCCCCCGGGAACGACTCCACCTCGATGCGTTCATACGAGGAAAGGTATTCCTGATCCAGCCAGGTAAGCCGTTCTGCCATGTCCGCATTTCCGTACAGATAGATATAGGAATTGGCCGGATGGTAATAACGGCCATGGAATGCCAGGAAGTCCCCGTAGGTCAGTTCCGGGATCACTTCGGGATCACCGCCGGATTCCACACCGTAAGCCGTATCCGGATACAGGGAATTAAAGGTCTCCCGGCTCAGCACATCATCCGGCGCGGAAAAAGCGCCTTTCATTTCATTATAGACCACGCCGTTGATCCTGATCTCACTGTCGGTATCTTCCAGTTCATAATGCCAGCCTTCCTGCCGGAAGATCTTTTCTTCTTTATAGATGTTCGGATGCAGCACGGCATCCATATATACTCCCATCAGGTTTTTAAAATCCTGATCGTTGCAGGAAGCTACCGGATACACTGTTTTGTCCGGATAAGTCATTGCGTTTAAAAAGGTATTTAAAGAGCCTTTGACCAGTTCTACAAAAGGATCCTTTAAGGGATACTTCTCGGAACCGCAGAGCACGCTGTGCTCTAAGATATGCGCTACACCGGTGGAATCTTTCGGCGGTGTCCGGAAACCGATATAAAATACCTTATTGGCATCATCATTTTCCAATATGGCGATCCTGGCACCGCTTTTTTTGTGCTCCAGCAGATAGGCCTCTGATTTCAGATCCT
>JAFUUX010000133.1 GCA_017471325.1 Lachnospiraceae bacterium | reverse complement strand
TCGTTTAAGCGGAATGACATGTGGATCACCTCAGGAACTGTTGTTATTCGTCCCTTACAGTATACCACATACGCTACGCAGTTACAGTATATTCCGCATATTTGTTACTAACAAACGGGGTCCATTTGACCCCAACATCTTTTTTTATCTTCTTCAATATTAACACCATTACAATAACGAATTCCAATCTCATAAAGGGCTATCGAATCATTTGATTCTCCTAACTTGATGAGTTCATCTAATTCGTAATTCTTATACCTGTCATTATAATTTAATACTATAGGCAAATCCCTTTGAATGTATTCTTCGTAATTCATGTACAAGAAACTCCCTTTATGATAATAATGAAAAACTTTCTTTTCCCCGGGCAGAACCCAAAATGTCCCAGATATTTTGTTCGCTATGCAAGTGTGATCTCCGTTATATTTTTTGCATAACCGGCATTCTTTACGTTAAAACTATAAAATTGTAAAACTTAAATTAAATAAGCCAACACTCTCATCAACAATCCTATATTTGTTAAATACCTTTATGATTTATCTTTATAGATTGAGCACTCCTTATACTCATCTCCATAATCCGGATTACAAGTATGCTTCACTATAGAGTCATCTGTATCCATCTTTTTCCCACAAAGATTGCATATATACTTATCATTACTATTACCCCAGGAACTATTACTTTCATAATCTAAATGTGGACATCTTGCCATTGTTGTGATACCCCCTTTTTTATATTGATAAGTAGTGTTGGCTTTTTTAATACTTGAATCTCTGGTATGTCGCCGCATAAAAATCCGCATCAAATATACCGCCATCTGGCATGGTCTTGGGTGCTGCATAAGCGGTATTGCCACTTATTGCCGCTGATAATAACAGCATTCCTACTCCTGCAATCCATTTTTTCTTCATTTTGCATCCCCCTGTACATTATTATTGGAAAACACAAGAAAAAACAGACTTCCGCATGCTACACACACGGTCGTCTGCTTATCAAATCAGAACAACAGAAACAAAACCTGAACACCCGGCCTATTCTCCCACAAATCTGCTTGTAAACAAGACGGAAATGCGGTAAAATAAACACGTGTGCCGCAGGCGAAGTCCTGTATCGTGTGGTAGGTTCCAACTACCATCCCTGCCGGTTGGGGCTGCAACCCCTTCCGGTGGTACACATTTCTTCATCTATTCTCTTGTGTTTCCGCTTTTATTTTATCATAGGGCAGGATAAGATACAAGGATATTTTTAGAAACTATTGGGTATAACAAAAGTGCCGGTTTGATTCCCGACACTTTTTTTATCCAAACCGGCTTTTCCAACTGCAAGCTCCGCACCACAGGATGATTTTGTTCAGGGATTTCTCTCCACACTCTCTGCCAGTTCTAAAGTGCGCTCATCGACACCGGACGCCAGGATCGCCTCCCTGCTTTCACCTTTTCGAAGCCGGATGATCACCTCTATCAGCGTTGCCTGCCCCTTTTCCCTTCCTTCTGCTAAACCTTTTTCCCTTCCTTCTTCCCTTCCTTTTTCTAATCCTTCTTTTCTTCCTTCTTCTAATCCTTCTTCCCTTGCCTCAGCTGCGAACAGCCTCATTGTCTTTTCTTCATCATATTCTGTCAGGATACTCATACGCACCTCCTCCCGATGAGCGATCAGATACGGTCTGATCCCGAAACCCTCCGGCATATCCCTCAATGCCTTATCCACTGCCTCTTCGACCGGCATCTGCCTGTGGTTCTCCCGGATCTTATCAACCAGCCAGCAGTATTCATATAGTGGCTTGCACTTCTCCGTCAGTGCCGTGCTGTGCCCGGCATTGATATTGACCATCCGTACCCGGAGTTCCACATCCACATGTTTCCGGTATTTCTTTGGAAACGCCGACCGCAGCCGCAGGACCTTCTCATCCGGTTCTTCTTCTTTACCGTTGTAGAACACTACAAATTTCGGTGCCGGCAGCTTGATCTGCTTCCTCCCATAGATGTTTACTTCACTGCTTCCGATCAAGTACTTACTCCAAAGCCATGCCAGATACAGCAGGCATCTGACGGGCATATTCGGATTGAATGAACTCTGGTGTCCATAGAGATGCAGCCGGTTATCCAGAATGAAGGACAGATCGTTCTTCATTCCCATATACAGCACATCATCCATTGTGTTGTACTCGATCTGCGACGCATCTTCGTATGCCGAACCGTTCACGGCATTGTACAGGCTCAGCGTCCATTCCCTGTTCTCCGGCCTTCCGAAAATGATTTTGAAAAGCCTGTCCTTGTGTTCCCTGTTTATCATCTTTTCCCTCCTTTGTAATGACAAACTGTCGCAGGAGGTTCTTCTTCCCTCCCGCTCTTTTCTTGTAAATGGATAAAAGCACGGGAGATACTGAATTGCTCTGATAATAGATATACAAGAACTATTTGATCTTTCGTTGCTTTATGGAATCAAGTATAGCATAGGGCACAGGCAAATACAAGAATAAAAATTTTGTAACAATGACTGTTTGCCCAAGAAAAATACGCCGGTCCAATCCCCGGCACTTTTTCTAAATGTCTGCCACCTCTACTTTAGTATTAAGTAGAATTTAACTTTTCACTTCACATTAGCATACTTTTTAGCATACTTTTTTTCAAAAACAATTGGCATTTTACATAAAAAGGTGGTATAATGTTTGTGCGTTACTATGGGAGGGGCTGAATAATGGAAGACGAAATCTTAAAATCTGTTGCTCAGATCGTTCATCAAAGTCAGGAATACTACCGCTATGCAAAGGGGCTTGCTGACCAGAACGGCTACAATCCGGCGGAGCAGGATGCGCCCTGCAGCCAGACCGTAACAGCCTTGGAATATGCCAAGGAACAGTGCCGCCAGCAAGTACAGTTGCGCCGCGGCGAAGGCTCCATGAACAACCCGGAAATGCTCACCTATATGACTTACGGGGATGAGTGCACCACGCTGATCAAAAACTTTCATACCCTGATGCATCCTGTGGGCGCGGTTCCTGCCCCCGCAGATACCGGATCACAGCAAGTCAGCGAAGGGGCGGCTTCCGCAGCCAAAGGCCGTGTGATCGAACTGCTGAACGACTTGTATGATACCGACTGGGTAAAGAAATATTCCGGTTTCGATTCCCCGGAGGCGCTGGCAGGAAAAAAGATCACGCACCCGCTGCTGCAGCGGGGCTCTCATGACAAGATGCTGATCTCCTATATGCTGGAGCGCAGCGAATTTGATATGATACTGGAGTCTCTCTCTGTATTTGCCAATATGGACAGCGCGGAAGTGACACAGAATATCGAAAGCGCCATGGATGATACCGTGACCATGCTGCGCAACTCCATCCTGGGAGAAGGCGATATCCGCATGGCAAAATCCGCCATCAACAAATACCGCAGTGTATATGAAAACCTTTCCGGAAAACTATAGTCAACGACAAAAATAATTTATCGTTGACTATAAAGCCTCCGGCGGATGCGCAACAAAGATACGCAAAACAGAGTCCTTCAAGGCTCTGTTTTTTTATTGCACGAGATCTACCGGATACAGGTCAGAGCCGTTTCCGAAAAAGTACGTATGAAAATCTCATAAATATAGTAAACGACAAAACTATTTTCGTTTTGTCGTTTACTGCGCCGGATTTTGGCCGCTGAAAGCGGCATATTTCCTTACAAAATCCGTGCGCATCCTCGCGGAGCGTTATAGTAAGCGCAATTATTTATTGCGCT
>JAFUUX010000132.1 GCA_017471325.1 Lachnospiraceae bacterium | reverse complement strand
TCCTGGAAGACGATGTGGACTATGTGAAGGTAGCGGAGGGCCTGGGATGTGAAGCATACCGTGTAACGGAAAAAGAGGAACTGATGCCGGTGCTGAAAAAGGCACTGAAAGCAAAAGGACCGGTCGTACTGGACTGCGTGATCAGGGAAGATGACAAGGTGTTCCCGATGGTGCCGGGCGGACAGCCGCTGGAAGCGGTCTTTGATGACGCGGATATGAAAAACCGCAAACAATAAGCCATTGACGGAAACGGAAATTAAGTATATTATTGACATGGTTTTTGCGCACATGAGGCGAAAAAGTTTAACAAATCTCAGGAGGGAAGAAAACAATGAGCAGAGTGTACAATTTCTCGGCAGGCCCGGCAGTATTGCCGGAAGAGGTGCTGCGTGAAGCGGCAGATGAGATGATGGATTACCGTGGCTGCGGCATGTCCGTAATGGAGATGAGCCACAGATCCAAAGTTTATGATGACATCATCAAAACAGCGGAGGCAGATCTGCGATCTTTGCTTTCCATTCCTAATAATTATAAGGTGCTCTTTTTACAGGGCGGTGCCAGCCAGCAGTTTGCAATGATCCCCATGAACCTGATGAAAAATAAGGTGGCGGATTATATCGTGACCGGTCAGTGGGCAAAAAAAGCATATCAGGAGGCGCAGATCTACGGAAAAGCAAACAAGATCGCTTCCAGTGAGGACAAGACATTCTCTTATATCCCGGATTGCTCGGATCTGCCGATCTCACCGGATGCGGACTATGTCTATATCTGCGAGAACAATACCATTTACGGCACCAAGTATAAGACACTGCCGAATACCAAGGGCAAGGATCTGGTATCCGATGTATCTTCCTGCTTTTTAAGCGAGCCGATGGATGTGACGAAATACGGTCTGGTATACGGCGGCGTACAGAAGAATATCGGACCGGCAGGCGTGGTGATCGTGATCATCCGTGAAGACCTGATCACTGAGGATACTTTGCCGGGTACACCGACGATGCTGAAATACAAGACACATGCAGATGCGGATTCGTTGTATAATACACCGCCTGCATACGGTATCTATATCTGCGGCAAGGTGTTTAAGTGGATCCAGAAGATGGGCGGACTGGACGCTATGAAGCAGCATAACGAGGAGAAGGCAAAGATCCTGTATGACTTCCTGGATGAGAGTGTATTGTTCAAGGGTACTGTACGCAGAGAAGACCGTTCCCTGATGAACGTACCGTTCATTACCGGCAATGAGGAACTGGATGCGAAGTTTGTCAAAGAGTCCAAGGCAGCAGGCTTTGAAAATCTGAAGGGACACAGGACCGTAGGCGGTATGCGTGCTTCCATCTACAATGCAATGCCGACGGAAGGTGTCAAAGCACTGGTAGAGTTCATGAAGAAGTTTGAGATGGAGAATAAATAATGCTGCTGTTTCTTCTGGGTACAGCATTTGCGGGCGCAGTGATCGCACTGGTGGTCGGGGCGCTGAATAAATAAAATGAAGTTGGATACATTTTGAAGGAGGATGGAAAATTGGCTTATCAGTATCATTGCTTAAATCCCATTGCAGCGGTCGGGCTGGATCGTTTTGATGGGCAGTATACAAAAACGGATGATGTAAATACGGCAGATGCGATCCTGGTGCGGAGCGCGGTGATGCATGAGATGGAACTGCCGGCAGGGCTGAAGGCGGTAGCACGCGCAGGGGCCGGCGTAAACAATATCCCGCTGGAGAAATGCGCGGAAAAAGGCATCGTGGTATTTAATACACCGGGCGCAAATGCAAATGCCGTAAAGGAACTGGTATTTGCAGGCATGCTGCTGGCAGCACGCGATATCGTAGGCGGCATCGAGTGGGTAAAATCCGCGGCAGGGGATGAGAACATCGCAAAAGCAGCGGAGAAGGAAAAGAAGAAATTTGCCGGTACCGAGATCGCAGGCAAGAAACTGGGCATCATCGGACTGGGTGCGATCGGCGTGCTGGTAGCAAATGCGGCAAAGCATATGGGCATGGAAGTGTACGGCTACGATCCGTATGTTTCCATCAATGCGGCATGGAATCTGAGCCGTGACGTAAAGCATGTGACGGATGTCAACGAGATCTATCGCGAGTGTGATTATATCACGATCCATGTGCCGTTGATGGATGCGACCAAGGGCATGATCAGCAGGGAAGCCATCGCTATGATGAAAGACGGCGTGATCGTGCTGAATTTTGCGCGTGACCTGCTGGCAGATGAGCAGGCGATCCTGGAGGGACTGGCAAGCGGCAAGATCCGCAAGTACGTATCAGACTTTGCCAATCCGACCACGGCCGGAAAAGAGGGCGTGATCCTGATGCCGCATCTGGGGGCTTCCACAGAGGAAGCGGAAGACAACTGCGCAGTGATGGCGGTGGATGAACTGCGTGACTTTTTGGAAAACGGCAATATCCGTAATTCCGTGAACTATCCGAATGCCGATATGGGCATCTGCCAGACGGCAGGGCGTGTGGCGGTCTGCCATAAGAACGTGGCGAATATGATCACGCAGTTTACGGCGGTATTGGGCGGTGCAGGCATCAATATCGACAACATGCTCAATAAGTCCAAAGGTGATTTTGCATACACGCTGCTGGATACGGACAGCACGGTGACGCAGGAGATCGCGGACAAACTGTCTGCAGCAGAGGGCGTGATCAAAGTACGTATCGTAAAATAACAGGATCAGGAAATGCTGGGAATGAAAACTGCCGGGAGATATACTGCCGGCAGTTTTTATAAAACGAAAGACAGAGGAGGGGACAGTCTATGATGTTTTCAGACAAAATGGTGTACCTGCGCAGAAAAAGCGGGTGTTCCCAGGAAACGCTGGCAGAGGTATTGAATGTCAGCCGCCAGACAGTATCCAAATGGGAACTGGGCACGTCTCTGCCGACGACGGATATGATCGTAGCGCTGAGTGATTTCTTTCATGTATCCACGGATTTTCTGCTGCGGGATGATTTCCAGATCGATGATACGGAGGGGCTGGCACAGGTAGTCATTAAGTTTTTGAATTCGGCACAGGATATGGAGCATATCTCCAAGGAACTGGTTCTGATCGCGAAAGACGGGCAGATTGATGAGAATGAGAAGAAACGCTTATCCGGCATCACGGAAACGATCGACGAGATCCAGGCGGTCATCAATGAGATCCAGACATTGCTGAAATTGACACAGGCATGTGCAGAGGAGCAATGATATTATAGTAAGCGCAATAAATAATTGCGCTTACTATAACGCTCCGCGAGGATGCGCACGGATTTTGTAAGGAAACATGCCGCTTTCAGCGGCCAAAATCCGGCGCAGTAAACGACAAAACGAAAAAAGTTTTGTCGTTTACTATCAAAAAAACGGCCCGGAAGGACCGTTTTTTTGATACTTAATCATGAATGAACACATCACCGTAAGAATTCATGTTTCCCATGGTGCTCTGGAATTTGCGTTCCAGTTCCATGCTGCGCTCGGAAGCCAGGTCCATATAGCGGATAAATACACTTTCTACGGTGGAGCCCTCTTCTTTGGCGATCTCCTCCATCACGGGTTTGATCTGCTCCAATTGATAACTCACCTGTGTTTTCTGCGGATTGATATGCCCGAGCACCTTGTCGGCATATTCATTGATGCGGTCCAAAAAAACAGAATCTTCTTTTGTCATTGTGAATACTCCTTTCATGTTGACGGTTATTTATACGATCAGGTACAGAGTGTTGGTACCGGATGTTGACATTTCATCTATTGTAGCACAAACAGATCTGTTTTTGTAGTCCTTGCTTTTTGCGGGGATCGGTGATATCATGGTCTTTGAAGGGAACTCATTTCACGGTATTCTGATACCGTATCCTTTCGGGTATATCCGATACATTCCGGAGAACTCCCAAAAACAGCGGGAACAGTATATTGTTTGTAACTATTCAGAACATACCGCGATACCAGTTCTTGCGGTACTCAGGCGTTTGCCATAGTCATATCAAAAACAAATGGGAGGATCGTGTTGATGGCAGCTTTTTATGCCGTGCTGCATGAATGCGGCAGGCGCAGTATGAATCAGGACAGTATAGCAATGCAGCGGATCGAAACGGGGATCGGTGAAGTGACACTGGCGCTGCTCTGCGATGGTATGGGCGGCATGGACCGGGGCGAAGTGGCCAGCGGTTATGTGGCGGAACGGCTCAGTATCTGGTTTTATGATGTATTGCCCGGCGTACTGCAAACGGGGATTTATGCAGCGAAACTCCGTAAGTCTCTGCAGAGGACACTGTTCCGCATTCATGAAGACCTGCGGCAGTATGGAGAGAGGAAGGGGATACGCTGCGGCACCACGATGACCATGCTCCTGGTGATCGGGCGCAGATGGTATTGTTATCATCTGGGGGATTCCGTGGCATTTCTGCTGGGGAAAAAATGCAGGCGCATCACTACAGGGCATGCTTTAGGAAGCGGCGTTACACGATGCATCGGCATAGGGCGTTATCACCAGCCGGAAGAGAAACGGGGCAGGGTATCCGGAAAAGCGGATTTTCTGCTCACAAGCGACGGCATGCAGCATCATCTGAAGGAAACGGATCTGTACCACGCACTGCAAAGGGAACGGATCGGGGATCGGGAGCAGGCCGGGAAGGCATTGCGGGCGCTTGCCAAAACGGCTGCCCGCAGGGGGGAGCAGGATAATCTTTCAGCGGTATTTTTCCGCTGTGGATAACGGACAGAAAAATGAAAGAAACGGAGAGGAATAGGATGCAGGGGACAAAAGATTTGCCTGTGGTCCCGGGATACAGGATACTGGGCATCCTGGGCAGGGGCGGCATGGGCTGTGTTTATCTGGCAGAGCATGAGGAACTGCATAAAAAATATGCCTTAAAACATGCAGCCGGGGAAGTGGAACGGGAGCAGCTTAGGAGGGAAGCGGCAGCAATGCGGGATCTGACAGACCGGCGGATCCCGTACCTGGTGGATCTGAGGGAATCCCGGGAGGCAACCTGGCTGGTGATGGAATATGTGGAAGGGGTATCACTCGCAGAGGAACTGAAAAAGAGCGTGCCTCTGGAAGAAGAGGCGGCGATAGGGCTGCTCCGTGAGATGGCAGAGATCGTGGCATATCTGCATCGGCAAAGGAATGTACTCATCCACAGGGATCTGAAGCCGGAAAATTTTGTGCGGGCAAAGGACGGCAGCCTGCATCTTTTGGATTTTGGCACGGCGCTGAGCGAGATCGCACTCCTGCGGAAAAAGGAATTGTGCGGAACACCGGGCTATGCTGCGCCGGAACAGATGCATGGTGGGATCGCCGGCACGGAAGCAGATGTATATGCGCTGGGAGCGGTCTTTTCCTATATGCTTACAGGCGTGGAGCCGGCTCTTCCGCCGTTTCATCCGGCCGGGGCGGAGGACTGTCCGGAGGCGGTATCGGCTGATACGGGGAGGCTTTTAACGCAGCTGATCGCGGCAGCACCGGAGCGGCGGCCGCAGGATGCGGTGCGGCTGCTGGAACGGCTGCCCGTGGAAACGCATCGGAAAAAGCCGGTGCGTGAGATGCTGGCACAGATTGAGGAAAGGCTTTATCAGATATTTATGTGGGGGCTGGTAACTGCGGCGTGCTGGCTGCTGCGTCAGCGTACTGCCGGCCAGGCCGTGCCGCAGGCGGAATTTGTCTGCGGAGGCATGTGCCTGTTCGGACTGTTCTGGTATCTGCTGCGCGGATGCGTCCCGGGCAGGGAACGTTTTGTGAAAAACCGGGTATGGAATGTCATATATACAGAGAAGGACGGCTATGGCTTATGATGGCAAGATGGAATATTGTATGAAATTTTTCCCTTTTTTTCGGTTTTTTTCAGTTGCGTTTTCCTTTTTTTATGTAACCGGAATATGGTATAATATGAGCACTTATTGAGCGCTGGCGAAGCGAAGGGCGAAATTAGCAGGATCGTATGCGTCAGCTGCGAGATTATGCATGGCGGAAATGCGTAACGGTTGAACATATTATATGAGAATATACGGGAGGGAGATATGGCATTTCGTGATGAAACCAAAGTGATACAGATCGGAGACCGTCGGATCGGCGGGGGAAATCCGATCCTGATGCAGTCCATGACAAATACACCGACAGAGGATGTGGAAGCGACGGCAGCACAGATCCTGGCGCTGGAGGAGGAAGGCTGCGAGATCATCCGCTGTACCGTGCCGACAGAGGCGGCAGCAGAGGCGCTTGGCGAGATCAAAAAGCGCGTGCATATTCCGGTGGTTGCCGATATCCATTTTAATTACCGCTGCGCGCTCGCGGCGATCGAGCATGGGGCGGATAAGATCCGCATCAATCCGGGCAATATCGGCGGCGCGGATAAAGTGCGTGCGGTAGTGGAAAAAGCAAAAGAACGGAAGATACCGATCCGGGTAGGTGTCAATTCCGGCTCACTGGAGGCGGCATTGGTTGATAAATATCATGGCGTTACGGCGGAGGGCCTGGTGGAAAGCGCACTGGATAAAGTGCGCATGATCGAGGATATGGATTATGACCAGATGGTCATCAGCATTAAGTCTTCCGATGTGCGTATGTGCATCAAAGCACATGAACTGCTGGCAGGAAAAACGCCATATCCCTTGCATGTAGGGATCACGGAGGCGGGCACGCTGATAAGCGGCAATATCAAATCTTCCGTAGGGTTGGGTGTCATCCTGAATGAGGGCATCGGAGATACGATCCGGGTATCCCTGACAGGGGATCCCAGAGAAGAGATCCGTTCCGCAAGGCTGATCCTGCGGTCCCTGGGGCTGCGCAGCGGCGGGATCGAGGTGGTCAGCTGCCCGACCTGCGGCAGGACAAAGATCGACCTGATCGGGCTGGCAAACCGGGTGGAGGAAATGGTGCGCAGGATCAGGCCGGCGAAGCCGCTGGATATCAAGGTAGCGGTGATGGGCTGTGCGGTGAACGGACCGGGGGAAGCAAGAGAGGCAGATATCGGGATCGCCGGCGGAAACGGAGAAGGCATTTTGATCAAAAAAGGGGAGATCGTCAAAAAACTGCCGGAATCGGAACTGCTTTCGGCACTGGAATATGAACTGATGCACTGGCAGGCCTGATGCACTGGCAGGCCTGATGCATTTGCGGCAGTTCATTTTGTTTGCGGGTATAGACAGGGGAGAAGCATGGGACAGTTATTTAAAGAAGCGTTTGCGGATGCACCGATCAGACAGGATCTGATGGATTTTTTTGGGGATGTCATGGTAGAACGCATCATGCTCAAAAAGAGCATGCATCTTGTAAAAATGTATATCAGTTATAATAAACTGATCACAAAAGACCATATCTATGCGCTGGAGCAGAACCTAAACGATCAGATGTTCGCGCAGCGCGGCCTTTCCGTACAGATCATAGAGGACTATCATCTTTCGGAGCAGTATGATGAAAACTATGTGGTAGAGCATTATTATGACAGCCTGCTGCTGGAACTGGAGCATTATGACCGGCTCATGCTCACCGTGCTGCGCAAGCGGATGCCGCAGCTTTTGGACAATAAACTGGTTTTGACTTTGCCGGACAGTTTTGTGGCACGCCAGAAAGAGACGCAGATCTGTGAAGTGTTTGACCGCGTGTTTCAGGAACGTTTCCATTTGCCCATCGAGACCGTGGTAAAGTATACGGAGGCAGAAGAGAGCAATTACCGCAAAGAAATGGAAGAGCGGGCGGTACGCCGCCTGGAAGCGATCAGCATGGAACAGTATGCCGGACCGGCGCCGGATTGCGTATCGGAGGATGAGATGCTGGGGAGCGCATTGCCGGTGGAAGCGGAGGCAAAGGCCAAGGCCGGGAAAGCGCAGGCGGTGCAGAAGCAGGAGCCGCAGGATGCGCAGAGCGCAAAAAACACAGAAAAAAACATTGGAAAAAATGCGGAGCAGGGGAAAACGTTTTCGGCAAAAGGCACTTATGAGGGGAAGGGCATGAAAGGTAAAAAAAGCGGCGGCGCTTTTGGCAGCAGGGATAAACTGAAGATGTCGGACAATCCGGATGTGGTCTACGGGCGTGATTTTGACGGTACGGCCGAGCCGATCGAAAGCATCGTGGATGAAGTGGGAACGGTGATCATCCATGGCGAGGTACTGGCATTTGACGAGGTGACCTTTAAGACGGGAAATCACCTGCTGAAATATACGATCTCGGATTATACGGATTCCATGCGGATCAAGATCTTCCTGCCGGAGGAACTGGCGGATGAAATGCGGCCGCTGATCAAAAAAGGTGATTTTGTGCTGGCCAAGGGCATGCCGAAAAACGATACCTTTGATAAAGAACTGGAACTGATGAATCTTTACGGTTTAAAAAAGATCAAGAGTTTTAAAGAGGTGCGCGAGGATTATGCGGTGCGCAAGCGCGTGGAACTGCACTGCCATACCAAGATGAGCGATATGGATGCCTGCGTGGAGGCAGACGTGATCGTAAAGACGGCAAAGCGTTTCGGGCATCAGGCGGTAGCGCTGACCGACCATGGCAATGTGCAGGGATACCCGGTGGCCTTCCATGCGCTGGATAAAAAGGATCCGTTCAAGGTACTGTATGGTCTGGAAGCATATATGGTGGACGATACCAAGCAGATCGTCGTGAATGAAAAGGGGCAGTCGCTGGCGGATGCCTTTGTGGTATTTGATATCGAGACCACCGGTTTTGTGCCGAAGATGAACAAGATCATAGAGATCGGTGCCGTAAAAGTCGTAAACGGTGAGATCGTGGAACGCTTTTCGGAACTGATCAATCCGCAGGAGCCCATCCCGTTAGAGATCGAAAAACTGACCAGCATTTCCGACAGCCAGGTCATGGACAAAGAGACGATCGAGGTGATATTGCCCAGATTCCTGGACTTCTGCAAAGGCTGCGTGCTGGTAGCACACAATGCGAAGTTTGATACGTCCTTTATCCGTTACTATGCCGAGAAACTCGGTTATACCTATGATTTTACCCATACGGATACGATCGAACTGGCGCGCCTTCTGATGAAAAAGATGGGAAAATATACCCTGGATCATCTGGCAAAAGAACTGAACATCCCGGCATTCCACCATCACCGTGCGGTAGACGATGCGGAAGCAACGGCGCTGATCTTTGTGAAGTTTGTAGCCATGCTGCGGGAGAGAAAGATCGAAACACTGGCTCAGCTCAACGAGATCGGAGAGTTTACGCCGGATAAGATCGCGGATCTGTATCCGCACCACTGCGTGATCCTGGCGAAGAATGAGGTGGGAAGGCGCAACCTGTACCGCCTGGTATCCTTATCCCATCTGCAGTATTTCGGGAGGTTTCCGAAGATCCCGAAGAGCAAGCTGACGGAATACCGTGAGGGGCTCATTATCGGTTCGGGCTGTGCAAGCGGGGAGCTGTTCGATGCGCTGGTCAATGAGCGTCCGGAGGAAGAGATTTCCAGGATCGTGGATTTTTATGATTATCTCGAGATCCAGCCGATCGGAAACAATCTGTGGCAGCTGGAGCGGTCGAAACTGCCCACGCTGAAGTCGCGGGAAGATCTGATCAATGTGAACAAACGCATCGTGGCGCTGGGGGAGGCACATGGCAAGCCGGTCTGCGCTACGGGCGATGTGCATTTCCTGGAGCCGGAGGATGCGGTATACCGTACCATTATCCTGGCAGGGCGCAAGCTGGATAAGGTGTATAATTACGCAGACAGCATGTATTTCCATACAACGGAGGAGATGCTGGAGGAGTTTTCCTATCTGGGGACGGACAAGGCTGACGAGGTGGTAGTGCGCAATACCAACATGATCGCGGATATGTGCGACTATATCACGCCGGTACGTCCGGATAAATGCCCGCCGGTGATCGCGGATTCGGACAAGACACTGCGCACCATCTGTTATAACAGGGCACATGAACTGTATGGTGATCCTCTGCCGCAGATCGTGGAGGAGCGTCTGGAGAAGGAACTGAAATCCATCATCGGCAACGGCTTTGCCGTAATGTACATCATCGCGCAGAAACTGGTGTGGAAATCCGTGGAGGACGGTTATCTGGTAGGCTCCCGCGGCTCTGTCGGCTCTTCGTTCGTGGCAACGATGGCGGGGATCACGGAGGTAAATCCTCTGGCGCCGCATTATTACTGCGTGGACTGCCATTACAGTGATTTTGATTCCGAGGATGTAAAAGCCTATGCCGGGAAGGCCGGGTGCGACATGCCGGATAAGGTCTGCCCGCATTGCGGGAAGGTGATGAAAAAGGACGGTTTTGACATCCCGTTTGAAACCTTCCTGGGGTTCAAAGGTGATAAGGAGCCGGATATCGACCTGAATTTTTCCGGTGAGTATCAGTCGAAAGCGCATAAATACACCGAGGTGATCTTTGGGGCCGGACAGACCTATCGTGCGGGCACCATCGGTACGGTGGCGGATAAGACGGCTTTCGGATATATCAAAAATTTCTATAAGGAACGCGGCATCGAAAAGAAGGATGCGGAGGTGGATCGTCTGGTACCCGGACTGGTGGGCATACGCCGTACCACCGGACAGCATCCGGGCGGCATCGTGGTACTGCCTGTGGGCGAGGACATCAATTCCTTTACGCCCACGCAGCACCCGGCAAATGATATGGAAACGGATATCGTGACCACGCATTTTGATTACCATTCCATTGACCACAACCTTTTGAAACTGGATATCCTGGGGCATGATGATCCGACCATGATCCGGAAACTGCAGGATCTGACCGGCATCGACCCGACGACGATCCCCCTGGATGATAAAGGTGTCATGAGCCTGTTTCAGAATACGGATGCGCTGGGGATCACACCGGCGGATATCGGCGGCACGCCGCTGGGGGCATTGGGCATACCGGAGTTTGGCACGGATTTTGCCATGCAGATGCTGATCGATGCGCAGCCGACATCCTTTTCGGACCTGGTGCGTATCGCGGGGCTGTCCCACGGTACGGATGTGTGGCTGGGCAATGCCAAGGACCTGATCTTATCCGGGACGGCAACGATCTCTACGGCGATCTGTACCCGTGATGATATCATGCTGTATCTGATCCAGATGGGCGTGGAAAGTTCGCTTTCGTTTACGATCATGGAGGCGGTGCGTAAAGGCAAGGGCTTAAAGCCGGAGTGGGAAGAGGCCATGCGTGCGCAGAATGTGCCGGAATGGTATATCGAATCCTGCAAGAAGATCAAGTACATGTTCCCGAAGGCGCATGCGGCGGCCTATGTCATGATGGCGTGGCGTATCGCGTACTGCAAGATCAATTATCCGCTGGCGTATTACTGCGCATATTTCTCGATCCGCGCGTCTGCGTTTTCCTATGAGATGATGTGTCTGGGGAAAGCGCGGCTGGAGGAGCACATGGACCGGATCGCAAGGATGATCGAGACAAAAGACAAGGCGCTGACGCCAAAGGATGAAGTGACTTATAAAGACATGCGCATTGTACAGGAGATGTATGCGCGCGGCTTTGAATTTACGCCGATCGATCTGTATAAAGCGCAGGCAAATTATTTCCAGATCGTGGACGGAAAGATCATGCCTTCTTTTACGGCGATCGACGGGCTGGGAGATAAGAACGCAGAACTGATCGAGGATGAGGCCAGAAAGGGTGAATTTTTGAGCAAACAGGATTTTGCGCAGCGCACCAAGACGAGTGCGACCATTATGGAGACGATGGAACGGCTGGGCATCCTGGGCAATATGACGGAGTCAAACCAGATCAGTTTGTTTGATCTTCTGTAAGAGAACTTTTGCGGTAACTGTTCGGGATGCCCCGAAGCGCCTGCTTCCGTCATCGGAAGGACATGGGGGCCGGACAGTTACCTTCTGCGGTGTAGAATGAATTCTGGCAGGGGACGGAGGATTGAGGCAGGAATTTATGAATATAAAACAGGTGATCGTAGTTGTTTCTCTGATCATTTTCGGAATAGGGATCGTATTGGCCTATCTGCTGCTGCGCAATACAAAAGGCGGATCGCTGTTTGACAAGGTATCGGTCTATGTCTATATGCCGGTGGCGATCTGGTCACTGGTGTATTTCTTTGTATGCATCCGCTATGCGGGGATACGTTTATCCCTGATATGGCTGTGGCTGGCGGTGACTGCATTCTGCGTGATACGGATCGTGATGCTGAAGGCAGGTATGGACGGGAAAGCGCTGTTTCATGTGCCGGGCGGTGCACGTATCGTGTATCGTTTTCTGGTTGGCGCGGCATTGCTGTTTTTCCTGCTGGTAGAAAGAAGGATCGTGGATGCCATGAAGGCAACGCCGCCGGCAGGCCTGGATTATGTCATCGTGCTGGGAGCCGGATTGAACGGCAGGGCACCGTCCAATCCGCTGCGGGTGCGGATACAGAGAGGGGCAGAATATCTGCAGGAGAATCCGGATACTTTGCTGGTGGCTTCCGGAGGCAAGGGCGCAAACGAGGTGATCAGTGAAGCGAAGTGCATCATGGAGCAGTTGACTTACGCCTATAATATTGATGAATCGCGGATCATCATGGAGTCCATGTCGAGGGATACGGAGGAAAACCTGCAGAACAGCCTAAAACTGATCGGCGACCCGGATGCGTCCGTAGGCATCATAACCAACGGATTTCACGAGTACAGGGCCATGCTGATCGCAAAGCACGCCGGCTACAGGAATGTGCATACGGTGCCGGCCACGACCTTGCTGCCGGTAGGCATCCACTATGTGGTACGGGAGTTTTTCGGCGTGGTGGAGTGTATGCTGAAATACGGGGAGATCATCTGAAAAACACAGCAGGGAACGGAGAGGTGCCATGGGGAGGATCTATTTTGTAAGGCACGGGGAAACCGTGTGGAATGTGGAGAATAAGATATGCGGGGCAACGGACAGCCCGCTGACGCAAAAAGGACATGCGCAGGCATTGGAAACCGCCGAAAAACTGCGCAGCATGGGGATAAAGGCAGACCGGATCCTGTATTCCCCGCTGTCCCGGGCGAAAGATACCGCGATGCATATCGCGGAGGTGACGGGGATCCCGGCCAGGGAGGAAGCGCGCCTGTTTGAGCAGAATTTTGGCAGATATGAGTCGACGCCCAGAAACGGCGCCGAATTTCAGGAGGCAAAGAAGCAGTTCTTGAACCGTTTTGGAAACGGGGAGACGATGTTTCAGCTGGCGCAGCGGATCTACAACCTTCTGGATGAACTGAAGGCTGCGGGCGGGGATTTTATCCTGGTAGCGCATAACGGGATCGCCAGAGTGGTGAATTCTTATTTTTATGAGATGACAAATGATGAGTACGCCGCCTTTGGCATCCGGAACTGCGAGGTGCGCGAGTACATCTTATAAGAAATGGCAGGTGTTTGCATCTGCCATTATAATATGATATACTCATAAACTGGTGTTTATGCGGTAGGGGATAAGCGCCGGAATGAGGGAAAACGAAAGGAAGAGCAAAAGAATGGCACTGATAAAGAAAGCGGTAAAGGGCATGAAGGATGTGATGCCCAAAGAGATGGAGATCAGAAGTTACGTACAGAAACTGATCCGTGAAACCTATAAAGGCTACGGGTTTACGCAGATCGAGACACCCTGCGTGGAGCATATAGAGAACTTAAGCAGCAAACAGGGCGGCGAGAACGAAAAACTCATTTTTAAGATCTTAAAGCGCGGCAATAAACTGGATCTGGCAGGCGCGGCAGCGGAAGCCGACCTGGTGGACAGCGGGCTGCGTTATGACCTGACCGTGCCGCTTTCCAGGTACTATGCGGAGCATGCCAGTGAACTGCCGACACCGTTTAAGGCGCTGCAGATGGGAAACGTATGGCGGGCGGATCAGCCGCAGAGAGGACGTTTCCGTCAGTTCATGCAATGCGATATCGACATACTGGGAGAAGCAGGCAATCTGGCGGAGATCGAACTGATCCTTGCGACCACTGCTTTGCTTGGAAAACTGGGTTTTAAAAACTTTAACATCCGCATCAATGACAGACGCATGCTGAAGGCGATGGCTGCGTATGCCGGATTTGCGGAGGCAGATTATGACAGCATCTTCATCATCCTGGATAAGATGGATAAGATCGGGACAGATGGCGTGAAGCAGGAACTGGTCACTGCCGGTTATGATGCGGCATGCGTGGAAAAATACATGGGCCTGTTTGACGGGCTGCAGGGCAGGAACGGGGAAGAGGCATTTGCGTTTCTGGCGGAAAAGATGGGAGAGGCGCTGCCGGAAGCCTGCCGGACAAATTTAAGCGAGATCTTTTCCGGTGTCAACGCGGCAAAAAGCGCGGACTTTACGCTGCTGTTCGATCCGACGCTGGTGCGGGGCATGAGTTATTATACCGGGACCATCTTTGAGGTGGAACTGAAGGAGTTTGGCTCGTCCTGCGGCGGGGGCGGCAGATATGATGAGATGATCGGACGCTTTACCGGGCAGAATACGCCGGCCTGTGGTTTTTCCATCGGTTTTGAACGCATCATCACGATCCTGCTGGAGCAGGGCTTTACGGTGCCGGAGGAGGGCGGCCGCATAGCGCTGCTGGTGGAAAAAGGTATGCCGCAGGAGCAGGTGAATGAGGTGTTTGGGCAGGCAGAGGCGCTGCGCAGGGAAGGTAATACCGTGCTGATGGCGCGCATGGCAAAGAATAAGAAGTTTCAGAAGGAGCAGCTGGCAGCGGACGGCTATACGGAGATCAAAGAGTTTTTCAAAAAATAACGGCCGAAAGCACGGGGGTTTTTTATGGCGGATATTTATATCTCGGGAATCCATGTACTGGAAAAGGAAGAAAATGTAAGGCGGGCAATGACGCAGGTGGATGCACTGCGGCGCGCGGAGGCGCTGCGCATCCGGGAGCCGCGGAAGCGTGCCCAGTGCCTGGCGGCCGGCCTGCTGCTGCAGCATGCGGCCAGGGAGCATCTGGGGGATAAAGCGCCGGCGGGGATCTATGAAACGGCGCTGGAGGAAGGCGGAAAGCCGTATTTTAAAAACCTGCCGGAACTGCATTTTTCCATTTCCCATTCGGGGCAGATGGTGATGTGCGCACTTTCGGAGGTGCGCATAGGCGCGGATATCCAGGAGTGGAGGGAATTAAAATCGGATATTGCGGGGCGTTTTTTCCACCCGGCGGAAACGGAGTATCTGCGGCATCTGACGCCGTCAGAGTCGGAAAAAGCCTTTTTTGATATCTGGTGCCTGAAAGAGAGTTATATGAAATTTACCGGCAAAGGCATGGCGCAGCCGATGGAGGAGCAGGACTTTACAGAGGTGCTGCGGGGCGGCGGCTT
>JAFUUX010000131.1 GCA_017471325.1 Lachnospiraceae bacterium | reverse complement strand
CATCCTGAGCCAGGATCAAACTCTCTAAAAAAGTTTTATTCCCAGCCAGTTTAAACTGGCTAAAAATCCATTCTTTACTGTTTGGTTTGTTAAACCGTTCTGAAATACTTCAGAATAAAATTCATTCGAAATCTTTCAGGGTTGGATAGCTGTGTAATTATCAAGGTTCTTCGGGCTTTCCGCCCTGTCGCTTGCTTTCAGGTTTTTGCCCTTTCTTGCGGCGACTTTTAGATATTACCATTTTCGATCGATCATGTCAACACTTTTTTTTAATTTTTTGAACTTTTTTTCAAAAGTGTTTTTCGATACTAAATATGGTATCTTTTCTTCTCCCGGGCAACTAATTTTGTTTCTTTATCCTCATATTATATTAAGGAAAGAATTATGTTAATCACCCTCTTAGATGAAGAAAGGACGACATTCGCCATCCTTCATCACTGAGAAGCGGAGATGGAGGGATTTGAACCCTCGCGCCGGTCACCCGACCTACACCCTTAGCAGGGGCGCCTCTTCGGCCTCTTGAGTACATCTCCGAATTGCGTTTTCTTATGCAATTATACACTTCCTTAGAAGCGCATAAATGATTATACCAAAGCAGGTCTTTATCTGTCAAGAACTTTCTGAAATTCTACCTGCGATATTTTTCTGTTGCAGTTAAATACAGATCTGTCCCCTTCGTATCAATGACAACAATCGCCGGAAAATCCTTTACTTCCAACTTCCTGATCGCTTCCGTACCCAGATCCCCGTAAGCAACCACCTCTGATGAAAGGATCGCTTTGGACAGCAGCGCCCCTGCACCACCGATCGCCGCAAAGTAGACTGCTCCGTTTCTTACAACAGCATCCTTTACCGCCTGCGTGCGTTTTCCTTTTCCGATCATACCGCACAGGCCCAGATCCAGCAGCTGCGGTGTATATTTATCCATACGGCTGGCTGTTGTCGGCCCGGCAGATCCGATCGGGCGCCCTTCCCGTGCCGGTGACGGTCCCATATAATAGATCGTCTGCCCCTGAATGTCAAAAGGCAAAGCAGCACCCTGATCCAGTGCCTCCTGCATACGCTTGTGTGCCGCATCCCGCGCTACGTAGATCGTGCCTGTAATATATACCATGTCTCCGGCTCTTAATCCCTGCAGTTCTCCTCTGTCAAAAGGGGCGTTCAAATAATGATCCATCGCTTTTTCCTTAACCTTTTTTAAAATTCAAACATATCATAATTCCCTTACAGCGTGCCGGTTGACATGACAGCATATATTCACGCCCACCGGTAAACCTGCGATATGTGTCGCATAGGTTTCAATATTGACGGCAAAAGCAGTCGTACTGCCTCCCAGTCCGCCCGGACCGATCCCGCTGTTATTGATCCGTTCCAGCAGTTCCTCCTCCAGTTCCCGTATATAAGGGATCTCCGACCTTTGCTCCACGCTGCGTGTCAAGGCTTTTTTTGCCAGAAAAGCACACTTTTCAAACGTTCCGCCGATCCCCACGCCTACCACCATCGGCGGACAGGCATTTGGTCCCGCATCACGCACAGCTGTCAGCACGGCCTCTTTGATCCCTTCCACACCGTCCGCCGGTTTCAGCATAACGACACGGCTCATATTTTCACTTCCAAAGCCTTTCGGCGCCAAAGTGAGGCGGATCCGATCTCCCGGCACGATGCTGTAGTGGATCACTGCCGGTGTATTATCTTTTGTATTTTCTCTTTCGATCGGACAGCGTACTACGGATTTCCGCAGATA
The DNA here is from genome assembly GCA_017471325.1 of Lachnospiraceae bacterium. Lineage (GTDB taxonomy): Bacteria > Bacillota > Clostridia > Lachnospirales > Lachnospiraceae > NK4A136. The sequence goes on along the minus strand of JAFUUX010000131.1, from coordinate 7,639 downwards.
GCCTTCCGTATATCCCTGCCGCACGCCTTCGTTGATCGCATCTTCTATCCAGCCGCCCTCTACGTGCACCTCCTGACCTACTTCCGCAAAAACAACAGCCATTCCCGTATCCTGGCAGATCGGTATCTGCTCCTCTCCGGCGATCTTAAGATTCTGCTCCAGTTGCTGCAAAATCTGTTTCCCCAGCGGTGAGACTTCTGTTTCTTCAAACCGGCGCAATGCCCCCGACATATCTTTCGTTAACGAATGATTTGCCTCGTAGCACATTTCTTTTAGCGCCGCCGTTATCTCTGATGCCTGAACTGTTCTCATATCCATTCCTCTGTTTTATAAAATGTAACTGTTCAGACTCCTCAGGTTCTGACAGTTACTGTAAAAATTACAAATTATCCAAAATAATAACGGCCATTATTTCATAAACGATGATACAAAATAATGACCGTTTTCAATGCTTCCGGATATTTCTATATTTATAGTAAGCGCAATAAATAATTGTGCTTACTATAACGCTCCGCGAGGATGCGCACGGATATCAGGTACTTCTAGTATACTTCCCGTTCAAAAATGATCACCGTCTGTTTCCTGGTAGAAGAAAAACCTGCCATCATCAGTTTTCCGTTATTGCCGATCTCACGGGTAGCAAAGGTCTTTACATGGAAACCCTGCTTTGCATAACGGTTTAACAAGGTCTGCAAAGAAACAAACTCCATCAGGGAATTGCCGCCTTTTTCATTATCCAGCACGATCTCATCCACTACTTCCACAGCATATTCATAACGGCGGTTCGTCATCATCTCCAGTTTGCTGTTTACCTTCATCAGGTTATCCAGCAGGCACGCCGACATCAGTTTATCCAGTTCCTCCGGTTCCGCTTCCTGCAGCAGATCCTCAACCATCTCGCGCCGTTTGCGCACACAGACCGTATCTGAATACATCGAACTTTCCAAAATATGCTGCTTCGCCATATCCATATTCTGCACAGAACGGCTGTATCCCTTCTCTTCCAGGTACTCTACGGCGATCTTCTGAATATTATCCTCTGTCTTTTCCAGACCGGTATCGACAATCTCCTCGATTTCATTCACATTGGAAGTTGCGACTGAATTGCTCTTTCTGATCATCTCAAACATGATCTGATTTACATCTACCATTAGACTTTACCTTCCCTTATTTTCTTGATCTCACTCACAGTTTTCTGCCGCATTGCCCCATACAATGCACACAATACCCTGTTTCATACTAACATACACGCCTGTCATTTTCAAGTAGCGTATCTCATAATTTTGCAAAACGCCCCACTTCATAATTCAGGCCATCCGAAACACTCTTGTTTGTCTCCACAGAGACCGCGATATCGCTGATCCCGGCCGAAATCTCTGCCGAACTGCGCTCCGTAGCATCCAGGGCCGACACGCTGCCCTCCACGGAACCGACGATATCCGAAACAGAATCCGACATTGCCTGCATCGCCCGGTTCAACTGATCCGTATTGCTCCGGAATTCCTGCAGGAGTTCGTCAAAATGTTTCGCGCTCTGCTCATACTTATTTCCCGTGTCTACAAATGCATCGTAATCCTTCAGTACCACATCATTGATAAAACGGATCACCGCGGTTGCATTCTCGGAAAGTTCCTTTACCGCCGCCGTCACGTTCGCGCTGATCTTCTGGATATCATTTGCCGTCCTGCTGCTGTCCTCTGCCAGATGGCTGATCTCGCCCGCAACCACAGCAAACCCTCTTCCCGCTTCTCCTGCGCGTGCCGCTTCTATACTGGCATTCAACGAAAGCAGATTGGTCTGCGATGCGATCCCCAGAATAATGTCCGTCAGTTCGTTGATCTTGGAAACCTGCTCGGAATTTTCCACGGAACGCTTCAGCACAGCGTTCAGGGACTCTATCCTGTTTCCCGTATTGTTCTTCTTTTCCGCCGCTTCGTTCTGGATCTTATGCGCTTCTTTCACTACCTGTTCCGCAAAGCGGCTGCCCTCCGCAGTCTTTGCATCCATATCCGTTACGGAATGATGCACTTCATCCAGCCGCCCGGTAATATGATCCGCAGCCGATGAAACTCCCTGTATGCTGCCGGAAACCTGGGATACCGCCGCCTCTGTATCCCGGATATTGTCCCTTGCATTCTGCATCTGCCTGCTGATCGCCTCTGAGGTCTCATTCAGCCGGAGCGCATTCTCCCGCAGTTTCTGCATGATGACCTGCAGCGTTTCCACAAATTCATTGATGCCTGCCACCACATCACCGATCTCATTCCGCGAGACCACATCGATACGGTCCGTCAGATCCCCCTGCTTCCTGTGGATATTGCCGATCATCGTATTTAACTGCCTTGTCACATCCTGCAGCGGAGCAGTCACAAACTTTACCATGATCACGATCGCTGCGACCGCCACCACCAAAAATACCATCATACCGATGATCGTGATATTCCTGTTGGATTTCATCATCGCTGCCGCCCGCTCTACCCCCTGTGCCTGGATCCCGGCTACCAACGCCTCCAGACGGTCATAGCAGGCATCAATGGCGTTCTTTTCATCCTCCAGATCATGATACGCCATTTCAAAAGCCACATGCCGGTTCATATTGGATACACTCAGGCTTTCATCACAGCCTGCGATATAGGCATCCATCGCCTTCTCCAATTCCGAGATCACCGCTGCCGAGCCCTCTACATCATCTTTTGCCATGGCAGTGCCCAGCGCGTCGATCTGCCCGCGCAGTTTGTCGATGGTATTCCGATAGGAGGCCATGGAAGTCTCCCGCACTTCATCATTTGCCGTAAGAATGGAGACCATGAGCAGGCGCTGCAGTTCTTCTGTCGTAGATCTGATCTCTGCCTGCTGATTCCCGTAACTGATACAGGACTCCAGAATTTCAGAATTCATATCCTGCATGCCGTGACTGTTCACGATACCATAAACGCTCGTAGCACCATACACCACGGCCATTACCACAAAAGACAGGATAATGATAAAACTGATGCTCTTGAAAAAAGGAATGGCTCTTTGCTCTTTCATCTTTCGTAACCCTCCAACCCCATTTTTATTTTTTTATAATTCCAGCCACCAGGCGTCCTCCCCCTCCGCCGGTTCAGGCAGGTATTTCTTCATCGCTTTCTCGATCAAATGGGATGATGTCATAGCCCATACCCCCGGAACAAACATCATCGCCGCCGGGATGCGCACCGCCAGCACCCCCAATGCCAGCAATACCGCAACCAGCGCGATCGTGTAATGAATATAGCGTATCGCCATCACAAAAGCCATAAACAAAATCTGAACCGTTCCGATATCAAAACGGGACAAAACAGGAAAAATATAAATAAACAGGATCCCCAATATGATCATTGCCAAACCGCAGATCAGATAAAGGCCCAGCATAGATTCCCCCGAGCCCGCCTGCACATGCTCCGGTGATAATAATTCCCACATGGATGTGCCTAAATTCTGCATGCAATTATATAAAAATATTATACACAAAAGCCAAAAAACCGTCAATATACAGCCCTTGAAAAGATTCTGTTTCCATGCGTGAAAGTACTCTTTTACAAAGCTGCCCCTGCTGCAGCGGACCGACTTGACCACGGCATAATAAAGAGCCGCCGTAGAGGTACCGATGGTGATCACCGGAATGCTGGTAAGCACCCACAGCAGACTCAGTATGATCAGTTCCCCGGCAAACTGCAGAAACTGTGTCAGTCCGCTGTCCTGGGAAAACAGACTGTTCTTCTTTTTTTCACCCTGTGCCATGATCCAAAACCGCCATTTTCTATAAAATAGTAAACGACAGAACTATTTTCGTTTTGTCGTTTACTGCGCCGGATTTTGGCCGCTGAAAGCGGCATATTTCCTTACAAAATCCGTGTGCATCCTCGCGGAGCGTTATAGTAAGCGCAATTATTTATTGCGCTTACTGTAAAAAGAGGGGCATGCCCGCTTTCCGCTCCACATGCCCCATCATACACTATAATGTTTTTGAAATCAACCGTTACTATTCACAGTCGAATCGCGCACTTGCTGCGCGATTACGACCCAATTATTCCGAGCGAGATGGGTTTTGCCCATCGCCGCAGGCGATTTTCATTGGCAAAACCCGTTACTATCACAGCACGAAGGGCTGTGAATAGTAACAATCAACCTGTAACCGGACCTTACATCAACCCTTTACGGCACCTGCTGCCAGACCGCCCACGATGTACTTGGAAAGGATCAGGTACACAACGATGACCGGGAAGATCGAGAATGCGATCATCGCATAAACCTGGCCCATATCAAATTTCAGGAAGTCTGCACCACGCAGCTGGGCGATCAGGATAGGCAGTGTTTTCATCTTATCCGTAGACAATACCAATGCCGGAGTAAAGTAATTATTCCAGCTTCCCACGAAAGAGAAGATCGCCTGTACTGCCATGGCCGGTACCATCAGCGGAAGCACCAGCGTATTAAAGATGCGGATCTCGCCCGCGCCGTCAATCCTGGCCGCCTCCAGCAGTTCCATCGGCAGGGCGCTTTCCATGTACTGTTTCATATAGAAGAACACCACGGGCGAAGCCACTGCCGGCACGATCAGCGGGATGAAAGTATCCATCAATTTCATTTTCGTGATCAACTGAATGAAACCAAGTGCGGTAACCTGCGTCGGGATCATCATGATCGCCAGGATCATCGTAAACAGCGCATTGCGCAGTTTGAATTCATACGCATGGATCGCATACGCTGTCATCGCCGAGAAGTAAACGCATACTACGCAGTTCAATGCTGATACAATGATGGAATTGAGCATGCCGTTCAGCACCGGCTGTGAACCGTGGAACAGATTGTTCAGGTTCGTAAACAGATACTTGGAAGGCATCGGCGTAAAACCGGTACTCAGTTCCGAATGCGAACGTGTCGCATTGATCAGCAATACATAGAACCAGAAGAGGCAGAGGAATGAGAAGATGCCCAATACGATATAGGAAACCAGACGTCTGCTCTTTACGCCTCCCTTTACTTTTTCTTCAACCATATTTACCTGCATATCGTTCTCCTCCTTATGCCTTGCCGTATTTATCCTGGTTTCCGCTGAACTTAAATACGATCACACTCAGGATACCGGTGATAATGAACAGGAACACTGAAAGCGCACCACCCATACCATAGTTCTTGCTGTACAGATGCTTGTTCAGGAACATGATCAGTGTCATGGAAGAACGCATCGGGTCGCCGGTGCCGTCGGTCAAAATCTGCGGAACATCGAACATCTGCAGACCGCCGATCAGGGAGGTGACCATTACATATACCAGGATCGGGCGCAGGATCGGAAGCGTGATCCGCCAGAAGATCTGTCTCGGTGTAGCGCCGTCCACCTCCGCCGCTTCAAACAGGGATGTATCGATACCCATCATACCTGCCAGCAGCAGGATCGTGGTGTTACCAAACCACATCAGGAAGTTCATCATTGCTACCAGAGTTCTTACGCTGCCCACATTGGACATAAAACGGAACGGCTCATCTAAAATGCCGAGGCTTATCAAAATGCTGTTGATCGGGCCGCTGTCCGCAAAGAGTGTGAAGAACAACATTGCGAATGCAGATGCCATGATCAGGTTCGGCAGGTAGATCACAGTCTTAAAGAAGCGCTGTGCCTTCAGACGAAGACTCGGATCTGAAAACCATGCCGCAAAAAGGAGAGATACGATGATCTGCGGAACAAAACCCATGATCCACATGATCATTGTATTGCCAAAATACTGCCAGATATCACCATCAGAAAATAATTTCTTGTAATTTGCGATTCCAATAAAATTCGGCCCGATCTCTTTCATGCCGCTCATGTAGTGCTCATAAAAACTGTTTCCGATCGTGCTGACCAGCGGGATAAGCTGGAATACCACAAACACGACAAGGAACGGAATCAGAAAAATGTACCCCCACTTGTTGTACGAAACAACCGACTTTGCTTTTTTCTTCATGCTGCGCCCTCCATGCAACCTTTCTCTTTTTCTTACTTTTCAATCTTGCTTTTTCACAAAAACGTGCCTGCCCGGCTGGACAGGCACGTTCTGATAGTGCTTTGAATACTGAAGTTCAGATTCTGAGATTAGTGGCTCAGTTCCGGATACTTCTCCTCAACTGCTTTGTAGAACTGATCCAGAGCTGCTTCCTTGGTAGCGTTGCCATCGAAGTAGTTCTTCATAGCTGCCTGGAACTCTTCGTTGCAGCCCTGATCGTACTCAGACAGGTTGGACAGGTCGATGTTCTCAGCGCCTGCTGCCAGCTGTGCATACGGATTCTGTCCGCCTAACAGTGCGATGTTACCGTCATCAGAACCAGCCAGATCAGCCAGTACAGCCTTGCTGTTTACGCAATCCTGATCTTTCATAGCGATCTCTTTCAGGACTGTCTGATCTGTTGTCATGGTCAGAATGATATCTTTTACCAGTGTCGGGTTGTCAGTACCTGTTGCAGCGCAGATCCATGTGCCGCCCCAGAAGTGTCCCTGCGGTCCTTCGCAGTAACCCCAGCCGCCGTCATGAGCGATGGAACCTTCACGGTCAGCATCCAGACAGAAGTTGAAGAACCAAGCCGGCCCAAAGTAGCAGAAAGTCTTGCCTGCCGGATCTTTAGCCTTTGCCCAGTCATCGCCCCACAGGTCATTGGTGTTCTCAGCCTTAGCCTCTACCAGTGCCATGGAGTCATCAACCCACTTGTCCATGTTTGCATCGATAACGATCTTGCCATCCTGTACCCACTTGCCGGATACGTTGTTGGAGTATACACGATAGGTATCGTTTACAGAGCACATTACATAGCCCTTAGCCTGTGCAGCCTTTGCGGTCTCCACATACTTGTCCCAATCTGCTACAGCCTTCTGAACCTCTGCCGGATCGTCTGTTCCCAGAACTTCCTTTGCAGCCTCACGGTTGTAGATCATACCTGAAGAACAAGCCTGCCATGAAGAACCTCTCAGATTGCCGCTTGCATCGGTAACAACGTCCTTGGTGTACTCATACTGATCAGCCAGATCTGCATCTGTGATGCCCAGGTCTGCCAGTTTCATTGCTACATTGATCTCATCGTCAACATACTTCAGAGCGTAGTCAGCCTCTACCAGGAAGATATCTACCTTGTCATCTGCTGCAGCCGCTTCATTGCCCGGAAGCACGCTGTCCAGTTTGTTCTGGTAAGCATTGTCATCCGTCGGCGTCTGAACGAACTTAACGGTCACATCACCGATCTTACCTGTAAGAGCATCTACTTTCTCATATCCGGGATAGTGATCTGCCACACGGCTGATGAACTCATCATTCCAAACATAGATGTTCAGAACCTGTCCTTCTTCTGCTGCCGGAGCTGCTGCATCACCGCTGCCTGCTGCAGGAGCCTCTGTAACTGCTGCCGCATCTGTTGCTGCCGGAGCTTCTGTTGCTGCTGCGCCGGTATCACCGCCTGCTGCAGGAGCTGTTGTGTTGCCACATGCTGTCATGGAACCTGCTGCCATGATCGCTGCCATGCCCAGAGCCATAAGTCTCTTTTTCATGTTACAATTACCTCCCATAAAATTGTATTTGTCAGGTAACCCTCTGTCACCTGCAATACGCATTCTAACACAGCAAAAATGATTATTCAAGGCAAAAAGCACAAT
>JAFUUX010000130.1 GCA_017471325.1 Lachnospiraceae bacterium | reverse complement strand
TATTCACAGCCCTTCGTGCTGTGATAGTAACGGGTTTTGCCAATGAAAATCGCCTGCGGCGATGGGCAAAACCCATCTCGCTCGGAATATTTGGGTCGTAATCGCGCAGCAAGTGCGCGATTCGACTGTGAATAGTAACACCATTTGATACACTTATGCTTCTGTAACCGAAAAAACTACGGTTTCGTTCCATTTTTCCTGGAACGAGTACCCCTCCGGCAGCGAAATGGTCAGTCTGCCCTCTCCCGTGCTTCCCGTGGTCTTCACATAAGTACCTCCCATGCCGCCCGCGATCTGCGCCTGTTTTGGTCCTATGATCTCTATCGCACCTTCCGCAGAAAGGGGCAGCGGCGTATTAAAGAACGGCTGCACATTGCCGTATTCATCACATACACGTATCCGTACCGATGCCACATCATAAGTCTCTGCCTCCTTTAATTCCGTATGATCCACGCGCACATCCAGTGTCAGGTATCCTGTCGTGGCTTTGATCTTTGTGCGTACCACTTCACCGTCTTTGACTGCCTCAAAGCGGAAGGTCGTGGCATGCCCTCCCCAGTTGCCCACATATTTTCCGTACAGTTCATAGGCATCTTCAAACTTCATCTTATAAACCGTCATGGCCTGTGCCAGCTTCATCCTGATCTCCAGCGGGATATTATTCATGCCATACTGCGCGATATAGTTCAGCGCCGCTTTGACGATCATGTTCTGATGCTCCCCGAAGCCTTCTTCCTGTTTCATGCGGTCTCCCACATAATCATCGATCAGAATGGGCGGATGGCGCAGTGCGCTGTATTTTGCCCCCTGCGCAGTATATTCCTTGATCAGTTCATCATTCCGGTACATGCGCACACTGTCCGCGTTGGTAAAGATATAGACGCCTCCGCGGTTTCCGGCCGGATGTTCTCCGATATCCATGGAAGACGATATCTCCAGCACCGGACGGCGGTTTTGCTGGGATGCATACAGATACGCCGCCAGTTTGGGATTGCGGAACATATCCATAACGCCGTGATAGCAGATCCTGTCCCCGCTGCCAAAGTCTTTATGCGTATTGTAATCAAACATGCACCAGCCGATGCAGCCGGCAATATCCCGCTCCCTGCGCACGGCATTGACCACTGCCGCATGCCGCAGCGCGTGCTCCAGCCGGTGTTCCTCAGCGTCAAAAGTCTTGGTCGGATACATGTGCCCGTTATACTCCGTGATCAGATACGGTTTGGACAGATCCGATGTGACTGCGGATTTCTTCTCACATCCATTTGTCGTCCCTTCATAAGAAAAATCATTGAAGGTATACACATCCTCCAAAAGATGGCTCTTCTTTAGATAGCGCACACCGCCCGTCGGGCGTTCCGTATCCAGCGCATGCGCCAGCGCATTTGTCCTGATATAAAAGGCATCATCATCCGGCGATTCATTGATGCGTACCCCCCAGATGATGATAGACGGGTGGTTCCGGTACTGCAGTACCATCTCCTCCACATTTTTCACGGCCTGTTCTTTCCATTCCGCATTGCCGATGTGCTGCCACCCCGGGATCTCCGTAAATACCAGCAGGCCCAGTTCATCACAGCGCCGCAGGAAATGCTGTGACTGCGGATAATGGGATGTACGTACCGCGTTCACACCCAGATCAAAACGCAGCAATTCCGCGTCCAGTTTCTGCATGGAAGCCGGCATTGCATATCCCACATAGGCATAACTCTGGTGCCGGTTCAGGCCGCGTATCTTTAACTTGCGCCCGTTTAAATGATAACCGTCCTCGCGAAACTCCGAACGCCGGAAACCAAAGGCATCGCATACCCTGTCGATCTCCGTTCCGTCCTGCAGAAGTGTTACGCTGATATCATACAGATAAGGAACCGTCACATCCCACAGCCGCGCGTCCGGAATCTCTATTTCCATGTTTTCCCGGTAAGGCAGCTCCGATACCGATACCATTTTCTGATTCTTATGTTCCGTGATCTGTATCTTAACAGACAGATGCGTAAACTCTTCCGCAAATAAAGCCCGTCCCCCTGCCTGATCCAGTTCCGCCTCGATCCCCAGTCTGCCCAGAAAACGGTAGGTTCTGATCTCCTGCGGCAGGATCACCCCCTGCGGCGTGGCCGGGATCAGGTGCAGATCCTTGATCCGGATGCTTTCTTTTACCTCCAGAAAAACCTCACGGTAGATCCCGCCATAAGTCATATAATCGATGATATTTCCAAACGGCGGTATATTCTGTGATTCCCGGCTGTCCACTTTTACCGCTAGGATATTGTCTTCCCCATAGTGCAAATGCCCGGTCAGTTCCACGGAAAATGCCGTGTAACCGTTATGATGTTCCGCGACCTGCTCCCCGTTCAGGAACACATAAGCACTGTGCGCCACTGCCAGGAATGTAATGAATATCCTCTTGCCTTCCCATTCTTTCGGCGCTTTGAGCACACGGCGGTATCCGCTTACCATCTGATACAGCGACGCATCAAAATAGTGATACGGTGTCTCCTTTACCGTATGCGGGATCCGCACCACTGCACACTCCCGCTGATAATCTTTTTTCAGCAGTCCCTCCGTAAACGTTTCCGTAAACTGCCAGTCATTGTTCAGCCAGATTTTTTCAGTCATTGTTCTCCACTCCCTGTTTCATTATGTCAGATATGATATTGCCTTACACTCTCCCGTTCCACCAGCGTGCAGGGGATCAATACCTTTAACGGTGTGCGTATGCTCAAGTTGGAAGCCACATAAACCAGATTGGCCCCATGCTGTCCCATATCATACGCCGGCGCGTGCATGGTCGTCAGTGCCGGCACCGTATAAGCGCTCATCTCCGTATCATTGATCCCCATCACGGAAATATCCGCCGGAACGGCAAGACCTGCATCCGCAGCAGCCTTCATCGCACCTATGGCGATCGCATCGGAAGCCGCCAGAACCGCCGTGGGCGGATCCTGCGCATTTTTCTTTAACAGTGCAGCCATCATCTCATACCCGGAAGCCGTTGTAAAACTGCCTTCCGACATATACTTTTTTTCATAACGTTTATGCGCTTTCATATGATCGATATATGCCTGCCGGCGCGGATCCCGTACTTCCTCTTTTCCGGATGCATACTCTATCCCGCCCAAAAATGCGATCTTTGTATGCCCCTGTCCTTCCAGATATGCAAGCGCCTCTTCCGCAGCGGTTTTAAAGTCGATCGTCAGCGTGGTCACCTCCGGGTGTCCCACGGCCATATCCAAAAAAACCGCATTCCTGTTTGAAGCGATCAGCGCTTCTACTTCATCCGCTGCAAATTTCCCGATACAGATGAGCCCGTCCGTTTCCTTCAGGGTTTCCATATAGCCTGCATCCGAACGGTATGCCCTGACAATGGAAATGGCATTTTTCCCGCAAAAATCCTCGATCCCTTTCCGTATCATCAGATAATATGCATCCTGCATTTCCTCTTCCGCGGAAAACCATTGCAGTATCCCCATCCGGAATTGCCGCATTTCCTGACGGGAACGGACATGATAGCGTAAGCGTTCTGCCGTTTCTTTTACCCTGCGCCTGGTTTCCTCCGTGACATGCAGCGAAGCATCGTTATTTAAGATCCGGGATACAGCCGCCGGAGAAACCCCCGCCTCCGCCGCAATATCTCGTATGGTAGCCATGCCTTCACCTCCGCACCATTTGTTTACTAAACACTATATCATGAGAATGGATTTTTGTATATTATCATTCTTCACATATTACCATCATATTTTTGGTAAAATTTACTGCTGGTTTTTTAGTAAATATTCATTGACATTTTACTAAATGCAAACTATATTGGTTTTAAACGATTTTTCCTGTCATACTTCAATCATGAAAGGAACTCATATGAATAGTAAACAATTAACTGTTTTTCTGGAACAGGATCAATTGAACGAAAAACTGTCTCAGCTTTATCCGTCCCCTGACGCGATCCGGGCACAAAAAGACCGCTATCTGCGTGCGATCGCAGCATATGAATCCGCTTTTGGTTCCGAAGACATCGAAATCTATTCCGCGCCCGGGCGTACCGAGGTGGGCGGGAACCACACGGATCATCAGCACGGCGAAGTCCTGACAGCCTCTATCACCAAAGATGCCATCGGCATCGTCAGCAGAACGGATGACGGGATCATACGCCTGATCTCGGACGGTTATCCCCTGATCACACTGCATACGGATGAGACCGCTGTGCAAAAATCCGAATACGGCACTACAACCGCTCTGATCCGGGGCGTGATCGCCGGTCTGAAAGAACACGGCTGCCGGGTCGGCGGGTTTCAGGCTTATGTGACCAGTGATGTGCTGATCGGTGCCGGCTTATCCTCCTCCGCAGCATTTGAAACGCTGATCGGCACCATCGAATCCGGGCTGTATAACAACAATGAGATCTCTCCTGTTGAGATTGCCATCATCGGACAATACGCGGAAAATGTTTATTTTGGCAAACCCTGCGGTCTGATGGATCAGATGGCCTGCTCCGTCGGCAGCCTGGTGCATATCGATTTTGCCGATCCCGCAAAACCGCTGGTGGAACAGATCGCATTTGATTTTGCGGCGCACGGCTACCGCTTATGCATTACGGACACCAAAGGCTCCCATGCGGACCTGACGCCGGACTATGCCGCTGTTCCATCTGAAATGAAAAGCATTGCTGCATATTTCGGCAAAGAGGTACTCCATGAAGTTCCACAAGAGGCTGTCCTGGAAAATATCGCCGCCCTGCGGGAGCGCTGCGGTGACCGCGCTGTGCTGCGTGCCTTCCATTTTTATGAAGAAAACAAACGTGTACAGAAAGAAGTACAGGCCCTTCGTTCCGACCGGACCGATGCTTTCCTTGCTGCCGTAAGATCCTCCGGCGCCTCTTCTTTCCAGTACCTGCAAAATGTATATACCAGCCATGACATTACCCGCCAGAATGTATCCATCGCCCTGCAGTTGGCAGAACTGGTACTGAAAGACCGCGGTGCCGCCAGGGTACACGGCGGCGGCTTTGCCGGAACCATGCAGGCCTGGGTACCGGCAGATCTGGTCGCGGCTTATCAAAAACAGATGGACAGCGTCTTCGGGGACGGCTCCTGCGCCGTGCTGGGGATCCGCAGTTTGGGCGGATGCAAAGTCATTTAATGATGAATGCAATACCGCATCCGTTTAGAAACACACAAACAAACCGAAGGAGGCATTATTATGACTATCAATGAACTGATCAATGAACTGATCTCTTATGGAAAAGATAACCGCCTGATTGATGCTGCGGATGAGATCTATTGTATCAACCGGCTGCTGGAACTGTTTGGCTTGGACAGTTTTACACCGGTAAACAGAGAATTTCCGCAGCGCGCGGTGCAGGAGATCCTGGATGATATGATGCGCTGGGCGACAGCGGAAAACCTCCTGGAAGATACCGCTGCGCAAAAAGATCTGTTTGATACAAAGATCATGGGGCTGCTGACTCCGCCCCCGTCCATGATACGCCGCAGATTTGCGGAAGATTACCGGCTTTCGCCCAAAATGGCCACCGACAATTATTACGCCTTCAGCAAGGCAACCAACTATATCCGCACCGGCCGGATCGCAAAAGACGAGCGCTGGGTAACGGATACCGGATACGGCCCGATCGATATCTCCATCAACCTCTCCAAACCGGAAAAGGATCCCAGGGATATCGCAAAAGCAGGCCGCGCAAAAAACTCCGGCTATCCGGCCTGCCTGCTCTGCCTGGAAAATGAAGGCTACGCCGGGCACCTGTCCCACCCTGCCAGACAGAACCACCGCGTGATCCCCATGGTACTGGGCGGTGAGCCTTATTATCTGCAGTACTCCCCGTATGTCTATTACAATGAGCACTGCATCGTTTTTAACGAAAAACACACACCCATGAAGATCGACCATTCCACCTTTGTAAAACTGTTTGACTTCCTGCGCCTGTTTCCGCATTATACCGTGGGTTCCAATGCCGATCTGCCGATTGTGGGCGGTTCCATCTTAAGCCATGACCATTTCCAGGGCGGCCGCTGCACGTTCCCTATGGCAAGGGCTGAAATCGAAGAAAACTTTGCGCTAAAAAACCATCCGCAGATCACGGCAGGCATCGTCAAATGGCCCATGTCCGTGATCCGGCTGCAGTCGGAGGATGTGGATCCCCTGATCGCCGCGTCGGATGAGATCCTTGCAAAGTGGCGCGGATATACCGATGCCGCCGCGTACATTTTTGCCGAAACCGATGGCGTACCGCACAATACCATTACGCCGATCGTTCGCATGCGGGACGGAAAATACGAGATCGATCTGGTACTGCGCAATAACATCACCACAAAAGACTGTCCCATGGGACTCTACCATCCGCACAGCGAGTACCATCATATCAAGAAAGAAAACATCGGCCTGATCGAAGTGCAGGGGCTGGCGATCCTGCCGGCACGCCTCAAAAAAGAACTGGCCGGAATAAAAGCTGCGATCCTGGCACATAAAGACCTGCGCGCTGATGAAATGCTGGAAAAACATGCTTCGTGGACGGAACGCTGGCTCCATAGATTTCAGGAAATCGAAAAGGATACTGCCGGGCATGATCTCCTGGCTGCAAAGCTGGATGAGATCATCAAGGATGAAGTGGGGCACTATTTCGCAGAGATCCTGGCCTGTGCCGGGGTATACAAACGCACCTCAGAAGGAAAAGAAGCTTTCCGCAGATTTATCCATGAATGCAATGCCGGGTGATCGGATCGCCCGGCTCTGTATTTTTTCTTAAACCGCCGAAAAATCCCGGATCACCGAAAGTGCCGGCAGCGCATTTCCGTCATAATCAAACAATGCCTGGTTTGCCCATTCGTTACCGCCAAGGCCCGTTTCCCCGGTATAAGCCAGCGCCGCTTCATTCGCCCAGCCACAGCCCGGCACCGGAATCCATCCCGGCTCCCAGTAGAAGAACCCTTTTCCGCCCGGTACCGATACGATCCTTTGCAGGATATCCTGCATAAAAGCCGACTGCCCCTTTGGACTCATGGGATATTCCAGTTTTTCCACCAGCTCCGGTTTCGTTGCCATACCCTTTAACTGATCTGGTGATATGCCTTCGTATTCCCGGTAATCCTTCATGGAAAATCCCATGGATACCTCTGCCACGATCAGTTCCTTTCCGTACCGCTTTGCCATATCGCGCATATTATATTCCAGCTGCTCCAGCGTGCCATGCCAGAAAGGATAATAGGAAAAGCCGATGATGTCAAAGTCCTCTCCCCTGCGCATATAGTTTTCAAACCATTCCACGTACATCGCATTGTTGCCGCCGTTGTCCAGATGCAGCATGATCGGCACCTCAGGATTTGCCGCACGCACGCCGCGGATCCCTGCGCTGATATACCCTGCAATGCGGTCAAAGCCTTCTGTCTCACCCGTTTTTTTTCCATATGGCCAGAGCAGGCCATTGGTGATCTCATTCCCCACCTGCACCATGGTCGGGGATGCTCCTTCTGCCTTCAGCCGTTCCATGACAGCCTCCGTGTATTCATAAACCGCCGTTTTAAGCGCCTCTGCAGAAAGTCCCTGCCACGCTTTCGGGATCGTCTGCTTTCCCGGATCTGCCCAGAAATCGCTGTAATGCAGATCCAGCAAAAATCCCATATCCAACTCCAATGCCCGCTTTGTCAGCGCGATCGTAGTCCCCAGATCGTTTGTGCCCGCGCCGTAAGGCGTGCCATCCGCTGCATAAGGATCGTTCCAGAGCCGCAGGCGCACATAATTTACGCCATATCTTTTCAGGATCTCCAGCAGATCCCCTTCCTTTCCGTGGTCATAAAAACGCGCCCCGCACATCTCCTCCTCCAGCAGTGTCGATACATCCATTCCCTTGATAAACTGTCCGATCTTTTCCAAGATACCCTCCTCTTCTGCAAAAACCGTCTGCGTTTTACGCGATAAAACTGACAGCACCTCCCCTGTCCCCGGGGAGGTGCCGTAAAAGATCATTCAAATTCCGTGATCCGCTCCATCATGCGGCGGTAACGGAAACGCACCATCTCATTTTTCTGCAGCACATCCTCCTCTGTGCCCGTGTACTGGCAGCGGATGCAGTAATACTCCTGTTTGTCTTTATCATAGAACATATCAATATCCAGATCCCGCATAAAACAGGACGGACAACGGTAATTCAATTTGCCTTTTCCAGATTGAGCCATGTGGTGACTACCTCCTTCTCCGTGATCTTTTTCTGCATTCCCAGCGTAAACATCGGTGAAAATGCGTATCCCTCTTTGATATAGGATGTGGCATCATCTGCATCCGTTGTCAGCGTCACTTTGGTGCAGATGGCCGGAATAATCGCCTCTGCCACCTTTGCGCCCTGCTGGTACGCTTCCCTGCACTTATATGCGTATGTGATCTTTTCTGCCGTACTGCTGTCGCCCACCGAAAGCGTGATGCCGGTCATATCCTCCGGATACTCCGTTGTACCATAGCAGGCCACTATGTATTCGTTGATGGTCACCTCTGCCTGCGGATCGCTCATCCCAAGGATATGGCGCTCGATCTGTATCTTTGATTCCCCCTCCGGAAAGATCACTTTTGTCTGCAGCGTCAGCGTCAGATCAGAAAACTCGATCTCCACCGGATCCAGTGTAAGGATGCGCCTTTTGCCCTCCTGCGAGAACTTCGCTTTGGTACGGCATAAGCACAGATCCACTTCCTCGCCATTGTGGCAGACCTTTGCACTGCGCACCGTGCCTTCCCCCGCGTAATGCGTAAAATAACCGGCGCGGTATTTTTCCTGGATCAGGAACGGATAGGATGCGTCCTGTACATGCCTGGTACCGATGCCCACCTCCCATTTCAGCTTTGCCGCATAAGGCCGCAGGTCCACGATCGCGCCGCCCTGGTCCATATTGACACAGGCACGCATATTCGGATCCGCATACCAGAAGATCTGTTTGTCCGAACCATAAAGGATATCTTTCCACAGCGCGCATTCCGGCTCTGTGTAGGTCTTTTTCTGGCGGTAATAATCCGCAAATTCCGCCATGGTCATATCCTGCAGTTTTCCTTCTTTTTTCAGTTCCCCGTAATAACGCATGCCGTCTTCGTAAGATTTTTTCAGCAGCTCATAGGGCTGTTCCCAGCGCCCCATTTTATTCAGCCACCCCGGTCCAACAAACATCATATTGTATGCATACCCGTTATTGAACTTTGCCAGGTAGCGGTACTGATCGATCAGATTGTACAGATACGGATACTCCCATGTTTTCGTATCATAGATCATGCCGCGCAGCACATTCTGCGGATGGGTACCGAAATTAGAGCCATTGCCGTCATAGCAGGCCAGCAGGTCTCTGGACAGATGCGGGATCGCCACGATGCCGCTGTCCTCCGCTTCATTTGCCGCCGGCGCATGGGTATTCTGTTTGGACGGGATCCATGGATTCCAGGGTCCGCCGTCAAACAGCGTGTACCAGGAATTGTTGCAGGTATGGTATGCCTTCGGTCCTTCCTCCCAGCAGGTTGCCACAGCGCATTTCACCATCGGGTATTTCTCTTTGATATAGTTTGTCAGTTCTGCATCCATGTAATAAGAGCCGGTGGACTCCGGATAGAAACCGAAACGGTCATAAAACTTTCCAAACACATCGTCTACGATGCTCTTTTTGTCTTCCATTGAAAACATCCAGATGCAGAAATCCTTTGTCTTATACTTCTCCCGGAATTCCTTACAGGGCAGACCCAACAGCGAAAGTGCGATCTCATCCCCGTATTTTTCGTGGTCGTCCTTTGCCAGTTGTACCGCCTCATCGTTAAACAGAGAAGCATAAGTCATCTGGATCGTGGTCTTTAAACCGTTTTTGTGCGCTGTTTCCTGCTGGAATTTAAAGATATCCAGGGATTCTGTCAGCAGGGCTTTCCTGCCCAGATCCTCCACTCTGCCCTGGCCGGTCACTTTTTCTGCATATTCCGGCACCATTTCAGGGCGGTGAATGATATTGACTACAAATGTATTGTCCATGTTTTCCTCCATATTTTTTTGATCTGTCTTTGAAACTTCTCCCGCCGGTCTTTTATCCCTTGGTGGATCCGCTTGCAACGCCTTCCACATAATACTTCTGCATCAGGATGAACAGGATGGAGATCGGTATGGAAATAAGCAGGCCGCCTGCGCAGAAGGCTGCAAAGTTTGTATGGATCAGCGTTTTATCCAGCATATTGTACAGACCGATCGCAACCGTCCAGTCTGAGGAAATACCGGAATTCAGCATCAGCCTGGCAAAAACGAAATCACTCCACGGTGCCAGAAATGCGGATATGATCTGGTAAACGATGATCGGCTTGCACAGCGGCATCATCACCTTAAAGAAGATGACCAGTTCATTGGCCCCCTCCAGGCGGGCAGCTTCACGCATGGATACCGGTATCGTATCCATAAAGCCTTTCACGATCAGGTAACCCAGGCCTGATCCTGCGGAATATACAACCACCATGCCAATATGGCTGTTGGTCAGGCCGATGGATTTCATGATAAAGTATACTGCGATCATGGAAAGCACGCCGGGAAACATCCCCAGGATCATGGAAAGACGGATCATTCCCTGGCGCCCCGGAAAACGCATGCAGCTGAACGCGTAACTGACCATCAGGACAAATGCACTCGATATGACGCAGCTGAACACCGAGATCACCAGCGTATTCCAGAACCATCTGCCATACTGCAGCACGGAATCCGGCAGGAACAGTACCCTCTTAAAATTGTCCAGTGTCCAATGCTCCGGGAAAAAGCGGCTGTAACTGATGCCCGGATTTGTGCTGAAAGCCGTAACAAACAGCCATAGGATCGGGATCAGCCAGATCACTGCCAGAATAGCCAGCAGAAGGTTTTTCAGCACTGCACCGATGGCATTTTTCTTTTTCATGCCCATGCCTTTGCCTTCATCGATATGCACATTGATCTTTTTCGGACTCTGCTGCACTTCCGTCGAAACATTGTTTTCCATCGTTTCACTCATATCTGGTAATCCTCCTCTCTGCCGCCCGACATCATTTTGGAATATGCGGCCAGTGTAAATACCACACAGATGATGAATACGATGATGCCGATCACGGATGCCATCTTGTAATTGTAGTACTCATTTGTGAGACGGAAGAGCCAGGTTACCAGCAGATCCACTTCCTTCGCATTGGAATTTGCCAGCATCTGATCCGTGGTCGTGTATACGTCCTGTGTCAGCAGGTAGATCACATTGAAGTTATTGATATTGCGCACAAAATCCGTGATCAGCGCGGGACCCTGTACCACCATGATATATGGCATCGTGATATGCCAGAATATCTGTCCCTTGCTGGCACCGTCGATCCTGGCACTTTCCACCTGATCCTTTGGTGCATTCAGCAATACTCCCGTAGCGATCAGCATCTGATAAGGAACGCCTACCCAGATATTGATCAGAACGATCATGACCTTTGCCCAGCCCTTGCTGGTCAGGAACGGGATATAATTCTGATTTGCCCCCACGAGTCCGATGCTTTTAAAGAAATCCGTAAGCCCGATATTTGCGCAGATGGTGTTGACGATACCGTCATCCCTGAAAAAGTTCCGCACCAGGATCAGCGTCACAAACTGCGGTACCGCGATCGCTACCACGAAAAGAGAACGCCACATCTTTGGAAATTTCACGCCCTTTGACTGGATCAGCATCGCCAGAAGGATGCCGCCGATAAAGCAGGTGAATGTTGCCAGGATTGCCCAAACAAGGGTCCAGCTCAATACTTTGCCAAAAGCGTATCCAAAGGTGATCGTCATCCCGCCGCTGCTGATCAGAGTTTTGAAATTTGACCATCCTACCCAGGTAAATAATGCTGCCGGCGGCATATGGTTCTGATCGTAATTGGTAAATGCGATCGCCACCAGCACCAGGATCGGCAGGATATTCATCAGCACCACACCTATGGTCGGCAGCGTCAGCATCGTGATATGGAATTTCTTCCCCAGCAGATCCTGCAGATCCTCCCGGAACGTATTCACATGCCGTCCGGCCCATGCTTCTTTTTCTATGCGGTATACATTTTTCAGATTGTGGATATAGTACATCACAAAAACCAGCAACAGGAAGAGAGAGATCATGCTATGGATCAATATCAGAAAGGAATTATCATAATCATTGGTCATCTGCTGCATTGTCAGCGGATCAAAGGTCTGCTCCATCTTTACCGTACCCAGCGTCCCGAATTTGGAAAGATACGGAACGGAATAGACCGCAAATACCAGAATATACAATGCCTCCACCAAGGTAACCAGGATCCCCTTGATGATCTGTTTTCTGGCAATGAAGCCGGCGCCCATGATCAAAAGGGAAGCCCTGGTTGCCCAATCTCCCTTATCCACTGCTATCCCAAAATCGGAAAAGTATTTTTTTACGGACGCGATCAGTCCTGTGCCGGATCCTTTTTTTACTTTTTTTTCTTTTCCTTTCGCCATTTTTTTACCTCACTGACCGTATTTTCGGTGTAAAAAACCCCATATGCCGTTTCCCATGCTGACATATGGGGTTATAAAAAACTTTATTCAGCCCGCTATCACTCTGCTGCTACCGGCGCATTGATGCCTTCGACTGCATTATCCAGCAGTGTCTGTACATCTGTGCCATCCGGATTGCCGTTACCCAGGATCTCACCCAGAGACTTGGCCGGATCCCAGAAGTTGCCGCCGATGCGCTGCGGAGCAGCATATTCAGCCTGTGTCGCGATGGCTGCGATCGCCGGATCTGCCTTGACTGCATCCGAAGACGCTGCCTTGATGTTTGCCGGTCCAAGTCCACGCGCTTCAAATCTTGCTACCTGGCTTTCCTCGTTGGTCAGGTACTCTGCCAGCAGCATCGACCAGCCGACAAACGCAGAGTGCGGATTGACGCCGATCAGCTTGTAGCCTGCAAAGGAAGACATCTGGTACTCTTTGCCACCTGCTGTAAAGCTGGGAAGTTTGGCTGCACCGTAGTCATCTCCCAGTGCTTCGGAAATCGCAGAAGCACTCCAGGTACCGTTTACGATCGCGGAATATTTCCCATCTTTCATATTGGAAACAGCGGATGCATCATCTGCAGCCTTTACGAAAGTACCTGTTGCGATATAATCTAGGATCGCATTCGCTATATCCACGCCTGCAGCCTCGTTCCAGTTGCAATCGTTTGTGAGGCCGTCCTCCTTCAGATCAGCGTGCAACCCGCTTCCCTGTGCCGTAAAAAATCCATACAGATACCATGCGTTTGCAAGTTCAAAACCGATCTGGGTTCCATTCGCACCCGCTACTTCAACCATCTTGTCCAGACTCCTGATATCGTCCTCACTGAATACACTTTTGTTGTAATACAGGAAATAACCATTATCAGCCGTCATCGGGTATGCATAGACCTTGCCATTGACCGTAGCCGCAGTGATGGATCCCACTACATTCTCCTTG
>JAFUUX010000129.1 GCA_017471325.1 Lachnospiraceae bacterium | reverse complement strand
GACGCAGCCGGTTTCCGTTCCGAATTCCACGGCGTGGTCTCCATCGATGTCAGCGAGTGGATCGGCCACTTTAAAGATCCGCATTTCCTGGATTTCTTAAAATTCCTGGTCACGCTGGACGAAGACGTGCTTTTTATTTTCATGATCCCCAGTTACAATCCGCAGGCTGTTGAAGAACTGACGCAACTGCTGGTACTCTTCTTCCGCATCCAGCCCATCGATATGACTTTGCCGAACAGCGAAGAACTGAGCAATTACATCAAAAAAGAGATTTCCGATTACGGCCTGAATCTGGATCCGGATGCCGAAGCCATGATCATCGCTACCGTAAACCGCCTGCGTGAGGATCAGTACTTTGCCGGCTATGATATGCTGGATCGTCTTGCCAGTGATATCGTATATTCCGTATACACTTCCACACCGCCTTATGACGGTCTGGTGACCAAGGGCATGATCAGTGCCTTTGCCCCGGACGGTATCTATGTAACAGAGCTGATCCAGAACAATGCCCGTATCTTTACGGCGCAGTTCAACTATTAAAAATCGTTTCAGGAGGGAAAACGTTTCATGAGCAGCAGTCAGATCAAAAACACAAGATATAAAAGCAACATGGGGCAGACACGCTGGGCTACCATCGAAGAGATCCAGCACTCCGCCACCAAGGTAGATATCGATGCGCCGGTCTATCCCACCGGCGGCATCCCTGTAATGTCCGATGGACACACCGCATACCTGGACGGCCGCGATACCCATACCCTGATCTTTGGTGCGACCGGTTCCAAGAAGACACGTATCTTCTGTATGCCTACACTGAACATGTTCATCCGCGCCGGTGAATCCTTTGTCGTTACCGACCCGAAAGCGGAATTGTATGTCCGCACCGGCGGTTTTGCAAAAGAGCACGGCTATAAGACCGTCGTGCTGAACTTCCGTGACATCGGTTACGGCGATATGTGGGATCCTCTGGCGCTTCCGTATGAGTACTACCGCACCGGGCGCCGTGACGAGGCAAACAACCTGGTCAACGACCTTGCGGCAACGCTCTCTGCCCGCCAGAAGGAAAACACTACCGACCTGCTCTATCCGTTGATGGCAGAAACTCTGCTGACCGCGAATATGTACCTGCTCTTTGAGGCGGCAGCTGCGGAAAATGCAGTCAACATGCGAAGCCTGACCGCGCTCTGCTCCCAGGCAGCATTGGAATCCTTAAAAACACTGGCCGGCAAGATGAGCACGCAGAACACCATCGGCATGCTGTTCAAGGGTACGCTGCTTGGCGAAAACGAAAAGACCATTGCTTCCATCATGTCAGTGCTTTACGGTATGGTAAGTATCTTCAACTTAAACAAGCGCCTGACCGACATGCTCTGCCACAATACCTTTGATATCCGTATGTTCGGCCATGAAAAGACCGCTGTATACGTTATCGTACCCGATGAAAAAACCACCTGCCACTTTCTGGTGACCATGTTCATCAAGCAGGTATATGAGATCCTGATCGGCGAGGCGCAGCGCCAGGCTACCTTAGCTCTGCCCATCCGCGTGAACTTCGTTTTGGATGAGTTCTGTAACATCCCGAAGGTACCGGATATGCCGTCCATGATCTCTGCAGCCCGCAGCCGTAACATGAGATTCTATCTGGTGGTACAGTCCCTGCATCAGCTGAAGGGTCGCTACGGTGAGGATGCCGATACCATCAAGGGTAACTGCGATAACTGGATCTTCTTAACCTCCCGTGAGCGCGACCTGCTCAACGAAATGAGTTTCCTCTGCGGTGAGATCGATGCCTGGGGACCGGGCGGTGCCGAAAAACGCAAACTGATCTCCGTTACCGAACTGCAGCGTTTCAACAAAGAGAAGGGCGAGTGCCTGATCCTGCACGGACGTGAATATCCGTTCATCACCTACATGGCGGATATCGACCAGTATCCGGCATTCTCCAACTACAAGGTAGTACCGATCCCGCCCATCGAGATCAAATCACCGCCTACCTTCGACGTGATCAAGTTTACGACCAAGTTTGCGTTTATCGCAGACGGCGTGCCGTTTGCAAATCCGGACTAAACTTTCGGGTAAAGCGGGATTCCCGCATAAATCAAAGACCGGCCTTTATGCTGCCAAAGCAGCGTAAAGACCGGTTCTTTTTTTCTGAGAAACCACCTTTAACGGACAGCCCCGGAAAATGCCTGCATGCTTTTTACGGATTTGCCGCTTCCTTCATCTGCTTTACAAAGTCCGCTACCGCCGCATCAGAATCCGTGCCATGCTCCGCGATCAGTTTCACTATGGCAGAACCCACGATCACGCCATCCGATACCGCCCCCATCTCTTTTGCCTGCTGCGATCCCGAAATGCCAAAACCGATCGCGCAGGGAATGTTGCTGATCTTACGTACTTTTTCGATCATGGAAGCCACATCCGTCGTGATCTGCTCCCGCATGCCGGTCACGCCCAGGGAGGAAACGCAGTACAGGAAACCCTCCGCTGATGCCGCGATACGCGCGATGCGCTCCTCTGACGTGGGCGCGATCATATTGATCAGGTCGATGCCGTATTGATGACAGGTATCGCGGATCTCATCACTCTCCTCAAAGGGCAGGTCCGGAATGATCACGCCGTCTATGCCGGCTTCCTGACAGTTTTTCAAAAACTTCTCGTTTCCGTATGAGAATACCGGATTATAATAGGTCATGAACACCAGGGGGATCTGCGTGCTCCGGCGCAGCCGCCGCACCATCTCAAACAGGTCATCCGTCGTGCAGCCCCCTTTGAGCGCACGTTCATCCGCCGCCTGGATCACCGGTCCCTCCGCGATCGGATCCGAAAAAGGAATGCCGATCTCGATCAGATCCGCCCCATTCTCCTCCATCACCCGGATCAGGCGCTCTGTCGTCGCTATATCCGGATCCCCGCCTGTCAGAAACGATATAAAAGCTTTTCCTTTTGTAAATGCATTTTTTATCCTACTCATAGATCTCCACTCCTCTGTATCTTGCGATTGCTGCCACATCCTTATCCCCACGTCCGGAAACCGTGATCACGATGATCTGTTCCGGCCGCATCTGCGGTGCCAGTTTCCTGGCGTAAGCCACTGCATGGGCGCTCTCTACGGCCGGGATGATCCCCTCCGTGCGGGAAAGGTACTCAAATGCTTCCACTGCCTCCACATCCGTGACCGGCACATACTGCGCACGCCCCGTATCATGCAGCATGGCGTGCTCCGGCCCGATCCCCGGATAGTCCAGCCCCGCGGAAATGGAATACACTTCATCGATCTGTCCGTACTGATTCTGGCAGAACAAAGACTTCATCCCGTGAAATACGCCAAGCCTGCCATTGGCGATGGTTGCCGCATTTCTCGGGGTATCCGCACCCTCTCCCGCTGCTTCACACCCGATGAGCCGCACTTCCTTATCTTCGATAAACTCGTAAAAACTGCCCATGGCATTGCTGCCGCCTCCCACGCAAGCGATCACGGCATCCGGCAGTTTTCCTTCTTTTTCCAAAAGCTGCTTCCTGATCTCCCGGCCGATGATCTTCTGAAAATCACGCACGATGGTCGGGAAGGGATGCGGACCCATCACGGAACCCAGCACGTAAAGCGTGTCATCCATACGCCCTGCCCACTCACGCATCGCCTCATTCACGGCATCCTTCAGCACCTGCGTGCCGCTGGTCACGGCATGCACCTTTGCGCCCAACAGTTCCATACGGTATACATTCAATGCCTGACGGTCGGTATCCAGTTTCCCCATAAAGATCTCGCACTCCAGTCCCATCAGGGCAGCCGCCGTAGCCGTTGCCACCCCGTGCTGTCCTGCACCGGTCTCTGCGATCACGCGCGTCTTTCCCATCCGCTTTGCCAGCAGCACCTGCCCCAGCACATTGTTGATCTTGTGGGAACCGGTATGGTTCAGATCCTCACGCTTTAGATAGATCTTTGCCCCCCCCAGATCCCTGGTCATCTTTTCCGCATAATACAAACGGGACGGCCGTCCTGCGTACTCGCTGTATAAGCGGTTCAGTTCTGCTTGAAATGCCGGATCCTTCTGTGCTGCCTCATAAGCCTCTTCCACTTCCTTTAAGACCGGCATCAGGGTTTCCGGCACATACTGCCCGCCAAACTGCCCAAACCTGCCTTTCTTCTGTTCCATCTTTTTTCCTCCTCTATAAACGTCAATTTATATCTGTCTGAAATTGATGATGCCCTTTTTTGCATTACGCATTCCGGAAGCGTTCCAGTGCCCCCGCTTTGTCAATCGATGTCACCATGGCTTCCCCCACCAGCACGGCGTCCGTGCCGCATTCCTTCAGCCTGCGGATGTCTCCCTCCGTATGTATACCGGATTCCGAGACAAATACCGCCTCTTCGGGGATCAGATGGCGCAGCGCTATGCTGTGCTCTATGCTTACGCTGAAATCCTTCAGATCCCGGTTATTGATCCCGATGATCTTTGCCCCCGCATCCGCGGCCCGGCGGATCTCTTCCCCGTCATGGGTTTCCACCAGTGCATCCAGCCCCAGTTTTTCTGCCGTCCGCAGATAGCGCACCAGGTCCTCCTGCGGCAGGATCGCCACGATCAGCAGCACTGCGGATGCTCCCAGCGCTTTGGCCTCATAGAGCATATATTCGTCTACCGTAAAGTCCTTCCGCAGCGCCGGCAGTTCCACATTGCTTACGATCTCTTTTAAATATGCGTCCGCCCCCAGAAAATACTTCGGCTCGGTCAGCACGGACAGCGCATCCGCCCCGGCCGCCAGATAGTCCCCCGCGATGGCGAGCGGCTGAAAATCCTTTACCATCACGCCTTTGGACGGTGACGCCTTCTTTACCTCGCAGATAAAAGACAGCCCCTCTTTCTGCAGTGCGCCTTGAAACCGCCCGGCTGCGCCTGTCTGCTGTTCCGCTTTCTCCTGCACCTGCCGCAGCGGTATCCGTTCTTTCTGCAATGCGATCCGCTTCCGCGTATCCTCCGCGATCGTCTCCAGTATATTCCCCATCAGCGCCTGCCTCCTGTAAGATTCAGAAAGTTTTGCAGCATCACCCCGCCATGCGGCGTCAGTACGGACTCCGGATGAAACTGCAGCCCGTAGATCTCATATTCGCTATGCCTTACCGCCATCACCTCGCCATCCTCAGTTGCTGCGATCACCTGCAGGCATGCCGGCATATCCTCTGCCGCCACCACCAGCGAATGGTATCTTGCCACGGCCTCTTTCTCCTGAAGTCCCGTAAATATGGCTGCTTGCGTATCCAGCGAGACAACGGACTGTTTTCCGTGCATGAGCCGTTTGGCATGCTGCATGGTGCCGCCAAACGTTTCACAGATCGCCTGATGCCCCAGGCAGATGCCCAGGATCGGCAGTTTCCCCGAAAAATACCGGATCGCCTCCTCGGAACGCCCCGCATCCTTTGGCCAGCCCGGTCCGGGTGATATCACCAGACGGTCCGGGTGCAGCGCCTCCATCTCCCCGCAGGTCAGGGCGTCATTGCGGACCACTTTGATCTCTTCCCCGAGTTCCCCAAGCATCTGATACAGATTATAAGAAAAACTGTCATAATTATCGAGCAAAAGGATCATAACAGTTCACCTCCCTCCCCGGCTGCCGCATCCATGGCACGCACTACAGCCTTAGCCTTGTTGATACATTCCGCAAATTCATTCTCCGGAACGGAATCCGCCACGATCCCGGCGCCGGATCGTACATGCACTTTCCCGTCTTTCTTATAGGCCAGCCGGATCGCTATGCACATATCCATGTTGCCGCTGAAATCCAGATATCCTACAGCACCGCCATAGATGCCGCGCTTATCCTGCTCCAGTTCCCGGATGATCTCGCAGGCACGGATCTTGGGCGCGCCGGAAAGGGTTCCGGCCGGCAACACCGCCGCGATCGCATCCAGGCCGTCCTTATCTGCACGGATCTCTCCGCGTACCGTAGACGCGATATGCATCACATGACTGTATTTTTCCACGGTCATGTATTTCTCTACTGCCACACTGCCAAAACGGCTCACCTTGCCCAGATCGTTCCGCCCCAGATCCACCAGCATATTGTGTTCCGCACGTTCCTTTTCATCTGCCAGCAGTTCCGCCTCCAGGCGCGCATCCTCTGCCTCATCTGCCCCCCGCGGGCGGGTGCCGGCCAACGGAAATGTATGCAGCACACCGTTCTGCAGTTTTACCAGTGTCTCCGGTGATGCCCCTGCCACCTCCAAAGTCTCACTGGTCAGATAAAACATATACGGGGAAGGATTTAAGATGCGCAGCTGCCGGTAGACATCCAGAAGCGAGCCTTCGTAATCCGCCGCCATCCCATTTGACAGCACTACCTGAAAGATATCCCCTTCATAGATATATTTCTTTGCGCTCTCTACCATGTCACAAAACTGCGCCTTGTCAAACTGCGGTTTCAGTTCCCCGATCCTGCGCCCGCCATGCGCCTTTGCGGAACGCGTCAGTATGCAGCGCTTCATCTCCTTCATCACGGTTTCCGCCGCTTCATAAGCAGCCTCCATGCCATCCGTCGGGATGTTGACCACCAGCACGATCTTCTGCGTAAAATGGTCAAATGCAATGATCTTATCAAACAGCATCAGGTCTACATCCGAAAAGCCCTCATCCACTTTTGCGGGCGCATCCAGCCTGGGCTCGCTGTATTTGAAATAATCATATGCAAAGTATCCCATTAAGCCGCCGGTAAAACTGGGCATGCCCTGGATCACCGGGCTTTTGTATTTTTGCTGCAGCGCGCGGATCTCCGTTTCCGGATGGGATACCTGCATATCTTTCAGTATCCTGCCCCCGTTGACCTCTTTCAGCAGCAGATGCCCGTCTTTACAGGTCAGCTCCAGCACCGGGTCATAGCCGATAAAGGAATACCGTCCCCATTTGCCATGCTCCGCGCTTTCCAAAAGAAAACTGTGGTGCGCCTGTTCCATGACCGACTTCAGCACTTCCACCGGTGTACTCACATCCGAGAGCATTTCACATGCCACCGGTACGTAAGCGTACTCCCCCTGATACTTCTTACATTCTTCCAGTGTGGGAAACATCTTTTTTCTCCTTTCCTGACAGATCTCACTTTTATTTTATCGGAAATTCCAGAGGAATTTCCTATAAAGTAAAAAAGACTCCTGTCCTGTTTAGGACAAGAGCCTTCTACTCCTGCGGTACCACCTAAATTGATCCCGGGGCTTCCCCCTTCGATCCACTCTTCTCACGCACCATCATGCGTTTCCCCCTGTAACGTGGGTTCCTACGTCAGTCACTCCTACAGCCCTTGATGATCCTTTATACTGCTGCCTTCGCAACTGCCCTCACGGGTCCATTCCTTCTTTGTCCATCTGCCGATTCCCACCATCACGGCTCTCTGTAAGATGTTGCCGCCGAAGTACTTACTCCCGCTCAACGGTTTACCATATTGGAATTCATTATATTGCAATCCTCTGAAAAATGCAAGCACTTTATTTTCGCTTTTAAAGGTTTTGACCGTTTTCAAACAAAGCGCGGCATTTCTTATTTCTTTTCTTCTTCCTCTGCCCAGATCCGCCGGTTCAGCGCTTCGTCCTGCTTGCCGATCATATCCAGCACCTCTTTTGCTTTCTGCTGTTCCTCAATGGCCCTGTTCTCATCCTTGATCAGCAGTTCCAGGCTGCCGGAGATGGTATCGATATTATTCTTAAACTCCTCCACCATCTGGGCGGTGCGCTGCTGCGCCACTTTGATGACCTCTTCTTTATAAGCAATAAACTGCTCTACGGTCTGCGCGTTGAAAGCACGCTCCAGATCGCGCTTATAGGCCTTCTTATCCATGGTATTAAAGATCAGTATGGCTTTCTGCTCATTGATGTAATCATTCATCTTCAGCGCACCGATCTCCGAAGGCGGGATCTCGGTATCGGAAATATTTGCGATACGGCGGATCAGTCCCTCGTCTATCCCCTTGTATTCCTTGATCTTCTTTACGATGATGTTCTTCAGTTCCTGCACCTGCGCCGCCAGGATATCCCCGCGGATACGTTTGTAGTAATCGTCGATCTCCTGCAGATAACGGTTCAGTTCACTGATGATGATCGTATTTTTCTTTTCAAAGATCTCCGGCTTCAGAGCGATCCACTGCATCTTGTCCGCCTGCCGGCTGGCCAGTTCCTGGCGTTTCTCGATCTCTTTTACCAGCGCCTTGATCTCTTCCACCTGGGTTTCCAGACTGTCATCCGTGATGCGCGCCACAAACTCATCATGGGACACCTCGATATCATGCACCATGCTGGTCTTCATGATCTCGATATTCTTTTCGATATGCTCTTTGGAAAGCCTTGCCTGGTTTTCGATCGCCTCATAGTCCACACGCACAAAGTCGATCAGACCCTCTATGCCGTCATACAGACCTTTCGCCTTTACTGCCAGAGCATACTTCTGTGCGTATTTGATGATCTCCTGCTCGATCGCATACATACCGGAATTGATATAGATCCTGCGGATCACACCCTCCAGAGAATTGTCACATTCCTTTGTCGCCTTCTCGCATTCCGCGATCAGCTGCTTTGTTTCAAAATCCGCATCCGCGATCTTGTCATAGCGGTAGAAGATGCCGCTGTCGGCAGAAATGCTGGTCTCCTGCTCGGTAAAAGGATCCCTGGTCGGCTCGTTATTGATCTCCTGCTTGTGGTTTGCCAGCCAGGTACGCTCATCCTCCAGATCCACATTTCCCTGGATCGCCTTGCTGATATAGGCCGCCTTGGAAGATACAAAGAACAGCCTCGCTTCTGCCAGGTCGATCTCCATATCCTCTTCGTCATAAATCTTATCTTCCTCTTTTAAGGTCACGACGACCTTTTTATTCCGTAAAAGTTTTAAGTCTTTGCTGGACTTGGTATCCGCCTGGTTGATCACATGGAAAGACCGGTCCAGATCGATGGATACGCCCGCATCATTTTTCTTTCCGTCCCTAAAGTCATTGATCAGTTTATACAGCACGGAATTTCCGGTGCCCTCCATCTTGGTCGGCTCATAGATCACGATCAGGATGGAATTGGTCTGCTGCTGCAACGCTTCTTTTAAGATGAGCAGATGCTCGCTGGAATTGGAATCCGTGCCCGGCGTATCAAAGAAGGTAAAGTTGATATTCTTGCATATCGGGATCGGATACCCCACCTCGATGATGCCATTGATATAACCGGAACCGTCCTGCTGCTCATGGTTGGGAATGTCATTTAATTTCTTCAGTATCCTGCAGAGCTGCTCGTGCTGCTTTAAGCCAAGTTCCGCCACCGCAGTTGCTTCCAGTTCCAGCATCTTGCGGATATTATCCTCCGTGTTTCCCAGGCCGCGCACCACCTCAAACTGACCAACGGGATCATTCCAGACGATCTGCACATTATCCGGCCGCGTATCCCTGGTGGTATGGATCGAAAAATTCACACGCGGCTTTTCCTCATTGCGGATCTTAAACATCTTCGCCGTTTCGGAATTGATGCTCTCCGGCAGGATACGCTTTCCGATGATGGCATTGATAAATGTGGATTTGCCTGCCGAATAGGTTCCCACCAGGCAAAGGTTGATCTCGTTTTTGTTCAGCGCCTCTTTGCGTTCCTCAAACATCTCACGGCGCTTGCGGAACATCTGCTTGGTATCGTTATTTTTCAACTGTTTTTCAAAAGAATCCAGTGTTTCCTCGCAAAATCTGCTGATCTCCTCATAAATCTCCGAAACGCTGGGCAGTTCAATATGGTCAGCGATCTTAAAGATCTGCTTGCCTTTGGTCTCATTGTAATCCGAGATCTTTTTCTGCAGGTCTTCGTAATCGATCTTTGTGCCTTTAAATGTAATATTTACGTTGTCTTTAGAGAATTGTTCCCAGATGTCGTCAAAAAATTTGGTTCCCTGATTCTGCAGTAAAAACTCACCTGTACCCGGTCCGTATTTTTCAAGCCTCGGACACTCATCATAAGGGATCTCGACAAACCTGCCCTTAAAACGTCCGCAGAAGCGGATCTCCTTCTTTACAGGATGGTACATTAACATAAGTTCTTTCATCGTAACCTCCGGATCGCTGCATTTTTTATCTGCGCGAGTACATTTCCCCGTCGCTGTGTCTTTCACGCAAAAACACCCTGGTTAACATTATAACCAGAGTGTTTCAAAATTACAAGCAGAAAATATGTAAACCTGCCCGCTTTCTTTGTTGCGTTCCACCGCCCTTCGTGCTGTGACCGCAACGTTTCTTTCACCCCTCAATCCAGCGCTTTTGCCGTCTTTAATGCCACTTCCATCATCTGCGTAAATGTCGTCTGGCGTTCTTCTGCCGACAGTGCTTCACCCTTTAAGATGTGATCCGAAACCGTAAACAGCCCCAGTGCTCTCTTGCCTGCCTTTGCCGCATTCATATACAATGCCGCAGTTTCCATCTCGATGCAGAGTACGCCCATCTTGATCCAGCGATCATTTGCGTCCTCCTGCGCGTCATAGAAGGTATCCGAAGAAAGCACATTCCCTACATGATACTTCGCACCGATCCCCTCTGCCTG
>JAFUUX010000128.1 GCA_017471325.1 Lachnospiraceae bacterium | reverse complement strand
TTGTCCGCCGTGCCGTCATATGCGCCCTTGCCCATCAGGCTGTCGCATACCGGCGCGTCGATCTTTTTTGCAAACTCTGCCAGTTCTGCCGCTGCCCCGGAAATGATCGCACCGCCGCCCACATAGATGTAAGGCCGCTCTGCGTTCCTGATCAGTTCCGCGGCCGCCTCGATATCTTCTGCCGTGTACTTCTGTTCCGCCGTCAGTTTATAGGGCTTTGCGCTTTCAAATGCACACTTGTTTGCCGTGACATCCTTGGTGATATCCACCAGTACAGGCCCCGGCCTGCCGCTCCTGGCAATGGCAAACGCCCTGCGGATCGTATCTGCCAGTTTTGTTACATCTTTTACGATAAACCCGTGCTTTGTGATCGGCATGGTCACACCGGCGATATCCACCTCCTGGAAAGAATCTTTTCCCAGCCAGGGCAGCACCACATTTGCCGTGATCGCTACCATAGGCACACTGTCCATATATGCCGTGGCAATGCCTGTCACCAGGTTGGTAGCACCGGGGCCGGAGGTCGCCAGGCATACCCCCACTTTTCCGGTGGCACGCGCGTAGCCGTCCGCCGCATGCGCTGCCCCCTGCTCATGGCTGGTCAGCACATGATTGATCTCATCCGCATGCTTATAGAGTTCATCATAAATATTTAAGATCGCACCGCCGGGATAGCCAAATACGGTATCCACCCCCTGCTCCTTCAGACATTCGATCACGATCTGGGAACCGGTCAGTTCACGGACTGCTTCCACCGCTTTCTTTCTGCCTCTTGTGCCGGTTTTCTTTTCCGTTACTGCCGGCTTTGCCGCAGCATTTTTTGCCGGTCTGCCCCGGCGCTTCGGTGCTGCTGCCGTTTCTGCTGCTGTATTTGCTTTCTTTCTTCCAGCCATACATTTATCCCCTTCTATCCGCATACGGATCTTCTGCTTTCCCTGTATGTTCGATATGCAGGATTCAATACTCTGAAACCTGCTTGCTTTAACTGTTTTTCCCCGGTACCTGCAGGATCGCGCCGCGGTTGCCGCTGGTCACCAGTTCATGGTAGCGTGCCAGATAGCCGCTCAAGTGCTGTTCCTTCGGCTGCCACTTTGCCCTTCTCGCTGCCAGTTCCTCATCAGATACTTTCATCTCCAGCTTATTGTTCGGGATATCGATGGAAATGATGTCCCCTTCCTCCACCAGTGCGATCGGGCCGCCCACTGCCGCTTCCGGTGATACGTGTCCGATGGAAGCGCCGCGGCTGGCGCCGGAAAAACGGCCGTCCGTGATCAATGCCACGGAAGAACCAAGTCCCATGCCGGCAATGGCGCTGGTAGGATTGAGCATCTCACGCATGCCCGGGCCGCCTTTCGGGCCTTCATAACGGATCACCACCACATCACCGGCCACGATCCTGCCGCCGATGATCGCTGCGATCGCATCCTCCTCGCAGTCAAAGACTCTTGCCGGTCCTTCATGTACCATCATTTCAGGCACTACGGCGCTGCGCTTTACCACACCGCTGTCCGGTGCCAGATTTCCCTTCAGCACTGCGATGCCGCCGGTCGGGCTGTACGGATTGTCGATCGGGCGGATCACCTCCGGATCACGGTTTACGCAGTCTTTGATATTCTCCGCAACGGTCTTGCCGGTGACGGTCAGCAGATCCGTATAAAGCAGATCCTTCTTGCACAGTTCGTTCATCACGGCATAAACGCCGCCTGCCTCGTTTAAGTCTTCCATATAGGTCGGACCGGCCGGTGCCAGGTGACACAGGTTCGGTGTCTTTGCGCTCAGTTCGTTTGCAACATCCAGATTCAGATCCACACCTGCTTCATTTGCGATCGCCGGTAAGTGCAGCATCGAGTTGGTAGAGCAGCCCAACGCCATATCCACGGTCAGCGCGTTCATAAATGCCTTCTCGGTCATGATATCGCGCGGCTTGATATCTTTTTTCACCAGTTCCATGATCTGCATGCCCGCATGTTTTGCCAGGCGGATACGCTCGGAATAGACTGCCGGGATCGTGCCGTTGCCCTTTAAGCCCATGCCCAGTGCCTCTGTCAGGCAGTTCATGCTGTTTGCGGTATACATGCCGGAACAGGAACCGCAGGTCGGACATACCTTCTCCTCAAATTCCTCCAGATCCGCCTCTGTGATCTTGCCTGCTGCCAGTTCCCCTACTGCTTCAAACATAGAGGATAAACTGCGCTTGCGCCCTTTTACATGGCCTGCCAGCATGGGACCGCCGGATACAAAGATGGTCGGGATATTTACCCGTGCCGCTGCCATCAGAAGCCCCGGCACATTCTTGTCACAGTTTGGGATCATCACCAGCCCGTCAAAGCCATGTGCCATCGCCATGCATTCCGTGGAATCCGCGATCAGATCGCGCGTTACCAGGGAATACTTCATTCCGATATGTCCCATGGCAATACCGTCGCAAACTGCGATCGCCGGAAATACCACCGGCGTGCCGCCTGCCATGGCTACGCCCAGTTTGACTGCCTCCACGATTTTGTCCAGGTTCATGTGTCCCGGTACGATCTCATTAAAAGATGATACGATACCGATCATCGGACGTTCCCGCTCCTCCCTGGTGTATCCCAGCGCATTCAAAAGGCTTCTGGCCGGTGCCTGGGCTGTTCCGTTCTTTACCTTGTCGCTTCTCATCTCTCCATACTCCTCCATTAAACGCTCTTTTCCAATATCTGACTGTGTCCGGCTATATCTGATAAAAACCGATCTTTTTATAAACCTTGCGCAAAGTCCTGTTTGCGATATCAGCCGCTTTTTCCGCGCCTGCCTTGTAAACAGCGTTGAGGTATTCCTTATCCGCGATCAGGCGCTTCGCCTCCTCCCGGATCGGCGCCAGCGCCGCCGCGACTGCCTCGCCCACTGCCGGCTTGAACACGCCGTATCCCTGCCCGGCAAATTCCTTCTCGATCTCTTCAAAACTCTTTCCGGTGATCGTCGCGTAGATATTGATCAGATTTGCCACACCGGGTTTTGCGTCCTTATCGTAACGCACGCAGTTTTCCACGTCAGAATCCGTGACAGCACGCTTAAACTTCTTCATGATCACATCCGGCTCATCCATCAAAAATACGCAGCCGTTCGGATCCGATTTGGACATCTTGGACCCCGGCGTGGTCAGGCCGTAGATACGCGCCCCCACCTTGCTGATATACGGTTCCGGCACGCGGAACACATCTCCGTAGATATTGTTGAAACGGATCGCGATATTCCTGGTCAGTTCCACATGCTGCTTCTGGTCCTCACCGACCGGCACGTAATGCGGCTGGTACAGCAGGATATCCGCCGCCATCAGGGACGGATAGGTGAAAAGCCCGGCATTGATATTGTCCTTATGCTTTTCGGACTTATCCTTAAACTGCGTCATGCGGCTCAGTTCACCAAACATCGTATAGCAGTCCAGCACCCACCCCAGCTGCGCGTGCGCCGGCACATGGGACTGCAGAAACAGCGTATTTTTCTCCGGATCCAGTCCGCAGGCGATATACAATGCCAGCATCTCCAAGGAACGCCTGCGCAGTTCCTTCGGATCCTGCCGTACCGTTATGGTGTGCATATCCGCCATGAAATAATAACATTCAAACTCATTTACCCGGTCAGCCCAGTTTTTGATCGCCCCCAGGTAATTGCCCAGATGCAGATCCCCGCTGGGCTGGATGCCCGAGAGCATGATCTTTTTTTCTGCCTGTATCTCTTCTGCCATTCCATCCAACCTCCCTTTAGCGGATCCGCTCTGCGATCAGCGCGCCCATTTCCTTACAGCCCACTTTTTTGCAGCCCTCACTGTAGATATCCCCGGTACGGAAACCGTCTTTCAGCACCCGGTCTACCGCCGCATCGACCGCATCCGCTTCTTTATCCAGATCAAAGGAATACCGCAGCATCATGGATGCAGAAAGGATCGTAGCGATCGGGTTTGCCAGATCCCTGCCTGCGATATCCGGCGCAGAACCATGGCTCGGCTCATACAGCCCGAATTTTGTATCATTCAGAGAGGCGCTCGCCAGCATCCCGATGGAACCGGTCACCATGCTGGCCTCATCCGATAGGATATCGCCAAACATATTCTCCGTCAGCACCACATCAAACTGGGACGGATCGCGCACCAGCTGCATCGCGCAGTTATCCACCAGCATATGCTCTACCGTTACATCCGGGTAATCCTTCGCCACTTCATTGACTACCGCACGCCACAATCTGGAAGAATCCAGCACATTTGCCTTATCCACGCTGGTCACTTTCCCGCGGCGCTTTCTGGCGATATCAAATCCTTTGACGGCGATACGGCGGATTTCCTCCTCCGTATAGGTCAGGGTATCGATCGCCTTACGCACGCCGTTCTCTTCCACCGTCTTCCGCTCGCCAAAATACAGCCCGCCGGTCAGTTCCCGCATGATCAGCAGGTCAAAGCCTTTTTCAGAGATCTCCTCTTTCAAGGGGCAGGCGCCTCTCAATTCCGGATACAATACTGCCGGACGCAGGTTGGCAAACAGGTTCAGCGCCTTGCGGATCTTTAAGAGCCCCGCTTCCGGGCGTTTTTCCGGCGGCAGTTTATACCACGGGGACGTATTGGTATCCCCGCCGATCGAACCCATCAGTACGGCATCTGCTGCTTTGGCTGTCGCGATGGCCTCGTCGGTCAGCGGCTCTCCGCAGGCATCGATGGATGCCCCGCCCATCAGGATGTCCGTATACTTCATTTCATGGCCGTATACTTCCGCCACTTTGTCCAATACTGCTTTTGCCTGCGTTACGATCTCCGGGCCGATACCGTCTCCGGGGATGCATGTGATGTTCAGAACCATCCTTTTACCCTTCTTTCTTTATCCTCTTCTTTGATTCTCTTCTTTATCCAATATTACAAAACAACACCGTATCCGGTTTTCTTATTTTTCCGCCTTCTCTACCTGCGCGATGGCGGACTTGCGCATCGGGATACGGCAGTTTTTGTTGCTGCCGAATTCCACGATCACATCATCCTCCGTGATATCGATCAGCACACCGTAAAAACCGCTGGTAGTGACCACCACGTCACCCACCTCCATGGAGCCGAGCATCTCCTGCATCTTTTTCTGTTCCTTTTTCTGCGGCAGGATCAGCATAAAATAAAAGATGGCCAGCATCGCCACGATCGAAATGACCATGGATAATCCCGCGCCGCTTGCCGATCCCATTGCCGGTGCATCCAGCAGTAAAGTAAATCCTTCCATTCTTTTTCCTCCTAATATACCCTGTATCCGGGCTGATTTTCGCACTATCCCTATATCATACACAAAAGAAAGCCTGACCGCAAGTTTTTCTTTTTGCCCCGCTTATTCTCCGGCTTTCATTCGTTCCAATGCCTCTTTCTTATATGCTGCAAACCTCCCCTCTCCGATCGCCGCACGGATCTCTTCCATCAGATGGTTGTAATAATACAGATTATGCAGCACGCACAGCCGCATCCCCAGCATCTCTTTGGCTTTCAGCAGATGCCGGATGTACGCGCGGGAGTATCTGCGGCAGGCCGGGCAGCCGCAGCCCTCCTCCACCGGCCGCTCATCCGTCTCATACTTTGCGTTCATCAGATTGATCTTGCCGGATCTTGTATACAGATGCGCATGCCTCCCGTTTCTCGTGGGATAAACGCAGTCAAAAAAGTCCACGCCCCGGTCCACCGCCTCAAGGATATTGGCCGGCGTCCCCACCCCCATCAGATAGACCGGCTTTTCCTTTGGCAGGTACGGCACTGTCTCGTCTAAAATATAGTACATCTGCTCATGGCTCTCCCCGACAGCCAGACCGCCCAGCGCATACCCGTCCAGTTCCATCTCCACGATGCGCTTTGCATGTTCGATACGGATATCCGCATACACCGCCCCCTGGTTGATCCCAAAGAGCAGCTGCTCTCTGTTGATCGTATCCTCCCTTTTGTTCAGTTCCGCCATCTTTTTCACGCAGCGTTCCAGCCAGCGCGTTGTACGCTCCACCGAGGCCTGCACATACTCCCGCTCTGCCAGCGCCGGCGGACATTCATCGAAAGCCATGGCAATGGTCGATGCCAGATTGGACTGGATCTGCATGCTCTCCTCCGGCCCGATAAAAAGTTTTCTCCCGTCGATGTGCGACTGAAAAGTCACGCCCTCCTCTTTGATCTTGCGCAGCCCCGCCAGGGAAAACACCTGAAAACCGCCGGAATCCGTAAGGATCGGCTTATCCCAGCTCATAAAGCGCTGCAGCCCGCCCAGTTTCTTTACGATCTCATCTCCGGGCCGCACATGCAGATGATAGGTATTGGACAATTCCACCTGCGTGCCGATCTGTTCCAGATCCTCCGTAGACACCGCGCCCTTGATGGCCGCCACGGTTCCCACATTCATAAACACCGGCGTCTGTATGGTGCCGTGCACCGTTTCCATCACCGCGCTCTTCGCGCGCCCTTCCGTTGCGATCACTTCATATCTCATCTTTGCCATTTCTTTTTCCTGATTTCTTTTTCCTGAACTCTTTTTCCTATACTCTTTATGCCTCTGTATTTCCGTACAGAATGCCTGCTATTCTTCCCCGTCCCCGGAATAGTAAGCCTCCAGCCTGGGCCTCGCCTTCTCATACGCGCCCTGCAGCGCAGGATCAAAATGCTTTCCCATCCCCTCCATGATGATCCGGTCGGCTTCTTCAAAACTCATCCGTTCCTTATAGACACGCTTGCTCACCAGCGCATCATAGACATCCGCAACCGCCATGATCCTGGCCTCCAGCGGGATCTCCTCCGCTTTCAGGCCGTCCGGATAACCGGATCCGTCCCAGCGCTCATGGTGGTAATGCGCCACATTTTCCGCCAGCAGGTGGAATGCCTGATCGTCGGTCTCTTTCAGGATCTCATGCACGATACGCGCCCCTTCTGCCGCATGCTTCTTCATCACTTCAAATTCTTCCGGTTCAAAACGTCCCGGTTTGCGCAGGATCGCATCGTCCACCGCGATCTTGCCCAGATCATGCATCGGGGCTGCCTTGATGATATTTTTACAGAATTCCTCCGTCAGTTCCCTGCGGCCTTCTTTCTTCAGTTCTTCCACCAGTATGCGCACGCCTACGCTCGTGCGCCGGATATGTCCGCCCGTGGAATTATCCCTGCTTTCCACCATGGTCGCCATGCTCAGGATCAGATTATCATGCATCTGTACGATCCGCTCCGTCTTGGCAGCCACTTCTTCCTCCAGTTCGTTATTGTACTGGTCGATCAGGCGGATATACTTCTGATTCTGCGTATCATCCGACAGGAAGATCTGGTACCCCCTGCGGCGGCGTCCGTCATACAAATAGTTTACCTGTACCTGGAATACTTCCGCGTCCTCATTGCCATCCGCACCCTCTCTCCTGAAAAGGTTCTTCCCGGCACTCTCATCTTCTTCAAAGTGTCTCACCCAGTGCAGCACGTTTTTCTCCAGTTCCGGCACGCCGCTCATCTTCTGGTCCACCGCCAGATCCCGCAGGGCCGGTAAGATCTGCCGTGCCGTCCGGTTGCTGCCCAGATAACGGTATTTGAAATCCATCTTGATAAAGCCCGTATCTCCGGACTGCACCATGGATTCGATCACCATATCACTCACGCCATAGAGAGACACACGGTATACGATCAGCAGATACACCGTCTGCCCCAGCACATAGGTAAGCGGTACCATGTCCGGCCCGTTCCGCCAAAAATGGTTCACGATAAATACCGCCAGAGATATCACATTCGGCATAAAAAGCAGATGCAGGATCCGTCTGGAAACCTGCCTTTTCTTAAAGTAGCAGTATCCCATCACCAAAAGGCCAAAAATAAAATACGCGATGACGCAAAAGACAAAGACGGTATGCATCGGACCGTAAGTTTTCTGAAATACACGCCCCAGATCCGTGTCAGTCCACCGGATATCCCTGTAAAACAGCGGCATATCCCCTATGGTCAGCACGGTGCAGTATAGGAACAGGTTCAGCATAAAACTGACCACCCGTATCCAGCGTTTCACGGTGATCCTGCAGAGATTGAGGATGCACATGACGATAAACCACGGCAAAAAACAGCCTCCGACATAGGTCACCTTGACCGCATAGATCACCGCAGCGAGTTCCGGGTCCACCCCCATCACAAAATACCCCAGGTTGACGATCGGCACCAGGATAAATACCGCGGTGATATTCACATCAAAACGCCTATGCCACTGATAAACATACAGTATCGTCAAAAGTACTGACAGTATGCTCATAGCCGCATAATATTTCTCGATCATTTCCAGTTTCCTCTTTGCCATGCGCCGGGGCTCCGGCGATATGGTCATCTGCTATGCATCCGCATATATTTTCCGCAGGTACTCTATCCGTGCTCCCATATTGGCCAGCAAAAGATCCGCCAGCGTCAGTGCGCACATGGCTTCCACCACGACTACGGCACGCGGTGCCACCACCGGATCGTGCCGTCCCACGATCTCCAATACGGTTTCGCTGCCGTCTTTCTTTATGGTATCCTGCGGCTGATAGATAGACGGTGTCGGCTTAAAATGTGCCTTCACCACGATACGGTCCCCGTTTGACATCCCCCCCAGAATACCGCCTGCATGGTTACTGTCAAAAACAGTCTTCCCGTCCTTCCTGCGGATCGGATCATTATTTTCGCTGCCTTTCTGTCCCACAACCTGTACGCCATCCCCGATCTCTACCGCTTTGACGGCACCAATGGAAAACAGCGCCTGTCCCAGCAGCGCGTCCAGTTTATCAAAGACGGTCTCTCCCAGCCCTGCCGGTACACCGTCGATCCGGCATTCCACGATGCCGCCTGCGGAATCCCGCTGCATACGGCAGGTTTCAATATAGGCTGCCGCCTCTTTTGCCATTTCCGCATCCGGCATGACCACCGCATTTTCCCGTGCCCGGATAAAATCCTCTCTCCGGCAGGCCGCCAGTTTCTCCGCGCTCATGCGCACCGGACCGATGGCGACAGTGCCTGCATACAGCGAGATCCCCAGTGTATTTAACAACTGCATCGCAATGGCACCTGCCGCTACCCGCGCTGCCGTTTCCCTGCCGGAACTGCGCCCGCCGCCGCGATAGTCGCGGATACCGTATTTCCGGTCAAAGGTATAGTCCGCGTGTCCCGGCCGGTAAGTATCCGCCAGATTTCCATAATCCCCGGAACGCTGCGAGGTATTGCGGATCATCAGCGAAATGGGTGCCCCCGTGGTCTTTCCCTCAAAGACACCGGAAAGGATCTCCACCAGATCCTCTTCCTTGCGTGAAGTGGTCACCGCAGAGGTTCCCGGTTTGCGCCGGTCCAGATAAGGCTGCAGATCCGCTTCCGAAAGCGGCAGTCCTGCAGGACATCCATCGACCACACAGCCCAACGCGGGACCATGTGACTCCCCCCAGGTGGTGACTCTGAAATATTTACCGAATGTAGAACCGGGCATGTTCTGTACTCCTTTTCTTTAAGACTTGTAACTGTTCAGCCCCCCCTGGGTTCTGACAGTTACCTTCTGAATAGTTACTATGACTTGTCATTTCCCATGAGATTCCCAAACCCTGTCAAGTATAACACAGACCGGAAAATGTATCAATCTGTTACTATTCACAGTCGAATCGCGCACTTGCTACTAACGTATGCAGTCCTGCTAAGTTCGCTACGCTCTCTAAGCAGGGACTTGTATGCGCGATTACGACCCAAATATTCCGAGCGAGATGGGTTTTGCCCATCGCCGCAG
>JAFUUX010000127.1 GCA_017471325.1 Lachnospiraceae bacterium | reverse complement strand
TGATGTTCTATGGCTTTGTTAACGGCAGTCAGTGCGCTTTCAAATCCGCTGCGCTCAGTGAGTTCTGCAAGAACCTTGAGGATCTTCCCACGGTCCTTGTTTTCGCATCCGTCTATGTATGTCCGCATGGACACCGGCATCATGTCGTAGATGCCGCTGTTCTTCAGAGAACGGGGCTTACGGGCTATATAGCGCAGATACGGGATCCAGTCCATACTTTCGTGATCGTCTCCATACAGCCGGCGGTGCCTGACCACTTCGTGAAGGTCACTGTCCATAACAATCACTTCAGAAGAGGTGATGTGCAGCCGCACAGTTTCCTCACAGAAGGCAGGAGAAGCTGAATAACGATGTTTACCGGCATCAAGGGTAAACTTGCCGTACTTATCCGTTCTGGCGGTCGTGTAGAGCGAAGTGTCGAACGCAACGGTAGGAAGAGGCAGAAGCGCTGCTTTATCCTCTGCAAACAGTTCAGAAATAAAACGGCCATCCTTGTCATCGTAGTGCTCCCGCTCCATGTCTTTGTCACAGGCTGTAAGAAGTTCCTTGTTCTTCGCAGGCAGTGCTTCAAAGTTCGGAACCGGGACAAGCTCATTGCGGCGCAGATATCCAACTTTGTTCTCAACATTGCCCTTTTCCCAGCCAGACTCAGGGTTCATAAACACCGGCTTGAAGCGGTAGTGCTCGCAGAATCTCTGGAAGCGTTCAGTAACTTCACGGCCTCCGCCTTTGATGATATCTGTAACGATGGCCCTGGTATTGTCAAACCAGATCTCTGTCGGAACCCCACCGATGTACTCAAACATCGTTACCAATCCTTCCAGCAGGCACTCCATGTTTTCGCCGTAGTTCAGCTGGAGATAGCCGCCATTGCTATGGGGGAAGCTGAGAACAAGGTACTTTGCTTCGTGGTGGAGTTTGCCATTCTCATAGAAATCGGCGTATCCGAAGTCGGCCTGTGCCTCGCCGGGATGATGTTCGAGGGGGAGATAGCCTTCCTTCTGCTTAAGGTGGAGTTCCTCCTTCTTCTCGGCTACATAGGCAGCCGTAAAAAGATATTGCATACCGAAAAAAATTGTGTTAGTATTTGTAAGGATTTGGAACTATCAAAAAGTAGACTTTCTGATAGTTGTTTTCTTTTGGAGGCATGCGGAAACGCGGGTCAGCGCAGAAACGTGGGGGGTGGGAAGAGGTCGGAGCATGTGGTATGTAGTGCAGACAACAAGCGGCAGAGAACAGGCAGCCGTCGAAAAATGCAAAAATGCGCTCAGCCGGGATATCGCGGCTGAGTTTTTTGTGCTGGTCTGTCAGTTCGAGAAGTTCTATCAGAAGCAGTAGAAGATGGTGACAGAGACGGCTTTCCCGGGATATATCTTCATCGAAAGTACGAAGGGCGGGGAATACCGGAAGATGCCGGAGAGCGCATAGCCTGTGCGGATATGCATCGGAGAAGCCGCTTTTTAGAAATGAAGACGGAATCCTTGTTACAGAGGTTTTAGAGAAACAAGTGAATACGGTTTTATCATGGTTTCTGAAAAAGGTTTGTAAGGGAAAGGCTTCCAGGAAACTGAATAGCCGTAAAATATTCCGTCAGCTTGACAGAAGAAAGGAGGCCTGCGAGATGGGAACATATTTGAATCCGGGCAATAGTGGATTTGCAAGAATTGTTAAGAATGAATATGTTGATAAGACCGGTTTGATTGGGATCATCAATAATACAATCGATACAATGGACAACCTTACCTGCATCAGCAGACCTCGACGTTTCGGAAAATCCTATGCAGCTCAGATGCTGTGCGCATATTACGATAAGACCTGTGATTCAGATGAATTGTTTTCCGGTTATCGTATTTCAAAAGATAAGAGCTATGAGAAGAATCTGAATAAGTACGATGTCATTTATCTGGATATGACAGGCATTATTGGTGAGACCCTATTAAGGGATATCGTTCCCTATGTAAAACGAAATGTCGCAGATGAAATAAAGAGAATCTATCCCGAAGTGACTATTGAAGAGGGCTTTGCTCCAACACTCGTTAATCTCGTTCAACACACAGGCAATAAAATCGTTATGATCATTGATGAATGGGATGCACCAATAAGAGAGGCAGCTGATAAACCTGCTATTCAAAAAGATTATCTTGAATTTTTGCGTTCTTTATTTAAGAACAGCGGAACAACATCGAAGATTTTCGCAGTTGCCTATATGACCGGTATTCTGCCTATCAAAAAGGATGGTTCCCAGTCGGCAATATCTGACTTCAAAGAGTATTCAGTTCTTGAGCCCGGCGACTTTGCCGGTTTCGTTGGATTCACAGAAGAAGAAGTAAAAAGGATTTGTGAGGAGAAAAGTAAAGACTTTGAAAAGATGAAGGTCTGGTATGATGGATACACGGTCGGAGAGAAGCATTCTATCTATAATCCATATTCTGTCATGCATGCAGTAAACTCTGGGAAATTCAAATCCTACTGGAAAAAGACATCCGCAGCAGAGACTCTGATGACATATATCGATATGGATCAAGATGATCTCCAGGATACGATTGCCAGGCTGATCGCTGGTGAAAGTGTTATAGTAGACACGGACTCTTTCCAGAATGATGTAGAAACATTTACCTGTAAGGATGATGTCCTCACACTGCTGACGCATTTAGGATATCTGACTTATGAAGAGGAACCGGATTCCTACGATGACGATACAGTTGTTGGCCTTGTGAAGATCCCGAATGAAGAGGTCAGGTCAGAATTCGATAAGATTTTGCGTAAAGCGAAGCATAAAAGTCTGATAGAGTTGGTTAAAAGATCCGACAAACTGCTGCAAGATACATTGGATGGCAATAATGATGCAGTTGCAAAAGCAATGGCAGATGTCCATGATTCTGAATACGCGCCAACATATTACAGTAATGAACAGAGCCTGCGGTATGTGGTGAAGATGGCGTATATCTCCTGCGTGGATCAGTATGCGAAGGTAGAAGAACTGCCGAGTGGTCACGGGATAGCAGATGTGGTGTTCTTGCCTAAGCGCAGATCTAT
This sequence comes from Lachnospiraceae bacterium, assembly GCA_017471325.1. Taxonomy (GTDB): domain Bacteria; phylum Bacillota; class Clostridia; order Lachnospirales; family Lachnospiraceae; genus NK4A136. The sequence continues at coordinate 35,815 of JAFUUX010000127.1, read as the reverse complement.
ACTTCCTGCAATGATCGTAGAGTTGAAATGGAATAAGGACGCAGAGGGAGCTATAAAGCAGATCAAGAACCGGGATTATCCAAAGGTTCTTACCAATTATGGCGGCAGGATCGTTCTTGTCGGTGTAAATTATGAAGAGGATACAAAGACACACACATGTGTGATCGAAGAGTATAAAAAGGACTGACAGAAGGTTCAAATTATTTGAGGGTTGAATCTTTTGATGGTGTCAAAGAACAGTTCCATATACATGATCGGATGCTCCGTAAGCGTCAAATATTGAACCATATAGGCAGTTAAAGATCTCCAATATAATAGTGGCAACATCCATCGGATCATGCGATGGATCACACTATTAGAAGAGGAGGTCTTTTGTTATGCAGGTAATACAGACTGTGAGTGAAGCGAAGTACACATACTGGCACTCCATTGTTGATATCGCCGCCGGCTTATGATTACAGCAGTTATACAATAAGGATATTTGTTGATATTTTGGAAGGGGTGTGCTACTCTTTTATGGGGATATTTTATGTTTATGAATTTTTTTGAGATGCACGGGAGGTACGCGTATGGCTTTTACAGTTAGCGTAGGAGAAGTTGATTTTGCTGCTCTGCGAAAGGAAAAGGCATACTATGTAGATAAAACGGAACTCATTTACGAACTTGTAAACGATACGAAGAATAAAGTGACCTTATTTACCAGACCGAGACGATTTGGTAAGACTCTGATGATGAGTATGATGGAGAATTTTTTCAGCATCAGAAAGGAAAGTAAAGCTTTATTCGATGATCTGAACATAGCCAGGCATGCATCTTTTTGCAAAGAATGGATGAATCAGTATCCTGTGTTGTTTGTTTCCTTTAAGGATGTTGAGGGGGATACTTTTGAGGCGGCATTTAGTATGCTTAAGACGAAACTGGCAGATTTATGTAAGGATCTTGTATCGGTGTTTGAGGGATCGTCTGTAGATCAGGATGATGAACAGATATTTAAAGCATTGAAAGCGGGAATCGCAAAAGAGAATGATATCAAGAGTTCTTTGAAAACGATTATGCGTATGATGTATGCGGTATATGGCAAGAAAGTGATCCTCCTTATCGATGAGTATGATGTACCATTAGCAAAGGCTGGTGAAAGTGATACTGCTGCGAATAACTATTATCCCAAAATGTTGGAAATAGTTCGTGCGATCATGAGCACGGCGTTAAAGGATAATGAGTTTCTTCAGTTTTCAATAATAACCGGTTGTTTAAGAATTGCCAAAGAAAGTATTTTTTCCGGTACGAATAATTTTGCATCCTATTCAGTATTAGATGAAAGATTCAGTAAGTACTTTGGGTTCTTGAAAGAAGAAGTTGATAAGATGCTGGAGGCTGCTGACCGGAGTGAGGCAGCTGAAGAGATTAAGGAATGGTATGATGGATATATCTTTGGTGACAGTTATATGTATTGTCCTTGGGATGTTATCAATCATGTTTCGGCTCTTGTTTATAAAAGAAACACGAAACCTAAGAATTATTGGAAAAATACCAGCCATAACGCGATTTTGCTTACCTTTGTGAAAAGGACAGAATTTGATGTGGCAGATAAGTTTGAAACACTGTTGAATGGCGGAACGATCGTACAGAAAATTTCGGATGAATTGACATATGATACGTTACATTCATCGGAAGAAAATCTGTGGAGTGTGCTCTTGATGACAGGCTATATTACAAAGGCGGATGCAGAAGAGGATGGGGAGACGGTTTCCTTAAGAATACCAAACCGGGAAATAGCATCTATCTTTGAAGATACGGTTGTAAAATATTTTGTTGAAACGGTCAATGGTGATCAGATCAACAAATTGATAACTGCATTATGGGAAAAAGATGAAGCAGGAGTGACCAGGATCATATCGGATCTGTTATGGGACACGATCAGTTATAATGATTATCACGAAGATTACTATCACGCATTTCTTGCAGGTGTTTTTGTCGGGAGAGGCTATAATGTGGAATCCAACAAAGAAAATGGGCTTGGAAGACCGGATATATTGCTGAAAGATAAGAAGAATCGGCGAGCCATCATTATTGAAGCTAAGCATTCCCAAAAGGAAGCAGATATGGAAAAAGACTGCAAGGAGGCGCTGGAGCAGATTATTACAGAAAAGTATGCGGAAGGGCTAAAGGGATATGAACAGATTGTCTGTTATGGAGCGGCATTTTATCAGAAGCAGGTAAAGGTAATGTTGTTATAGTAAACGACAAAACTATTTTCGTTTTGTCGTTTACTGCGCCGGATTTTGGCCGCTGAAAGCGGCATATTTCCTTACAAAATCCGTGCGCATCCTCGCGGAGCGTTATAGTATGTCCTGCGAAAAAGAGTAAAAATAGCCATTCTGTTTTTAACGATATCGGTATTCCTAATGTGGATTTTTTTTCCTTATTATGTTACTATTCACAGTTCTTCGTGCTGTGATAGTAACGCGGACACGGATAATCTTTGCCTTCAGGTAAAAATATAGTTGCCAGACATCGTCCGCTCTGATACAATGTGCATACTTGAATCGTGAGTTCCAGAGACATGGTGTCCGTCAAAACAACAGTTCTGGAACTCCCTTTCTTTTATTTTCCTAAAGACAGTGTACAGAGCAATTCATAGACAGGCAAGCAGAGCAGTTCAGCGACTATTCAAATCAGCAAAAACAACAAATGACCAAAATAAGATATTTTTACAGATAGAAGCTTTTGGAAAGTTATGCTATAATGCACACATGCGTATCGAAGACCATAGTAAAGAATTAAATACCAGTATCATTCAAAACGGCAGGCGTGAACTGGCGGAGGGCGCGCAGGAAAACAGCGCGGATGTACTTGTGCATGAACATTTTCTGGCGGTAGAGTTAAACGGTTATCCCGCGGCAGAGTTATCCTGCACGGCGGATCATCTGCCGGAACTGGTGCTGGGACGGCTATGCACGGAAGGGATCATAGAGGGGACCGATCAGGTGGAGCGCATCTTTATCTGCGGCAAGGGTAATCTGGCGGAAGTGACGCTGGCAGAGGGTGTGGCATTGTCAGAAGCCGGAAAAAGGGAGCCGACCTGCTGCACGGGAAACAGGCAGTTCCTGGGCGGGGCGCGGACCGGGAAGTTACAGCGTCTGCCCGAAGTGTGTGTGGAGCGGGAGGCGGTTTTTGCCATGGCGATCCATTTTAAGAAAGATTCCGCGCTGCACCGCAGCACAAACGGCACACATAGCTGCTACCTGCACCTTCCGGATGGAGAGATCGCGGGGTTTGAAGATATCAGCCGTCACAATGCGCTGGATAAAGCGGTAGGGCATATGCTGATGCGCGGCGCAGATCCGCAGGAATGCATGCTCTATACCACGGGGCGCGTGCCGGCGGATATGGTGCAGAAGGCAGTGATGGCACGCGTGCCGGTGCTGGTGAGTAAATCCGTGCCGACCGACGCAGCAGTACAGATGGCGGCAGAGTACGGGCTGCAGTTATATTGCAAAGCGTGGCCGGATAGTTTTACCGTATATTGAGCAGGCGCAAGAGATACGGAAAATAAAAGCGGCAGCATCGTATTTGCAAAGTTTTTATGTTGCCGTAACGGGGCATGCCGTGTGGGGGTGCACGGATGATAGAGAAAAGATATGGGATCAGGAAATGGAGATGGAGATAGAGGAATGCCTTGACAGGCTTTTAGAGAGGATAGTCCCTTCCGAAAAACGGGAATGGATCCCGCTGGAAGAGGCGTGCGGCAGGATCGCTGCGGAGGACAGGACAGCAGCGCGGAATGTACCGTCTTTTCCGCGTTCTGCGATGGACGGTTATGCGGTACATAGTGCCGATGTGGCAGAAGCATCCAGGGAACGGCCGGTGCGGCTGCGCGTAGCGGGAGAACTGTTTGCGGGGGATGTGCCCGAGACAGGAACAGATTACGGCAGCGGTACGGCGGTCAGGATCATGACCGGGGCTTACGTACCGGAGGCCTACGATGCCGTGGTGATGCAGGAGCATACGGACTACGGCATGGAAGAAGCAGAGATTTATGCGCCGGTGAAAGCCTGTCAGAATTACTGTAAGGTGGGTGAAGATATCGCGGAGGGGGCGGTAGTGGTAAAGCACGGGACCGGATTGACACCTGCGCATGTGGCACTGCTGGCCAGTCTGGGCGAGGAAAAGGTGCCGGTGTATGCAAAGGCAAAGGTGGCGGTCATTTCCACAGGTTCAGAGTTATTGGAGATCGGCGAGGCGGCAGCGCCCGGAAAGATCTATAACAGTATTTCCCATATGCTGCAGGCTGCGGTACGGCAGCAGGGAATGCAGGTCGTACAACGTGTGATCTGCGCGGATGACGGGACTGAACTGCGTGCGGCATTGCAGGATGCGCTTGCGGAAGCGGATTTTATCATCACGACCGGCGGTGTCAGTGTCGGAAAAAAAGACATCGTGCCGAAGGTGCTGCGGGATATGGGGGCGGAGATCCTGTTTCACGGCGCGGATATCCAGCCCGGCACACCTACTTTGGGAGCCTGCCTGGAGGGAAAGATCGTGCTGGCGTTATCCGGAAATCCCTATGCGGCATTGGCAAATTTTGAACTCTATTTCTGGGATTGCATGGCAAGATATATGCACTGCGATTCATTAAAGCCGCTGCAGAAAACGGCAGTGTTGCGCAGCGTCTATGAGAAGGTCAATCAGCACAGGCGGCTGATCCGCGCCTGTTATGAGGACGGGGAGGTGCGGCTTTTAAATGGCGTGCATGCATCTTCCGTGATCAGCAATCTGACGGCGTGCAACTGTTTTATCGACTTAGAGGCCAGGCGCGCGGTAAAGCCTGGAGATCAGGTGCGTGTCAGGATGTTCCGCTATTGCGGCACATAGGATTCTGTTCACTTGCGGATCTGTTGAACATGGTGTAAAATACATAGCGGATAAAAAAGGATACAGTCTGTTTATGGCGGGTATCTGTGAGGAGTACATGAAGAGAAAGTATTCCGCAGTGATCCTGGCCGGCGGGAAATCCACCCGCATGGGGCAGGACAAGGCGCTGCTGAAACTGAATAATGAGAGGTTCATCGACCGCCTGGCAAGGGAGTTTTCCGATTGCGGGGAGGTGCTTTTGTCAGCCGCGCACGCCGGGGACTATGCGGATGCGGGGCTGAGAGTAGTTGCGGATGAGCATCAGGGGATCGGGCCGATCGAGGGCATCCGGCAGGCGCTTCTGCACGCGCGGGAAGAGTATGTTTTTGTCTGCGCGGCAGATATGCCTTTTGTACGCCGGGAGATGGCGGATTATCTGGCAGAATTCATTTCCTCGGATCATGATGTTTACGTAGTCCGGGATGAAAAACGCCTGCACCCTTTGTGCGCGATCTATCATAAGTCCGTGCTGCCGGTGATCGAGGCCCTGATCGGAAAGGGCGATTACCGTCTGGTAGATATTTTAAATGCGGTACGTACAAAGGTCGTTGAACTGAAATACAGTTGTTTTGACAGCAAAACGGTAAAAAATATCAATACCCGCGAGGAATATCGCACTATCGGACGGCCGGTGGTATTCTGCGTGAGCGGGATCAAGAACAGCGGCAAGACATATCTGATCGAGAAACTGATCAATGAATTTATCAGGGACGGCCGATCGGTGGGCGTGATCAAACATGATGGGCATGATTTTGACTGTGACATAGAAGGAACCGATTCGTACCGGCTCTATCAGGCCGGGGCAGCGGCAGCAGCCGTATTTTCCGAAACGCAGACATTTTTGCATGAGCGGCGCAAGGTGCCATTGCCGGAACTGATCGCACGGATGGGTGAGCCGGATGCCGTGATCATCGAGGGTTTCAAGGATTCGGCATATCCCAAGGTGGAAGTGGTGCGAAAAGCGGTCTCGGACCGGCCGGTGTGCAGCGAAGATCATCTCATCTGTATCGCCACTGATCAGGAATTCCCCGATGGACTGCGATGTCCGGTATTTGACATCGATGATGTGCACGGGGTTTTTTGTTGCATAAAAAAGACATTGTTTGACGCATAAAAGAACGCGAGAGGAAGTTATGAAACTGATCAGGACCGAAGATGCGGTGGGGCATGTGCTTTGTCAGGATATTACGCAGATCATTCCGGGCAAGGTGAAGGGACCGGTATTTAAGAAGGGGCATATCGTAGAGGAAAAAGATATTCCGGTGCTTTTGTCGGTAGGCAAGGAACATCTGTATGTCTGGGAAAAGACCGAAGGGATACTGCATGAAGATGAGGCAGCGGCCATCCTGCGGGATATCTGCATGGACGGGCATATGACCGCCGGAGAACCATCGGAGGGAAAGATCGAGATATTCGCGGCTTGTGACGGCTTGTTAAAAATAAACCGGGAAAGACTGTTTGCGGTAAATTCCGTCGGTGAGATGATGATTGCCACCATACACGGCAACACTGCGGTAAAAGCAGGTGAGAAACTGGCCGGTACCAGGGTGATCCCGTTAGTGATCAGTGCGGAAAAGATGGAGCGCGCAAAGGCAGCGGCAGGGGAAGGACCGATCCTGAAGATACTGCCGTTTTCCCATGTAAAGGTGGGCATCATTACGACCGGCAGTGAAGTGTTTAAAGGCAGGATCGAGGATGCTTTTGGCCCGGCGATCCGTAAAAAACTGGCAGAATATGACACGGAGATCCTGGGACAGAAGATCCTGGATGATGACCAGGAGAGTATCGTGGAAGCCATTCATGCGGCTATCGCGCAGGGGGCGGAAATGGTGCTGTGCACGGGCGGTATGAGCGTGGATCCGGATGATAAGACGCCGGGGGCGATCAAAGCCAGCGGTGCCAGAGTGGTCAGTTACGGGGCGCCGGTACTGCCGGGGGCCATGTTTTTGCTGGCGTATTACGAGCAGGAGGGAAAAACGGTTCCGGTACTGGGGCTGCCGGGCTGCGTGATGTATGCAAAGCGCACGATTTTTGACCTGGTGCTGCCGCGCATACTGGCCGGTGAGATGTTGGATGCGGAAGACCTGGCGGCATATGGGGAGGGTGGTCTGTGCAGAAACTGCGCGCAGTGCACTTATCCGAACTGCGGCTTTGGCAAGTGCTGATATAGAGATAAGGGAGCGGTGCGATGGAAGGATTGACACATCTGGATGAGCATGGCAATGCGGTGATGGTGGATGTCACGGAAAAAGAAGTGACGGAACGCGTAGCGGTAGCCGCAGGAAAGATCTGTGTGGGGGAGAAAGTGTTCCGTGCGGTTTTAGACGGGACGGCCCCGAAGGGAGATGTGCTGGCTTGTGCCAGGGTAGCAGGCATCATGGCTGCCAAAAAGACACCGGAGCTGATCCCCTTATGCCATCCGCTGATGCTGACAAAAGTATCCATAGAATTTGAGCCGGATGAAAAAGAGTATGCGATCGGCTGCAGATGCATAGCCAAACTGGCCGGAAAGACCGGCGTGGAGATGGAGGCATTGACCGGTGTGAGCGTGGCGCTGCTTACGGTTTATGACATGTGCAAGGCCATGAATAAGAGGATGGAGATCTCGGAGGTCCATCTGGAGGAAAAAAGCGGCGGAAAGAGCGGACATTTTATGCGTTGAACCTGACAGCGGATAGCAGAAAGGTGAGACGAAAATGGATCAGACAGTAAAGAACATTGAAAACAGAAACGGTAATGATAAGAAATTTTTTGACGGCAGTAAAGTGTGGAAGATGGCGGGGGCACTGTTTCTGGCATGCGGATTAAGCGCCTGCGGCGCAGCCGCTGCGCAGGACGGACAGCAGCCACAGAGTACGGCAGAGACCACGCCGGCGGCAGAAGAAGCAACGGCGGCAGCAGAGCCGACAATGGCAGCAGCGCCGCAGGGGGACAGCGCCGGAGAGGGTGAGATCATCGTCTTTGCGGCGGCGTCCATGACAGAGACACTGACAGAGATCAAGGCGATATACGAAACTGCGCACCCGGAGGTGTCGATCACCTGCAATTTCGATTCTTCCGGGACGCTCAAGACACAGATCCAGGAAGGTGCGGAATGCGATCTGTTCATCTCTGCGGGCCAGAAACAGATGAACCAGCTGGATAGCAATGCGGATCCGGAAGTAAATACGGAAGGGCTGGATTTTGTGGATGCCGAAAGCCGGATCAACCTGCTGGAAAATAAAGTCACGCTGTGCGTGCCGCAGAGCAATCCGAAAAATATAAATACCTTTGATGATCTGGCAGCGGCGCTGCAGGAGGGAGATATCCTTTTTGCCATGGGCAATGCCGATGTGCCGGTCGGACAGTATACCCGGAAGATCCTGGCGTATTATGATCTGGATGAGGAAACGCTTGCGCAGGCCGGTACGATCACATACGGCAGCAATGTAAAGGAAGTGACCACGCAGATCTCGGAAGCGTCCGTGGATGCCGGTGTGATCTACTGCACGGATGCGTTCAGCGCGGGTCTTACGATCATGGACTATGCCACCAGGGATATGTGCGGGCAGATCATTTATCCGGCTTGTGTGCTGAAGACAGCAGGGAATCCGGAAGCGGCGCAGTATTTCCTGGATTATCTGACAACAGACGAGGCCATGGCAGTATTTGAAAAGGTCGGCTTCAGTCCGGTGGATCAATAATCTGTGGTCATTCTTTGCCTCCCCCCTGCAAAGGGGGAGGCTTTTGGTAAAAGAGGAGAGAGTATGGACTGGTATCCGTTATGGAATTCCCTGCGGATCGCGGCGATCAGTTGTGTGCTGGTCTTTTTTCTGGGGATCGCGGCAGCTTATTATGCGGCCCGGCTGCCCCGGAGCGTAAAGGGGATACTGGATGTAGTGCTTACGCTGCCGATGGTATTGCCGCCTACCGTATGCGGATATTTTCTGTTGATGGTATTTGGTGTGAAGCGGCCGCTCGGGCAGTTTCTGCAGCAGTTTGGGATACGTTTTGTGATGAACTGGTACGGCGGCGTGCTGGCGGCGGCGGTAGTCGCGTTTCCGCTGATGTACCGTACGGCCAGAGGCGCTTTTGAAAGTTTTGATGAAGATCTGTCCCATGCGGGAAAGACGCTGGGACTATCCAATACCTTTATTTTTTGGCGGATACGCATGCCGGCCTGCCGTCAGGGGATCCTGGCGGGCACGGTGCTGGCTTTTGCCAGGGCGCTGGGCGAATACGGCGCGACCAGTATGCTGATCGGTTATACGCCGGGGCGGACGGCGACCATATCCACGACCGTATATCAGTTGTGGAGGATCAATGAGGAGGGGGCAGCCTTTACCTGGGTGATGGTAAATCTGGCGATCAGTACCGTGGTGCTGCTGGCGGTCAATCTGCTGGAGCGAAAGGGAAAATAGGCGGCGCGCGGATACGGACAGGTCCGGGCATCGGGCGCGGCTTTGGCAGATACGGGATGGATAAATGGGACTGGAAGTAAAGATCAGGAAAAAATTCGGAAATTTTGTACTGGATGTGGCATTTGAAAGCAAAGAAGGTGTGCTGGGGCTTTTAGGCGCATCCGGCTGTGGAAAGAGCATGACGCTTAAATGCATCGCCGGCGTGGTCAGACCGGAGGAGGGACGGATCGTATTAAACGGACGGGTGCTCTTTGACAGTAAGGCGCGTATCGATCTGCCGCCGCAGAAACGCAGGGTGGGATACCTTTTCCAGGATTATGCGCTGTTTCCGGATATGACGGTAGAAAGGAATATCCTCTGCGGGGCGGGGACAAAGGAAAAGACGGAACAGTACCTGAAACGGTATGCGCTGGAAGAAGTACGGAAACAGTATCCGGCGCAGTTGTCCGGCGGGCAGAAGCAGCGGGTGGCGCTGGCGCGGATGCTGGCGGCGGAACCGGAGGCGGTTCTTCTGGACGAGCCTTTTTCAGCGCTGGATAATTTTTTGAAAGCCCGCATGGAAAGAGAACTGATGTCGATGCTGGATGGATACGCAAATCCCGTGCTTTTTGTATCCCATGACCGCAATGAAGTGTACCGCTTAACGGATACCATAGCCGTGATGCAGCAGGGGCAGATCGCAGATATCTCGGAGAAGCACGAACTGTTCCGGGCACCGAAAACGCTGGCGGCTACGCTGCTGACCGGCTGCAAAAATGTGACCGGGCTCAAGCCGCTTGCGGACGGCACTTATCTGGCACGGGACTGGGGTATACGGTTGCAGGGACCAAAAGAAGGGGAGCATGCAGGCGGAGCGGCAAAACAGCAGTATGTGTTCGCGGGATTCCGGGCGCACTATGCCGTGCCGGTGACCGGCCGGGAGGCGGAAGCCTGCCGAAAGGAGAAAGCCGCACGGGGGGCAAAACCCGCGGAGAATCTGCTGGAATGCGAGATCCTGCGGGAGATCGAGGATACCTTTTCTGTAGTGGTACAGTTTTATCCCAAGGACCTGTCGGTGCGGACAGAGTATTCCCTGCTGACTTATGAAACCGGTAAGGAGGAATGGGAGCGGATCAGGGCGGAAAGCAACGGGGAGTTGTTTCTGCGCATTCCGCCGGAGGCAGTGATCTGGATGACACATTAAAGCGGCGGTCGCACTGTAGTGTATGGGAGCACCGGAGGCAGGTGATCCGGATGCAGGATGAAAGGTTTGACGCATGAAAGATGCTTATGGACGGGAAATAGAATATCTGCGGATCTCTGTTACGGATAAATGTAATCTGCGCTGCCGCTACTGTATGCCGCCGGAGGGCGTACCCTGTGTGCCGCATAAGGATGTGCTGACGCTGGAAGAGATCGCGGAACTGGTGCGGATCATGGCCGGGATGGGGATAAAAAAGGTGCGGCTGACCGGCGGGGAACCGCTGGTGCGCAAAAACATCACGGAACTGGTGCGCAGGCTGCATGCCACGCCGGGGATCGGGCAGGTGGCGCTAACGACCAATGGCGTGCTGCTGGCCCAAATGCTGCCGGAACTGAAAGCGGCAGGGCTTGACAGTGTCAATATCAGCATTGATACGCTGCACGCGGATTCTTTTCGGAAGATCACCGGCACGGAACATCTGCGGGAGGTGCTGCAGGGGATAGAGGCCGCTTACGCTGACGGGCTGCGCGTGAAACTGAATTGTGTTCCCTGCCGGGAACTGAACGGCGGGGAATTAGTGGAACTGGTGCAGTTTGCAAAGGACAGACAGATCGATGTGCGCTTTATCGAACTCATGCCCATCGGATTGGGGAAACAGTTCCACGGGATACCGACGGCAGAGATCCTTCAGATGCTGGACGGGGCTTACGGTGCGGCAGAAAAACTGAAGAGCGATACGGAGGGACCGGCAGAGTATTACCGCATTGACGGTTTTGCGGGGAGGATCGGCTTTATCTCACCGATCTCACACCGCTTTTGTGAACAATGCAACCGCTTACGGCTGACGGCAGAGGGACGGCTGAAGTTGTGCCTGTATTATAAAGACGGGATCGACCTGCGGGCGCTCCTGCGCGGCGGTGTATCCGAGGAGGAGATCCGGGAAAACATCAGCGCGGCCGTATGGCAGAAGCCGAAGCAGCATTGTTTTGGCGCAGCAGGAGATGATGCGGCCGAAAACAGGCGCATGAACCAGATCGGCGGGTAAGGGCGCGGTATTTCGTATCGCAGGTGTTTCGGGATGGGAAAGCCGGACAGAGAAAGAAGGAGGGTGTAGGAAAGATGGGGATCGTAAGAGCGGTATGCATCAGCGAGCAGAAAGGCACGGCAAAGAAGAATGTGGGAAGTGCCAGGCTGATCGAAAACTGGGGACTGGAAAATGACGCCCATGCCGGGAAATGGCATCGGCAGGTGAGTTTGTTAAGTTTTGAGGAAGTCGAGAAATTCCGGGCACGGGGCGCAAAGGTGGAGGACGGCGCATTCGGGGAAAATCTGCTGGTGGAGGGATATGATCTTAAGACACTGCCTGTCGGCACGGTCTTCCGCTGCGGCGAGGTGGTGCTGGAACTGACGCAGATCGGAAAAAAATGCCATTCCGAATGTGAGATCTATAAGATGGTGGGTGACTGCATCATGCCGCGGGAAGGAGTGTTTGCGGTCGTGCTGCGTGGCGGCACGGTGCAGACGGGAGATACGCTGGAGGTGGTGGCGCCGAACGGTTATACGGCAGCCGTGCTCACGGCCAGTGATAAAGGCAGCCGCGGTGAGCGCGAGGATATCAGCGGGCCGGCAGCGGCAGCGTGCTTAAAAGGCTTTGGCTATGCTGTAAAAAGTGTGGGTGTATTGGCAGATGATGAGGATGCGATCTATAAGGAACTGGTGCGCCTGGTGGATGAAGAAAAAGTGGATGCGGTATTTACGACCGGCGGGACAGGGCTCTCCGCAAGGGATCATACGCCGGAGGCAACCCTGCGTGCCGCGACCAGACAGGTGCCGGGCATCGCGGAGGCGATCCGCTGGAACAGCCTGCAGATCACGCCCAGGGCGATGCTTTCCAGGGCGGTGAGTGTGATGCGCAATCGTTCGCTGATCATCAACCTGCCGGGCAGTCCGAAGGCTGTACGGGAATGCCTGGATTATGTTTTGCCGGCATTGTCCCACGGTATGGGGATCCTGACCGGACGGGAAGGGGAATGCGGCAGCAGGTAAGAGGACGGGAAGTCGGAAAGTCAGAAAGTTGAAAGGAAGTAATTTTGTGACATTAAAAGAGTTGAAGATCGGAACCACTGCGGTGATCCGCAGTGTGGGCGGCGAGGGAGCGCTGCGGCAGCATTTTTTGGATATGGGCGTGATCCCCGGAGCGGAGATCCGTATCGTAAAATATGCGCCCATGGGGGATCCCATGGAAGTGATGCTGCATGGATATGAACTGACACTGCGTCTGAGCGAGGCAGAGAAGATCGGGGTGGAGGCACTGAAGGCGCCGGAGAAGCTGTCGGCGGAAAAGCCGCAGAAAGAGCGCAGGCCCAGTGTGCATCCGGGACTGGGAGAAGGCGGAAAGTATCATCCCAAAGGCAGCGGTGATCCTTTGCCGGAGGGAACACTACTCGCTTTTGCGCTGGTCGGGAACCAGAACTGCGGTAAGACGACGCTGTTTAACCAGCTGACCGGCGCAAACCAGCATGTAGGGAATTTTCCGGGCGTGACGGTGGACCGCAAGGACGGACCGATCCGCGGGCAGGCCAATACCCTGGTGACGGATCTGCCGGGGATCTATTCGATGTCGCCTTACAGCAGTGAGGAGATCGTATCGCGTAATTTTGTGCTGGGCGGTGAGCCCAAGGCGATCATCAATATCGTGGATGCGACCAATATAGAGCGGAATCTGTATCTGACCATGCAGCTTTTGGAGATGAACATCCCCATGGTAGTGGCACTGAACATGATGGATGAACTGCGCGCAAATGGCGGTACAGTGGATATCAACGAGATGGAGCGGCAGCTGGGGGTGCCGGTGGTGCCGATCTCTGCGGCCAAGAATGAGGGCGTGGATGAACTGGTAAGCCATGCCGTACATATCGCAAAATATCAGGAGCGGCCGGGGCGGCAGGATTTTTGCGACGAGAGCGACAACGGAGGGGCGGTACACCGCTGCATACACGCGGTAGCGCATCTGATCGAAGATCACGCAAAGACGGCGGGGCTGCCCCTGCGCTTTGCGGCAAGCAAGGTGATCGAGGGAGACAGCCTGCTGATCGAACAGTTGTCCCTGGATCAGAATGAGAAAGAGACGATGGAGCATATCGTACTGCAGATGGAGCATGAGCGCGGGCTGGACCGTGCCGCTGCCATTGCGGATATGCGTTTTGCGTTTATCAAAAAAATCTGTGCAGAAACGGTGAAAAAGCCGCAGGAGAGCAGGGAGCGGCTGCGCAGTGAGAAGATCGACCGTTTCCTGACCGGCAGGTACACGGCGATCCCGGCGTTTATCGCCATCATGGGACTGGTATTCTGGCTGACCTTTAATGTGATCGGGGCGTGGTTGCAGGAAGTGTTGGATATGGGGATCGAGGCTCTGAGCGGCGTGGCGGCAGACGGCCTGGCGGCATTAAATGTCAACGAAAGCCTGCAGGGACTGATCCTGGATGGTATTTTCGCAGGCGTGGGCAGCGTGCTTTCTTTTTTGCCGGTCATCGTGACGCTGTTCTTTTTTCTGTCCCTGTTGGAAGATTCGGGCTATATCGCCAGAGTGGCATTTGTGATGGACCGTCTGCTGAGAAAGATAGGCCTGTCGGGCCGCAGCATCGTCCCTATGCTCATCGGTTTTGGCTGTACCGTGCCGGCCGTGATGGCAACGAGGACTTTATCCAGTGAGCGGGACCGCAGGATGACGATCCTGCTGACGCCGTTTATGAGTTGCACTGCCAAACTGCCGATCTATGCGTTCTTTGTCAATGCCTTTTTCCCGAAGCAGGGCGGATTGATCATGGTAGGGCTTTATCTGCTGGGGATACTTGCCGGCATACTGGTGGCGCTGCTGTATAGGAATACGCTTTTTAAAGGGGATGCAGTGCCGTTTGTGATGGAACTGCCGAATTACCGTCTGCCGGGGGCAAAGAATGTGCTGCAGTTGCTGTGGGAAAAGGCCAAGGATTTCCTGCAGCGTGCTTTTTCCGTGATCCTGGTGGCAACGGTGATGGTATGGCTGCTGCAGAGTTTTGATATCGGTTTTCATATGGTGGAGGATTCGGCAGACAGTATCCTGGCCATGGTCTCGGGCTGGCTGGCACCGCTGATGCGCCCGGCAGGCCTGGGCGACTGGCGGATCTGCACGGCTCTGTTTTCCGGGTTTATGGCAAAAGAGAGCGTGGTATCCACGCTGGAGGTGCTTTTTGCGCAGGGCGTGTCGGATGCGATGTCGCCGCTGACGGCAGCGTCCCTTCTGGTGTTTTCGCTGCTCTATACGCCCTGTGTGGCGGCAGTGGCGGCCATCCGCAGGGAACTGGGCAGTAAATGGGCTGTCAGTGTGGTCATATGGCAGTGCGTGATCGCCTGGTGCGCGGCAGTGATCGTGCAGCTGGCCGGTACGGCAATGGGAATGTGAGGTGCCTGCGGATGCCTGATGCGATCAACCCTGCAGATCTGGTCATTTTGCTCATTGTATGCGCAGTTGTTTTTCTGGCGCTGCGCAGAATCATAAAAAATACAAGGAGGGGCGGATGCGGCTGCTGCGGCGGAGACTGTACATGCAGGCAAAAAGAGTGTTGCAGGACAAAAGCGGTGCCGGAGAAGCCCGGAAAGGCCCTGCCCGGTGATGAGAAAGGGAAAGAATGGGGATTAGACCAATCTAACAAAGGTTAGTAATAAATAAAATATACAAGTGAAAAAAAATGTGATAGAATATACAGTGGTAAGTGTTTAGCAGGTTGGATTTTCAGGCGTGTAAACGCTTACACGGAAGTACATCTGAGTATGTATGTGAGCAGTCCGTGCATAGCAAATATATATGTTCATCCGGGGACACATATGTACACACAAAATATCACCATGTAATTGGGGGACAAAAGGAGGAGCTTTCATGCACTCACAGACAGTGATCTACAAGAATGAAATGAATGAAAAGACAATGAAGTTCCTTGACCGTTTTGTGAAGCGTGTCAAGGGGAATCCGCCGGGCGTATGCCCGATCGCCGTGCAGCTTTCCTTCCTGCAGAGCGCCAGGAGCCAGACCTGCGGTAAGTGTGTTCCCTGCCGGGACGGCTTGGAGCAGGTGGAAAATATGATGCGTGACATCGTGGATGGCAAAGCGGATATGAAGACGCTGGATGATATGGTGGAACTCTGCCATATGATCGAGGATACCGCGGACTGCGCCATCGGATATGAAGCGGCGCGCATCGTTTTGGAAAGCGTGGAACTCTTTAAAGACGAGTATTTAAGCCATATCAATGACCACAGATGTCAGGACGAAGTGGGGCAGAAGATCCCCTGTGTTTCTTATTGTCCCGCGCATGTGGATATCCCGAACTATATCGCGCTGATCGGCGAACACCGATATGCGGACGCGATCAACTGCATCCGTCTGGACAATCCGTTCCCGACGGCCTGCGCATTTATCTGTGAGCATCCCTGTGAGGAAAAATGCCGCAGGGATTTCCTGGACAGCCCGGTCAATATCCGCGGCCTGAAAAAATTTGCTGTAGACCAGATTTCCGCAGACCAGGTCAAAGTGCCGGAGTGCAATGTGACCACCGGAAAGAAGGTGGCTGTGGTCGGCGGCGGTCCTTCCGGTCTGACTGCGGCTTATTACCTTTCACTGATGGGACATAAGGTAGTGGTATATGAGGAAAAGGATCATTTGGGCGGCATGCTGCGTTACGGCATACCGAACTACCGTCTGCCGAAGGACAGGCTGGATCAGGATATCAATGCGATCCTTTCTACCGGAAACATTGAAGTAAAATACAATGTGGAGATCCCCAAAGACCTGAGCATGGAACAGATCCGAGAGGAGTATGATGCGGTGTATATCTCTATCGGTGCCCAGGGCGGCAAGCGTGTGGATGTGCCGGGGGCCGATGCGAATGGCGTATATTCCGCAGTGGATATTTTAGGGCGGATCGGCAGGGGGGATATCCCTGATTTTTCCGGCAAGCGCGTAGTCGTGATCGGCGGCGGAAATGTGGCTATGGATGCCTGCCGCAGCGCGATTCGCTGCCATGCGGACGAAGTGACCGTGGTATACCGCAGGCGCCAGATCGATATGACGGCACTGCCTTCGGAGATCCAGGGTGCGATCGAGGAGGGCGTGGAACTGCTTACCCTGAATGCACCGAGAGCCATTAAGGTAGATGAAAACAACAACGTAGTAGGATTTGAGATGCAGCCGCAGATCATTTCCGCATACCGTGCAGGGAAACCCAGCGTGACGGATGCAAAGGAAGAAAAGCGTGTGATCCCCTGCGAAGTGGTGCTTCTGGCCATCGGCCAGGATATCATTTCCGAGCCGTTTGCGGATTATGATGTGAATCCTAGGCGCAAGACCTTTGAGACAACGCCGACGGCACGGCTGAAATCTTATGAGAAAGTATTCGCAGGCGGTGACTGCGTTTTCGGACCGGCTACCGTGATCAAGGCGATCGGCGCGGGCAAGGTGGCAGCGATCAATATCGACGAATATCTGGGATATCATCACAAGATCCTTGGCGCGATCGATTATCCGGAGCCGAAGGAAAATGACAGGACGCATATCGGCCGCGTGCATCTGACGGACCGTTCCGCAAGGGAGCGCAAGAAGAATTTTGAACCGGTGGAGAACGGCATGACCTATGATGAGGCAATGCAGGAATGCCGTAAATGTTTAAGATGTGACCACTTTGGCTGCGGCGTGGTGGAAGGAGGCCGGGTATGATAGTAAATATTACGATCGATGGAATCAAAGCGGAGCTGGATGACCGGCTGACGATATTGCAGGCAGCACAAGTTATGGATATCAATATCCCGACACTGTGCTATTTAAAAGATGTGAATGAGATCGGCGCATGCAAGATGTGCGTAGTGGAAGTGGAAGGGAATGACCATCTGGTCACTTCCTGCAATACCAGGATCAAGGACGGTATGGTTGTGAAGACCAAAAGCGAACGCGTGGTCAAGAGCCGTAAGCAGGTATTGAATCTGCTGCTGGCAAATCACGATGTGCGCTGCTTTTCCTGCGCAAAGTCCGGCGCCTGCCGGCTGCAGGATCTTTCCAATGAGTACGAGATCACGACTTCCGTATACCATGGTACAGAGGCGAGGATACCTGCAAAGAAGGAGAATCCGTTCCTGACCTATTATCCGGAACTGTGTATCAACTGCCAGCGCTGTGTGAGCACCTGCAACAAGGTGGCCGGTAATGGCGTGCTGCACAATGGCAAACTGGGTACACGTACACTGATCGAGGCACCGTTCGGACCGGATTGGAAGACTACCGCATGTGAATCCTGCGGTAACTGCGCGGAGGCCTGTCCTACCGGTGCGCTGATCGCAAAGAATAAGAAGAAATACCAGCCGGGACGCGTCAAGAAAGTGCTGACGACCTGCCCGCACTGCGCAACGGGCTGTCAGTATTACCTGGTGGTCAAGGATAATGTGATCGTGGATGTAGAACCGGCAAACGGCCCGTCCAACCAGGGCATGCTGTGTGTGAAGGGACGTTTCGGATCTTTCAATTTCGTACATTCCCCGGAACGGCTGAAACACCCGCTGATCAAAAACCATGAGACCGGTGAGTTTGAACAGGCAAGCTGGGATGAGGCCATGGATCTGATCGCGCAGAAGATGCTGAACATCAAGAAGGAATACGGACCGGATTCTCTGGCAGGTTTTGCATGTTCCCGTTCCCCGAATGAGGATATATACATGCTGCAGAAGATGGTGCGCTGCGCATTTGGCACAAACAACGTAGACAACTGTGCGCGTGTATGCCACTCGGCATCCGTGCATGGTCTGGCTATGACGCTGGGTTCCGGTGCCATGACCAACCCGATCCAGGATATCACAAGGGATGTGGATGTGATCATGCTGGTAGGTTCCAACCCGGAGGAAGCACATCCCGTTGTAGGTATGCAGATCCGTCAGGCAGTAGCCAGAGGAACCCGTCTGATCGTGGTGGATCCGCGGGATATCGGTCTGTCCAAGCAGGCGGATATCCATCTGAAATTAAAGCCGGGTACGAATGTGGCCTTTGCAAACGGCATGATGAATGTGATCATCAATGAGGGTCTGGTGGATGAGGAATTCATCAAAGAACGTACAGAGGGCTATGAAGAATTAAAGAAGATCGTGATGGAATATACACCGGATAAGGTGGCGGAGATATGCCATATCGATCCGGATCATCTGCGCGAAGCAGCGCTGATGTATGCGAAAGCGAAGAAAGCACCGATCATATATTGTCTGGGCGTGACGGAGCACTCTACCGGTACGGAAGGCGTTATGTCCATGTCAAACATGGCGATGATGGTTGGCAAACTGGGACGCAGCGGCTGCGGCGTGAACCCGCTGCGCGGACAGAACAATGTGCAGGGTGCCTGTGATATGGGTGCCATGCCGGGACATTTCCCGGGGTATCAGAAGGTGACGGATGCACCGGTGATGGAGAAGTTTGAAAAGGCCTGGGGCGTGGAACTGAACAAGAAACCGGGTGTATTTGCGACCGACGTGTTTGGCGCGGCGATCCGCAAGGAGATCCGTGGTCTGTTCATCTTTGGTGAGGATCCGATCGTAACCGATGCAGACCAGAATCACGTGCGCAAGGCATTGGAAAGCCTGGACTTCTTAGTGGTGGATGATCTGTTTATGACAGAGACAGCGCAGCTGGCAGATGTGGTGCTGCCGGGTACCAGTTACGCGGAAAAGGAAGGTACTTTCTCGAATACGGAGCGCCGTGTGCAGAGAGTGCGCAAGGCAGTCACACTTGAAGGTGAGATGCGGCTGGATACGGATATCTTTATCGATCTGATGAACCGCATGGGGTATAAGCAGCCGGCCATGACATCCGAGGAGATCATGGATGAGATCGCTTCCCTGACACCGAGTTTTGGCGGCATCAGCCATCGCCGCCTGGATCGTGTGGGCGGTCTGCAGTGGCCCTGCCTGGATAAGAATCACCCGGGCACACCGATCATGCATGTGAGCAAGTTTACCAGAGGACTTGGCTGGTTCTATCCGGCGGAATACATTCCGAGTGCGGAACTTCCGGATGAGGAGTATCCGTTCATCATGATGACAGGGCGTATTCTGTATCACTATAATACCAGGGCGATGACAGGCAAGACGCCCGGCCTGATGGAAAGGGAGGGACATTCCTTCATCGAGATGAACACGGAGGATGCCGCAAGGCTGGGCATCGAGGATGGTGAACTCGTAAAGGCAAGTTCCAGAAGAGGCTCGATCCTTACAACAGCGAGAGTGGGTGATAAGGTGTCACCGAGGGAGACCTGGATGCCGTTTCACTTCCCGGACGGCAATGCGAATATCCTGACGAATGCAGCGCTGGATAAGTATGCCAGGATACCGGAGTATAAGGTATGTGCTATCAAGATCGAAAAAGTACTGGATACGGAAAGAGAATTTGCATAATTATGTATGAATGGGATCGGGGCGTATCTACAGGGTATGCCCCGGTTTTCTTTCGGATCATTCCGGGCATCTGAAATGACAGGAACCGCGTATCGGCGGGATGATGGAAACGGCAGAAAAGTACGATGTTGTACCGGGGGAGATTATGGTAAAAAAGGAACGATATACAATCGGGATGTTTGTGAGCGGGATCGTGGACAGTTTTACGACGCAGTTGTGCCGCGGGGTAATGCGTGCCGCAGAGGAAGCAGACCTGGATGTGGTGGTGCTGCCGGGCAAGTATCTGTTCAGGGATCTGTCGGGTACGCCGGAATACCAGTTTGAATACCAGTATGGTACCGTTTTTTCACACATACAGAAGAATAATGTGGACGGACTGATCATCGCGGCGGGCTGCATCGGGTGCATGACAACGGAAGAGAAGATGCGGCAGTTTTTGAAAAACTACAGCGATATCCCAAGTGTGCTGGTGGCTTCCCGCATGGATGGATATACCTGCATCAGTTACGATAACCAGAACGCGGTGTGTGAAGGACTGGAGTATCTGATCGAAAAAGCAGGCTGTAAGTACATCTGCATCATAGACGGGCCGGACGGAAATACGGATTCGCAGGAGAGGAAGGCGGCCTATTTAAAGACATTGAGAAAATATGGTCTGCCATACCAGGCAAAGCAGTGTGCGCATGGGGATCTTGCCGATTCCCAGGCGACACGGCAGGCAATGGCTGCGCTGATCCTGGACAATCCCAGGATGGATGCGGTGTTCTGCGTAAATGATGATATGGCAATCGCCGCCTATGAAGTATTAAAAAAACAGGGATTAGAGCCCGGCAGGGATGTCAAGGTGCTGGGCTATGATAACATACAGCGCAGTCTGACGATGGATCCGCCATTGTCTACGATCGCGGCGGATCCGGTGCTGCTGGGAATGAAGGCGGTAGAGTATATCCAGAAGAAAATGATGGATGAGCCGGTGGAGAATGTGACATTGCCGTCCCGTTTTGTGCTGCGCGAGTCTTTTGGCACCATGGATGAGATCCGCCAGGGAAAGACGCTCGGCGGGCTTAAGCATCTTATAGAAGATTTTAATACGGTGTTTTACCGCTATATCAACGGCAGAAAACAGGAAGAGGCGGAAGAGACATGTGCCCTGTTTTCCGAGTTTGTCAGGACATTGCTGACACCGGAGGACGAGTTTCAGGATTTTTTCAATACCAAACAGAAAGTTCTGAAACAGCTGGATGATTTCATCCTGACGGATGCCATGTCCTACATGGATCTGGATGAACTGCTCTACTATCTGGACAGACAGCGCGCAGAGGCATTGCATGTGCGCGGCGCGACGCTGGAAGCGGAGGCTGCTCTGGAGGAATTATGGAACGAGATCTACCGCAGGCTGATCCTTGCGGTGGATAAGCGTTTTGGAGATATGTCGCATCTGCAGGGTGTGATGAAGGGAGAGATGAAAAACTTTGTACGGGAAACCATGAATTTCCGGAACGGCTCTTCCAAAAGTTACGCTGCATTCCTGAATTATCTTTCCTGGCTGCAGATCAGGAATGCGTATCTGTACCGCTTTGAACGAACCGTGCGGCTGAAGGACGGATATCCTTTTCCGGTGCAGGATATGTATTATATGAAAGCGGTCTGCAAAAACGGTGTGGTGCGTACTATCCCGGAATTCCGTCAGTTGGTATATCAGGAAGATCTGTTTGACAACCGGGAGATGGGAAAGGAAAGACGCTGCATGGTGCTTCTGCCCCTGTTTTTCGGGGAAGAAAACTATGGTCTGCTCTTGTGCGACCTGACGGAAGGGCTGTTTGTGGAAGGCGAATTTGTGGTCAGCCAGTTGGGCGCCGCAGCGCACATGCTGCATATCCTGCAGATGAATGAGAAGATCCAGGAAGAGTTGAAAAAGCATCTGGAAGTAACCCAGCGGGAAAATATCGCCCTGGATAAACTGTCCAGATACGATGGCCTGACAGGGCTGATGAACCGCAGAGGTTTCCTGGAAACGGCCGAAAGCAGGCTGGAAGAATGGCGGCAGGAGGGGAAAGATTTCCTGATCGCGTATATGGATATGAATTATTTAAAACAGGTAAATGACCGGTTCGGACACGAGGAGGGGGATTTCTCACTCTGTGAGATGGGAAAGATCCTGCAGAGCGTTATGCCGGAGCATGCCGTGCTGGGCAGGATCGGCGGGGATGAATATGCCTGTGCCTGTGCGGTGGAAAACGCTCAGATCACGGAAACGCAGCTCCCGCAGAAACTGAAGAAAGTCTTTGAACAGTTTAACCGGGAGAGTGACAAACCGTATCTGTTATCGGCATCTGCCGGCATATATGTAGTAAAAACGGAAGAAGAAAAGACGCTGGCGCAGGCTCTGGCGGCTGCAGACGAAAGACTGTATCAGGCAAAGCAGCAAAAGGAGCCCAAATGGCTGAAGGCGGAAGATGTGTGATCTTTTTTCGGGAGCATGAACAGAGAAAAAATGAGGGGCTGAATAAATAAAGACACAGTAATCAAAAAACAATGAACAGAGGAGAAAACAACCGGATGAAAGAACTGAAACAATTGAATTTAAAAGGGGAAAGAGCTTTATTTGGCAGCCATGACCTGAAAGTGACGGACTGTATCTTTGAAGACGGGGAATCGCCGTTAAAAGAAAGCAGCAATATAGAACTATGCGGTTCTATGTTCCGCTGGAAATACCCGCTTTGGTTCTGCAGGGATATCAAAGTGCTGGATTGCACCTGGTTTGATATGGCCAGGGCCGGCGTATGGTATACGGATCGGATCCGTGTGGAAAGGGCAGTGATCCAGGCACCGAAAAATTTCCGCCGCTGTAAGGAACTGTCCCTTACGGATGTGACTTTTACGGATGCAAAGGAAACACTTTGGAACTGCAATGGTGTAAAACTTCGGAACGTAACAGCAAAAGGGGATTATTTTGCGATGGGCTGTTCGGATATGGAGATCGACGGCCTGATCCTGGACGGCAATTATTCCTTTGACGGTGTCAAAAATGCCGTGATCCGGAATTCTCGCCTGCTTTCAAAGGATGCCTTCTGGAACAGTGAAAATGTCACGGTATACGATTCCTTCATTCCCGGGGAATATCTGGGCTGGAATGCAAAGAACCTGACGCTGGTTAACTGTACGGTCGAAAGCCTGCAGGGCATGTGCTATATTGACAATCTGGTGATGAAGAACTGCAAACTGATCAATACGACACTGGCCTTTGAGTATGCAAAGGTTGAAGCAGAGATCACCTCAGAGATAGACAGCATCTTAAATCCGCAGGAGGGAAGCATCCGGGCACCGCGCATCGGGGAACTGATCATAGAAAAAGACAGGATCGATCCGGAGAAGACAAAGATCGTCTGCACAGATATCGTAAAGCATTCCGCACATCCGGAGTGGATCGAGGTGGCAGATGATGTATGATTTTGATCAGGTCACAGACCGGCGGGGGACGGATTCCAGTAAATGGAATGTGGCGGAAAATGAACTGCCCATGTGGGTAGCGGATATGGATTTTCAGACAGCGCCGGAGATCATAGAGGCGATGCGCGTGAGACTGGAACATGGGGTATTTGGCTACACGGAGGTACCGGATGCCTGGTACGCAGCCTATCAGCGGTGGTGGGGCACGCGCCATGGCCTGACGATAGAAAAAGACTGGCTGGTATTCTGCACGGGGGTGATCCCTGCGATATCCACGACGGTGCGGAAACTGACGACACCGAATGAGAATGTGGTGATCCAGACGCCGGTCTATAATGTCTTTTATAATTGTATCCGCAATAACGGCTGCCGTGTGCTGGAGAGTCCGCTGCGCTATGAAAAGCAGCAGTTTACGATGGACTTGGAGGATCTGGAGGAAAAACTGGCAGATCCGCAGACCAGCCTCATGCTTCTATGCAACCCGCATAATCCGGTAGGAAAGATATGGGACAGGGATACGCTGGCAGCAATAGGCGCGCTGGCGAAAAAGCATCATGTGACGGTGATCGCGGACGAGATCCATTGTGATATCACGGATCCCGGAAAAGATTATGTTCCGTTTGCATCGGTTTCGGAGGCATGCAGGGAGGTCAGCATCAGCTGCATGGCTCCGACAAAAACGTTTAATCTGGCAGGTCTGCAGACAGCCGCGGTGTGTGTGCCGGATCCCGTGCTGCGCCATAAGGTATGGCGGGGGCTGAATACGGACGAGGTGGCAGAGCCGAATGTCTTTGCTGCGGTAGCAGCAACCGCGGCTTTTGAAAAGGGCGCACCCTGGCTGGAGGAACTGCGGGCATATATTTATGAGAACAAAAAAACGGTGACAGGATTTATCCGCCGCAGGATCCCTGAAATAACCGTGATCGAAGGAGAGGCTACCTATCTGATGTGGCTGGATGTGAGTGCGCTGGGCGGTGGCAGCAGGGAGATCGCTGCATATTTGCGGGAGAAAACAGGCTTGTTTGTTTCCGCAGGGGCAGTGTACGGAGAGCATGGCGGGGCTTTTCTGCGCATGAATATCGCCTGCCCGAAGAGCGTATACATGGATGGTTTGAACCGGCTTGCGGACGGGGTACGCCAGTGGCAGAGCAGATGATCTTTGTACAGGGAAAACGGTGAGGCTTTCAGGTAGGAATGGACTGTTACTATTCACAGTCGAATCGCGCACTTGCTGCGCGATTACGACCCAAAACATTCCGGGAGAGAAGGGTTTTGCCTATCGCCGCAGGCGATTTTCATTGGCAAAACCCGTTACTATCACAGCACGAAGGGCTGTGAATAGTAACAATGGACTTTACCAGTTCGTCCTCGGATAAGGGGTTTTCTTCCTGCAGCCAGACGGTCATGGTATTGTAAAGAGCACCGATGAAGATATACAGGCGGTAGCGCTTTGGAGAATCGGCAGGAAGGTCCCCGGCTACCGCTTCGTGAAAATGGTTCAGTTCATCCAAAAGCATGGTGCCAAAGCCGGAGTGCAGCAGATCCAGCACATAGTTT
Source organism: Lachnospiraceae bacterium (assembly GCA_017471325.1). GTDB lineage: Bacteria > Bacillota > Clostridia > Lachnospirales > Lachnospiraceae > NK4A136. The sequence goes on along the minus strand of JAFUUX010000127.1, from coordinate 10,852 downwards.
TTGTAGCGTTTGAAATATGCGATACAGCGGCGGATGTGCTTTTCGGAAGTATAGTCATGCAGGTCGTAATCCGCAGATGCGCGGAAGTCTTCCAGGATATCCCGGACAAGCGTGATGAGCACATCTTCCTTGGATTTGTAATTGCGGTAAAAGGAGCAGCGTGCCACGCCGGCTAAGCGGATGATCTCTGAGATCGAGATTTCCTGAAGGCTTTTTTGGTGCATGAGTGTAAAAAGGGATTCCGTGATCGCGTTTTTTACCCTTTTGTTTTCCGCTTTTCTATGATCCATGGCTCTTCCTTTCGGGCATATCACAAACAGGATACAATTGTATCATAATTTGTGCCGCGTGGCAAGAAAGCGCAAAAATCCAGACTTTTCAGGGAAAGGGCTGTATGTTATACTTATTATAGTAAGCGCAATTACTTATTGCGCTTACTATAGAATCGGCAGTTGATTTCGTTCGCGGGTATAAATGATCGTATATGGCGGAGGCGTTGGATGTGAAGGCATTTTTGTATAGATCGTTGCGGATCAGGGCGTGGGCATGGCTGCTGCCTGTCTGGGTGCTGCAGATGGCAGTGCCTGTGTTTGCAGAGCCGGGGAATGAGACCGTGGTGCAGGGCGGAGGCAGCAGGCAGAATGCTGTCAGTGAAAATGCGGGCGTATCCTCAAACGGGGTGGTGTCGGCGGATGCGGCAGATCCCCTGTATGGTTCCGTCAGCGCAGATAGTGCGCTCAGTGAAAACAGCGCGCAGGATGAGGAACTGATGGCGATCCTCTCCGGGCTTACCTGGAGCAACTGGGCGATCAGCCATATCGAGGGCGTGCGCGAGCAGTTGATCCCGGTCAGGTTTATCGATAAAAACGGCATGGTGAGCACCAGGGCGCTGCGCGTGTACTTCCCGCCGGAGGCGGCGGGCGATGTCCCGCTGGTCTATGTCGCGCATTATGAGGTGGGAGAGTATTCGCTGGAGGGATACAATTATCTGCAGCATGGCTGGGCGGTGGCATCTCCTGCTTTTGTAAATGTGGAAGCCAATGAAACCCTGCTGGAGGATGATCTGGTATTTAACAATGCGGCGCTCTATACGCTGCGACATATGAAGGGGATTGACAAAAGAAGGATCGCCGTGACAGGCACCAGCGCAGGCGGCTATACGGCGCTGATGCTGGATGCGCTGCAGATGGGCGGCTGCGCTTATGTGGCAAATGCAGCCGTGATCAATCCCTACTATAACTTCCATCAGTATTTTGCGCAGACCGACCGCGTGAATTTTGCGGCCCTGCCGGCTGATAAGGCCTGGCTGCGCAATCCGCTGGTCTACAATAACGAGGAATGGTATACGGAATTTTCTGCTTACGGAATGGCACAGCCGATGCCGCTGCCCGCAGTGATCAGCGGACAGTTTCAGGGTGTGCGGAATGCCTTTCCCGATGTTGCCGATCATAGATGCTGGGAGGCGCTCTCGCCGGTCGGCTTAAGCGGCTGCTTTTCTTCACCGGTCATGCTGAACCATTACACTTCGGATGTCTTATCCCCCATTGCGCAGTTGACGGACCGCTATGTTTATCCCAAGGACGGGCCGGGGATGCCAAAGGGCGTGAGCACGCAGCTGAACAGGAAGAATCCCGGCGTGCTCGGAAAGCCGCTGGGCGCAGTGCTGCCGGCGGAGCGGACCGCGTATGCGCATATCCCGGTCACGGATCCGTATCAGGAGATCATGATGCCTTATGATCCGGCAGCGTTTTTCCAGATCAATATTTATGATGACGGTCCCACGCAGTCTTATGGCGGGCATAACGCGAATGCGGAGAAGGTATTTGAAGATGACACAGCCTATCTGTCGGAGATGTTTTCCCGGACGCTGGCGGTGACGGAGCAGTTAAATGAAGAGAAACTGCTGCTCTTATTGCGAAGATATATGGGCGTCAGCGTGCAGCTGCCGGTGCATTACGGCGTGGATGAGAGCGCATACGGATCCCTGACGGTTTACCGCGATGAGATCGTGGATGAGATGGCGCTGTATGCGCAGGATCATACGCTGGATGTGCTCGAATTTTACGTGCTGCATGCGATCTGCGGAAAACCGGATGCGGGCACACTGCAGCAGGCATGGGAGGAGATCCGCTATCAGATCAGCAGCGGAAAATAACGGAAAGTCATGATGTATCGGTATCTGTCCGGATCGAAACATGGGTTTATCCGGTTTGGAACGGAGTTCTGCTCCGTATCCGGGTGAGGCACCGGCAGAACAATGGACTAAGCCAGGGAGGTATCGTGTAAAGAAAAAAGAAAAGCCATCGTGTAAAGAAAAAATACTTGACACTGCCTGATATTTTGCTATAATACCTTTTGTTATGGAAAAAATCGTGGAACAGGGGATATTGTTCGATTTTTACGGGCCGCTTTTGACAAGGCATCAGCAGGAGGTCTACAGCGCGGCAGTATATGAGGATCTGTCCTTAAGCGAGGTTGCAGAACAGTACGGGATCACAAGGCAGGGTGTGCATGATCTGTTGCGGCGGTGTGACCGTATATTAAAAGACTACGAGGAAAAACTGGGGCTGGTGGCGCAGTATCATGCGCAGAGCCGGGGGATTTCGGCGCTGAAAGCCATGCTGACGGGCGCAAGGCAGCAGGATGGCAGCCTGCAACTGAGTACCGCCCAGACAGCAGAAGTGATGCAGTTACTGGAAACAATGAACGGCACACTTGAAGACGGGGCAGCAGACAGCCTTTGAAACCAGACAGAAGCAGAAAGCCAAAGATCAGGCCAGCCCATGAAAATGAGCAGCATCAGATCAGCGGATACCGGATTTAGAGATTTTGATATATAGATATTCAGATAATCAGATAAGGAAGCATGTATGGCATTTGAAAGCCTGAGCGACAAATTACAGGATATATTTAAAAATCTGCGCGGAAAAGGCAAGATCACGGAAGCGGATGTAAAAGTAGCCATGAAAGAAGTAAAAATGGCGCTTTTGGAAGCGGATGTGAATTTCCGTGTGGTAAAGCAGTTCGTGAAGTCCGTCGAGGAAAGAGCCGTTGGTGAGGAAGTCATGAACGGTTTAAATCCGGGGCAGATGGTCATCAAGATCGTGAATGAAGAGATGACATCCCTCATGGGTTCGGAGACCACGGAACTGAAACTGCAGCCGGGGCAGGCCAAGACAGTGATCATGATGTGCGGTCTGCAGGGTGCCGGTAAGACGACGACCACGGCAAAGATTGCCGGAAAACTGAAACAAAAAGGGAAAAAGCCATTGCTGGTGGCCTGCGATATTTACCGGCCGGCAGCGATCGAGCAGTTACAGATCAACGGGCAGAAGCAGGAAGTGGAAGTTTTCTCTATGGGAACGAACCATAAGCCAGTAGAGATCGCAAAGGAAGCGCTTGCTTATGCCGAAAAGAACGGGCACAATGTGATCATCCTGGATACGGCAGGCCGACTGCATGTGGATGAAGACATGATGCAGGAACTGATCCGCATCAAAGAAAATGTGGAGGTGCACCAGACACTGCTGGTCGTGGATGCAATGACCGGCCAGGATGCCGTAAATGTGGCAAAAGAATTTGATGAAAAGATCGGTGTGACAGGCATTATCCTGTCCAAGATGGATGGGGATACCAGAGGCGGTGCGGCGCTTTCCGTCAAAGCCGTGACAGGCAAGCCGATCCTTTATGTCGGCATGGGTGAGAAACTTTCGGATCTGGAACAGTTTTATCCGGATCGTATGGCCGGCAGGATCCTGGGCATGGGGGATGTGCTGACGCTGATCGAAAAAGCCGAGCAGAACCTGGCCATGGATGCCGAAGAAGAAAAAGAGATGGCCGGGCGTCTGAAGAAAGGGAAGTTTGATTTTAATGATTTCCTGACTTCCATGAAGCAGATGCAGAAGATGGGCGGACTGGCCAGCATCTTATCGATGCTGCCGGGGATCGGCGGCAAGATGAATGATATCGAGGGCATGATCGATGAAAAGCAGTTAAAGCGCACAGAAGCGATCGTTTTGTCCATGACACCGCAGGAGAGATCCAATCCGAAATTGTTAAATCCGCAGCGCAAGCACAGGATTGCGAAAGGCGCCGGTGTGGATATCGCAGAGGTAAACCGTTTCATCAAGCAGTTTGAACAGTCACAAAAGATGATGAAGCAGCTTCCCGGCATGATGGGCGGCATGGGAAAGCGTGGTCGCATGGGTGGATTCGGCGGCAGGCGTTTTCCGTTTTAAACAGTTAGATACACCCGAAACCGAATGTGGATGGTGTTATCAAATACAGAAAATAAACATTCCGAAAAAGGGAGGAAAACAAAAATGGCAGTAAAGATCAGATTAACCAGAATGGGAAAGAAGAAGAAACCGCAGTACCGTATCGTTGTTGCAGATTCCCGCAACGCACGCGACGGCAAGGTGATCGATGAGATCGGTACCTACGATCCGAACACGGATCCTTCTACATTTAAGGTAGATGAGGAGAAGGCAAAGAAGTGGCTGGCGAATGGCGCACTGCCGACAGAAACAGTTGGCAAGATCTTCAAACTCGCAAATATCGAAAAGTAACCGGGTTTCTGTACATAGGTCAAGTTTGGAGGGGATTACATGAAGGAATTGGTAGAAGTGATCGCCAAAGCGCTTGTAGAGAAACCGGATGAAGTAGTTGTGACGGAAGAAACCGATGGAAAGCGTGTAACGATCAAATTGAAAGTCGATCCGTCCGACATGGGAAAAGTGATCGGCAAGCAGGGACGCATTGCAAAAGCGATCCGCTCTGTAGTAAAGGCAGCATCCACGAAAGAGGATCTGTTTGTGGATGTGGACATTATCGAGTAACTTGTGTAAATGAAAAAACGAAAAGACAGGCGTGTTTGTCCTGTCTTTTTCACATTATGGGGAACCGCGCTGCGGACGGAGCGCTATTTTTGTGAAAAATAAAACAGGAGGGATGGCAGGAAAATGAAAAGTGACAGCATACAGGCTGACGAGACAAGGCAGCACCAGGAGAATATAGAGCAGCATAACCGTGACATGGAGATCACGGAGAAAAAACAGTTAAAGTACCAGCGGCTGTCTTTTATCTGTTCTTTTCTGTCGATGCTCTTTATGGGGGCGGTGCTTGCGATCGTGATCATGGCAGCCATGTATCTCGGTCCCAGGGTAGAGACCATCTATAACAGTACGATGGTTTCCCTGGAAAATCTGGAATAACTGACCAATGAACTGAACGCGGCAGACCTGTCAGGGACAGTGAAGCATATCGATGAACTGACGGTGCAGGCGACGGAGGGGCTTACGGATACGATGGCACGGCTGGATACGATCGATCTGGAAAAACTCAATACAGCGATCGGCAATCTGAACGCGACGATCGAGCCGCTGGCAAATTTCTTCGGGGTTTTAAGCAGATAAACCGCCGGTGCTATATACTTGAGCAAAATGTCCAAAGCAAATGTTTTTACGAGGTTAAACGGATGGAGAAAGAATATTTCAGGATTGGCGTGATCACGGAACCGCATGGCGTGCAGGGGGAAGTGAAATTATTTCCGACAACGGATGATGTGCTGCATCTGAAAAAAGTAAAGGAAGTGTATCTGAAAAACGGGGAAGCGTACAACCTGCTGCATTTAAAAGGGCTCAAGCAGCAGCATGACCGTATTATCCTGCGTTTTTCGGAATATACGGATCGCAATGCGGCAGAGGGACTTCGAAAAAAGGAATTATATGTAGAGCGTGCGGATGCGGTGCCGCTGGAGGAAAATGAGTATTATATCTCTGATCTGATCGGTCTGGCAGTCTATGAAAGCGATGTGCAGATCGGCAGGATCAGCGATGTGATAGAAACGGGAGCGAATGACGTATATCAGATAGCACGCACGGATGGTACGGAACTGCTGCTGCCGGCGATCAGGCAGTGTGTTTTAAACGTAGACATTGCAGGCGGGCGTATGGATGTATCCGTGATGGAGGGGCTGTAAAGTGCATTTTCATGTGATGACACTATTTCCGGAACTGATCGAAAAGGGCATGCATACCGGTGTGCTCTACCGGGCGATGGAGCAGCAGATCCTTTCCCTGGAAACCTATCAGATACGGGATCATGTTGCGGATAAGCACAAGAGGGTAGACGACTATACATATGGCGGCGGCGCAGGCATGCTGATCCAGGCGGAGCCGGTGTATCAGACTTACCGGGCGGTGATGGAGCGGATCGCGCCGCAGGAGGGAGCGCGGATACGGGTAGTGTATGCTACGCCGCAGGGCAGGGTGTTTGATCAGGCCATGGCGGAGGAACTGGCCAAAGAGGAAGATCTGGTATTTCTCTGCGGGCATTATGAGGGTATCGATGAACGCGTGCTGGAGGAGATCGTAACGGATCATGTCTCGATCGGTGATTATGTGCTGACCGGCGGAGAACTGCCGGCACTGGTGATGATGGATGCCGTATCGCGCCTGATCCCCGGCGTTTTGAACAACGATGAGTCTGCGATGACAGAAAGTTTTAATGACGGTCTGCTGGAATATCCGCAATATACCAGGCCGGAGGAATGGCACGGGAAGAAGGTGCCGGAGATCCTTTTGTCGGGACATCACGGAAACGTGGAAAAATGGCGTCTGGAACAGTCATTGGAAAGAACAAAGCAGCGGCGGCCGGATCTCTACGAAGCATATATGGAACTGCACCCGCCGCAGCCGGAAAAGAAGAAGCGGAAGAAAAAGAAAAAGCAGGCGGAATCATGTGCGGATGCCGCGGAGGTTATGCCGGATCTCCGGAGCGATGTGTCTGCGGAACAGCAAACAGGAGAATAAATGAGGATACGTGCAGAGCAGTTATGCAAAAAATTTAACCGCATGGTGGCGGATGGGAACAGGAAAGGCAAAAGCCGTCAGGAGGAGTTTTATGCCGTAGACCATGTGTGCCTGGAGGCAAAGGGCGGTGAGATCCTGGGCGTGCTGGGACCAAACGGTGCAGGAAAGACGACGCTTCTGCGCATGCTGGGCAGGCTGATGGAGCCGACGCAGGGGCAGGTTTCGGTGCTGGATGATGAGGGCCGGATACTGACGGATGAGATCGAGGCCAAACGGCATATCGGTTATCTGTCGGAAAATACCAGGTTGTATAAACGCCTTTCGGTACGGGAAATGCTGAAAACCATTGCGGAGATCTACGGGCTTTCTACAGAGGAACAGCAGGAGAGGATCGCGCGGATCGCAGAGGTGATGAAGCTGCAGGATTTCATTGACAATCGGATCGAGCGGCTGTCCACCGGCCAGACGCAGCGGGCCAGTATTGCCAGATGTCTGGTGCATGCGCCGGAGATCTATATTTTTGATGAGCCTACCCTTGGGCTGGATATCTTAAGCAGCGAGTCCATCATCGAATTCATGCGGGGCGAGCGGGACCGGGGACGTGCGGTTTTGTATTCCACGCATTATATGGAAGAGGCGCAGTATCTCTGCGACCGGATCCTGATGATCTACCGGGGCGGCATTATAGCGGATGGCACGCCGGAGGCACTGATGAACGAAACCGGTACGGAGAATCTAAGAGAGACCTTCCGGGTGCTGATCGATCAAACGGAACAGGGACTGGTCAGCGGACGGGGAACGGCAAAGGAGGGCGAAGCATGAATGGCAAGATCCTGAAAGCCCTTTACAGAAAGGAAATGCTGGATATTTTACGCGATAAGAAAACGATCCTGATGATGATCGTAGTACCGCTGATCCTTTATCCGCTGATCTTTATGCTGTCCATGTATATGGCGTCCTCTATGCTGACGGCATCTACCAGCAAGAGTTACCGTGTATCCGTTCAGGAGGTCGCGGAACCGCAGGAGATGGAAATCTTTCTGCTGGAAACGGAAAAAGAGCATGATTATGATTTTATCATTGTAGACAGTTATACCGAACACCGCGATTCCGAAACGGCACTGCGGGAAGGGGAGATAGATGCCTATCTGATCCAGTCGGTTTCGGAGAACAAGCCGTATTATGAGATCGCGTATTTAGCCTCGGAAACGGATTCACAGACAGCCGCAGGGATGCTGCAGGATATGATGAAAGATTACCGGGATAAGATGCGCAGGGAACTGCTGGAAGAGCAGGGATTGGACAGCGAACAGATCCTCTCGCCGGTAGGTTATGCCTATAAGGATCTGTCATCCAATGAGGAAAATGCAGGAAACCTGTTGGGTTATATGATCCCCTTTCTGATGATCACCAGCATCCTGATGGGGGCGATGTATCCTGCCATAGATACGACAGCGGGAGAAAAAGAGCGCGGCACGCTGGAAACGATGCTGACGATGCCGGTGCGCAATCTGGAACTGATCACGGCGAAATTCCTGGCGACATCCACCGTAGCAGTGGCTGCCGCATTTTTGAACCTGCTTTCCATGGGACTTCTGGGAGCCTATACCTATAGCAGCATGCAGTATGCAGGTTCCGCGGGAGGTTTAAATGTCTTTTCCTATCTTCCCGCCATTCTGATCATGCTTTTGTGCGTGATCGTATTTGCCATGTTTGCTTCCGGAGCCTGTCTGTCCGCCTGTATTTTTGCGCGCAGTTTTAAAGAAGCGCAGAATTATACCTCGCCCGTGATGATCATTTTTATGCTGGGCGGGATGGCCGGCATGATCCCGTCGCTGCGGCTCAATGAGACCACGGCGTTGATACCGGTGGTAAACATTACCCTGCTGATCTCTGAACTGTTTAAGTTTCATTTTGACCTGTCTCTGATCGCAATGGTGCTGTTTTCCAATATTGCCTACGCAGGCGTGACGATCGTGCTGATGACCAGGTTTTTCTCGTCAGAGAATATCCTCTTTGGAGATGCGGCGGTATCCCTGAAACTGATGGAAGCCAGAAAGGATATGAAAGCGAAACAGATCCCCGGTGTCGGTGATGTGATCCTGCTGTTTTCCGTATTGCTGCTGGTGATCTTGTTTGCCGGTTCTCTGGCGGTAGTCCGTTTGGGGATCTGCGGCCTGCTGGTGGAGCAGGGACTGTTGTTTGCTGTTACGGCTTTTTATGCCTGGTATATCCGTACCGACGCCGTGAAGGTATTTCATCTGCGCAGGCCGCGTGTGTTTAGCGTGATCGCAGCGGTTTTGTGCTGGGCAGGGGGATATCTGCTGATCCAGGTGTTGGCGAATGGATTGATGGGGCTTTTTCCGGATCTGTCGCAGGAAAATACACAGATGCTGGTAGGGCTTTGGGAGGGTGTGCCCTTGTGGCTGCTGGTGCTGGCAGTGGCGGTATTTCCGGCAGTTTGCGAGGAAACGGTATTCCGCGGCTTTTTGCTGGGGGCATTGGAACATAAGTACAGTGCGCCGGCAGCCGTGATCGTGACGGGGCTTTTGTTCGGGCTTTACCACATGAGCCTGCTGCAGTTTGTGCTGATCGGTCTATTGGGGATATTGTTCAGTTATGTGGCATGGAAAGAGCAGTGTATCTGGCTGTCGATCCTGATGCATTTCTTAAACAACCTGACATCACTTCTGCTGCAGCAGTTTGAGGAGCCGATTACAAAGCGTATCCCTGCACTTGCGGGTGAGATGAACGGGAGCACAGTGTTTTTTGTGCTTTTGGCAGGGGCAGTGCTTCTGGCTGCGGGATTGTTCCTGTTGCAGTTTCGCGGGAAGAGAGGAGAACTGAAATGAAAAAAATGATGCAAAAAATGATCTGTATGTTCCTGGGACTGATACTGCTTCTTTCCATGCTGTTCTGCGAAAGAACGATGGCTGCAGAGGAGGAACCGCCTACGGAGCCGGCCTGGCAGGAGTATAACGGAAAGCGGATCGGCGTCCTTACGGGGACGCTGATGGAGAATGCGGCGTTTACCTATTTCCCGGACAGCGAATATTTTTATTATAACAGTTATCCGGACTGTAACGCGGCGCTGCTGGCGGGAAAGATCGATGCTTATCTGGGGGATGAGCCGGGACTGAAAACGATCCATGCGGAGCAGCCGCAGATCGATTATATCCATGAGCGGATCACAAACCAGGATTACAGTTTTGCTTTCCGTAAGGACGATCCTGAGAGCGCTGCCTTGTGTGAGGAATTCAATGCATTTCTGGCAAAGATCCGTGCAGACGGAACCCTGCAGGAGATGGATGATATCTGGATGGGGATCGATGAGAACCGGAAGGTTGTAGATATGGAGGGGCTGAGCGGAGAGAACGGCACGATCCGCGTGATCACGACATCGACGGATATGCCCTGGTCCTATATCAAAGACGGAAAGAATGTCGGCTATGATATCGACCTGGTAGTGCGGTTCTGCCGGGACAGAGGATATGCGCTGGAGTTGGGGGATGCTGATTTTTCGGCACGGATCCCGGCCGTGCAGACAGGGAAATACGACTTTACCACGGATATGAACGTGACACCGGAACGCCGGGAGGAAGTGCTGTTTTCAGATCCGACCAGTACAGGCGGGATCGTCCTTGCGGTACTGGCATCTGATCTGCCGAAGCAGGCAGCAGCCGGTGCTGTGGAAAAAAGAGCAGAATACCAGACCTTTGATGAACTGAACGGAAAGACGATCTCTATGCTGAACGGGGCGCCTTTTGAGGAACTGATCGCTTCCAAGGTACCGCATGTAAAAGAGTTTACTTATTTTCAATCCATGCCGGATATGATGATGGCGATCCGGCGGGGAAAGAGTGACGCCGGATTGATGAACAATGCCGTGGCCACGCTGGCTGCGAACAGGGAAGAGGATCTGGCGATCTTTCCGGAAAGCCTGGGGGATACCGCGTTTGGACTGGGGTTTGCAAAAGGGGATGCAAGGCGGGATGCATGGCAGGCGGCTTATGATGCAATCCCGGCAGAGACAAAGCAGG
>JAFUUX010000126.1 GCA_017471325.1 Lachnospiraceae bacterium | reverse complement strand
TTTCTGGAAAAATATTACCTGCAATATAAAAAGAATAACCTGATGGAGATCTACACGCTGCTGCAGAATGCCTGCTGCGGCGATTCTTTTGATGCGGCGGAAGCGCAGCTGATGAACCTATGCAATGTTTACAATGCGAATCTGATTGTCACGGATTCCAGGTCGCAGACGCTTTATTCCACATTTAAGGATCCGGAGCAGATCAGTCTGCAATTGCGGGATGTCGTTTTTTCGCGGGACGGGGAAGTCAAAAGGATCATCGGCCAGGGGGAGGGGTATACCATGTGCTACATGAAGGATCCCTTCAGCCAGACGGATTATATCACCATGTGGGGTAATCTGGACGCGGACAGTTTTTTCCTGATCCGCACGGCGGTAGAGAGTATCAGGGACAGCGTGCGCATGTCTAACGGCTTTTTGCTCTATGTGGGGCTGGTAGCAATGCTTCTGGCCGGCATTGTGATCTGGATGGTATCGGCGAGGATCGCGGTGCCGATCCTGAACCTGGCGGATATCTCACGGAAGATGGCAAACCTTAATTTTGAAACAAAATACCAGGGGGGCGGTAATAATGAGATCGCGCTTCTGGGGGAAAATATGAACCTGATGTCGGAACGGCTGGAGGACACCATCAGCCACTTAAAGACGGCCAATCTGGAACTGCAGAAGGATGTGGATGCCAGAAGGTCGGCGGATCAGCGCAGGAGTGAGTTCATTGCCAATGTTTCCCATGAACTGAAAACGCCGATCGCCCTGATCCAGGGGTATGCGGAAGGGCTGAAAGAGGGCGTGATCGATGATCGGGAGAGTCTGGAATATTACTGTGATGTGATCATGGACGAAACGCACAAGATGAACCATCTGGTAAAGCGGCTGATCTCGCTGAACCAGGTGGAATCCGGCGCGGATGCCATGCAGATGGAACGTTTTGATATCAATGAACTGATCGTGCATTGCTTAAAGTCATTTGAACCGCTTACGGAGCAGCAGCAGATCCGGGTGTTTTATGAAGAGGGCAGCGGAAAATATGTCTGGGCCGATGAATACCAGACCGAAGAGGTGCTGCGGAATTATTTTTCCAATGCGGTGCACTATTGCAGCGGACGCAAGGAGATCCATGTCAAGGCGGCCACTTCCGACGATGCGCAGCACATCCGCATCAGCGTATTCAACACCGGGGAGCCGATCCCGGAGGAAAGCCTGGGGCAGCTCTGGGATAAGTTTTATAAGGTGGATAAGGCGCGGACGCGGGAATACGGGGGGAGCGGTCTGGGGTTGTCCATAGTAAAGGCGATCATGGAATCCATGAAGCAGGAGTTCGGGGTACGCAATTATGAGGATGGCGTGGAATTCTGGTTTGAACTGGAAACGAAATGAGCAAGCCGTCAAAGCATGATTTCAAGGTTGCCAATTCGGGCAGAAAGCACTATAATAAGGACAGTTATGTTTACTTTTAAAGGTACATGTCTGCAGCGCCGCTGCAGGATATGTTGTCTTTTGATATATTCAGATAAGAGATAAACGGGGTTGGGAGATCTATGGCAGAGTATAAGGAACAGGGAAATCTGGTTTTTGGTCTGGATATCGGCACCAGGAGCATCGTCGGAACGGTGGGGTATCGTGAGGGGGATGTGTTTAATGTGCTGGCACAGGAGTCCAAAGAGCATGAGACCAGGGCCATGCTGGATGGACAGATCCACAATATCAGCCAGGTAGGCAATACGATCGCGCAGGTCAAAAAGCAGCTGGAGAAAAAACTGGAGGTCAGACTGAGCAATGTCTGTATCGCTGCCGCAGGCCGTGTGCTGGAGACCGTGGAGGTCAATACCACCTGGGAACTGGAGAAGGAAAAGGTGATCACGCCCGAGGATGTGGCGGGGCTGACTTCCATGGGGATTGAAAAAGCCTATGCCCAGTTTCAGGCGCAGAACACTTCGGATATGCATTTTTACTGCGTGGGCAATTCCGTGATCCGCTATTATTTAAACGGCTACCAGATCGGCAATCTGGAGAACCACAAGGCCAGGACCATCGGCGCGGATATGATCGCGACTTTCCTGCCGGATGATGTGGTAGACGGCCTGTACAAAGCCGTGGAACTGGCGGGGCTGCGTGTAGTCAATATGACGCTGGAGCCGATCGCGGCGATCTCGGTAGCGATCCCGGAGATGTACCGTATGCTGAATATCGGCCTGGTGGATGTGGGCGCCGGCACTTCGGATATCTGCATCACCAAGGACGGCTGCATCGTGGCTTACGGCATGATCCCGTGCGCCGGGGATTTCCTGACCGAGGCGATCGCGCGGGCTTGCCTGGTGGATTTCAATACGGCAGAGCACATCAAGCGCGGCATAGAAACAGCGGATACGGTGGAATATAACGATATCATGGGACTGCCGCAGACGATCACCAAAGAAGCTGTCCTGCAGCTGCTGGATGATAACCTGGAGGAAATGACTGCCAGGGTGGCGGAAAAATTTAAGGAACTGAACGGCGGCAAGCCGGTCAGCGCGGTATTTGTCGTGGGCGGCGGCGGAAGGATCGCCGGCTATACGCAGAAACTCTCGGCGCACCTTGGGATCGTGGCAGAGCGTGTGGCGGTGCGCGGTGAGGAAGTGATGCAGAAGATCCGCTTTAAAGATGAGGACAGCCGCAGGGATTCCCTGATGATCACGCCCATCGGCATCTGCCTAAACTATTATGAGCAGAGCAATAATTTCATCTATGTGACCTTTAATGAAGAACATATCAAGATCTATGACAGCGGCAATCTGGCAGTCGTGGATGCGGCCATGCATGCCAATTTCCCGAATGAAGGCTTATTCCCGAGGCGCGGCAGGGAGATCAACTATACAATCAACGGCCGCAAGACCTTTAAGCGCGGCCAGCTGGGGGAGGCAGCCAGGATCACCGTCAACGGGGAGCCGGCGGATATGCACACCCAGATCCGCAGCAATGATGTGATCGTGGTGGAGGAATCCACGGTGGGCGAGCCGGCAAAGATCCGGATCTCCGATCTGCCGGAATTTAAGTCCATGATCGTGATCAACGCCAACGACAGCCGTATCCTGCTGCCGAAGGTGGCTTATGTGAACGGTGAGGCCAAGACCGAGTATTACGAGATCCGGGAGGGTGACGATATCGTCATGCAGGATTTCTATACGGTACGGCAGGTGCGGGAATTTATGGATGTGCTGATCGAGGACGGCACGCAGGTCTTTGTCAATAATGAGCCGGCAGATGATGATACAAAGGTCTATGAAAACTTTACGATCCGCTGGGGCGAAAAGACTGTGAAGTCACGCGGGCGGAAGAATGCAAAAGGCACGCATGCCGCAGAAAAGAAGGCACCAGAGGATACCGCGGCGGAGGCAGACAGTTTTGCGGCGCTGCCGGAGGATGACGGAACCTATATCCCTTCCGGTGTGCAGGGAGCGCCCAAGGACAGACCGGCGGAAAAAGCAGAAGCCCCGGCCGAAACGGCGGATAAAACAGAGTCGGAGGCAGACCGGGAGGATAAAAAGACCGGTGTACCCATGTCCATACTGGTACGGGTAAACGGCAAACAGATCAGGATGAGCGGTAAGTCATCCTATGTGTTTGTGGATGTATTTGATTATATCGACTTTGATTTACAGAGCGTGAAGGGCTCGAAACTGATCACGGATCTGAACGGACATAAGGCGGAATACATGGAGGCGATCTCTTCCGGGGATGAGATCGTGATCAGATGGGAGAAATAAGCCGGTAATACTTTGGACGGGAGATATCGAATGTGCGGAGAGGACATGAAGCAGATCATCATGCGCGGTGATGAAGAATGAGGATGAAGAGCATTGCCAGCGGCAGCAGCGGAAACGCTATCTATGTGGGAACGGATACGGCACATATCCTGGTGGACGCCGGCGTGAGCGGCAAGAGGATCGAAGCCGGTTTAAAAGAACTGGATATTTGCGGCACAGACCTGGACGGCATACTGATCACGCATGAGCACGCAGATCATATCGGCGGCCTGGGCGTGATGCTCCGGAAATACCGGATGCCGGTCTATGCGACGCAGGGAACGATAGATGCGATGCGACGCATCAGCAGCATCGGAAAGGTGGACTGGGATCTGTTTATCCCGATCGACAGGGATACGGACTTTACGGTCAAGGATCTAACGGTCACGCCGCTGCACATATCCCATGATGCGGCGGATCCTGTGGCGTACCGTTTTCAATACGGCAATATCCGGACCGCGGTGGTCACGGATCTGGGAGAGTATGATGATTATATCATCGGCAGTCTGCAGGGACTCTCGGCAGTCTATCTGGAGGCAAATCACGATATCCGTATGCTGCAGATGGGGCGGTATCCCTATCCGTTAAAGCAGCGCATTCTCGGAAAGAAAGGGCATTTATCCAATGAATCGGCGGGGCGGCTGCTGACGGCGCTTTTGCATGACGGGATGCGGCGCATTTTTTTGAGCCATTTAAGCCATGAGAATAATATGCCGGAACTGGCATACGAAGCGGTGCGCATGGAGGTGGAGATGTCCGATACGCAGTGGCACGGGGATGATTTCCGCATCGATATCGCACGCAGGGACTGCCCGTCGGAGTGCATCGCGGTATAAAAGACCGTATCGCGCGGGCAGATGGTGTACGAAAGCCCGGAAACGGCGGTTATAAATAGAGGAGAACAGGAAATGAAAAAGACGATCATTACAGTCGTAGGAAAAGATACCGTAGGCATCATCGCAAAAGTATGTACCTACCTGGCAAACAACAGGATCAATATTCTGGATATATCCCAGACCATCGTGCAGGAGTATTTCAACATGATGATGATCG
>JAFUUX010000125.1 GCA_017471325.1 Lachnospiraceae bacterium | reverse complement strand
GTCAAAGAGATCGGGCGCGTGGTGGAATACAGCGAAATGACCGAGGATGAACTGCGCATCCAGGTGGTGCGCATCCTGAAGCGGGAAGGCAGGCAGATGAGGGCATCCACCTTTTCTTATCTGCTGATGAAGACCGGGACGGATATGACCAATATCGCTTCCGAACTGGAAAAACTGATCTGCTATACCATGGGCAGAGAGGAGATCACCGAAGCGGATATTGACGCGGTGGTGACCAGCCGGATCGAGGAGCACGTATTTGTGCTGACCAACGCGATCGCGGAAAAGAAACAGAAGAAGGCTCTGGACAGTTACTACGAGATGCTGGCGCTGAAAGCCTCACCCATGGGGATCATCAGCCTGCTGGCCGGACAGTTCAACCGCATGCTGAAGGTGAAAGATCTGCGCAGTATCGGCATGGACCAGAAGCAGATCGAGGCAAAACTGAAGATGAAGGCGTACGCGGTGCAGGAGAATGGGCGGCTGGCTTCCCGTTTTACGATGGAAGAACTCAAGCAGGCTCTGGAGGACTGCGTGCGGGCCGAGGAAGCGGTCAGGACAGGGCGGATGAGCGACCGGCTGAGCGTGGAGACGCTGATCATCAAATACAGCTGCTGAGGAACTGTTTTGCGCAACGCGCAATGCAAGTATATCATGCTTTATCATCCGAAAGGGATGGAAAGGGGGAAGTAAAACAATGGCAATCAAGATTGCACTGCTGATCGTATTTTTTGCGATCATGATCGGCGTGGGGCTGTACTCGAGCAGACACTCTACCAATGTGAATGACTTTGTGCTGGGCGGGCGCAGGGTGGGACCGTGGCTTACCGCATTTGCCTACGGGACGTCTTATTTTTCTGCCGTGGTGTTTGTAGGCTATGCCGGACAGTTCGGCTATAAGTACGGTATTGCGGCTACCTGGATCGGGATCGGCAATGCCTTTATCGGCTCGCTTCTGGCCTGGGTGGTGCTGGGCAGACGCACCCGTATCATGACCAAGTTTCTGGATGCAAAGACTATGCCGGATTTCTTTGGAAAGCGCTATCATTCCAAAGCCCTGCGCATCACGGCGGCGGTGATCTCTTTTGTATTCCTGATCCCGTATACATCATCGGTATATAACGGTTTATCCCGTTTGTTTGAGATGGCGTTTCATGTACCCTATGCAGCCTGCGTGATCGCCATGGCGACACTGACCTGCGTGTACGTGATCCTGGGGGGCTACATGGCAACGGCCATTAACGATTTTATCCAGGGTATTATCATGATCGCCGGCATAATTGCCGTGATCTATTCCATATTGAACGGGCAGGGCGGTTTTTTGCAGGCCGTGCGCGCGCTGTCGGAGATCTCTTCGGATATCGCGGTGACACAGGGACAGGCGGGCGCCTTCACTTCGTTCTTCGGGACGGATCCCTTAAACCTGGTGGGCGTGGTGATCCTGACGTCCCTGGGTACCTGGGGGCTGCCGCAGATGGTACAGAAGTTTTATGCGATCCGGGATGAAAAGGCCGTACAGACCGGTACGGTGATCTCTACGGTCTTTGCGGTGATCGTGTCCTGCGGCTGCTATTTCCTGGGGGGGTTCGGCAGGCTGTTCGATACACCTGAGATCCATACGGAGAAGGGGGTGGCGTTTGATGCCATCATCCCGTCCATGCTTTCCACGCTGCCGGATCTGCTGATCGGCATCGTGATCATGCTGGTGCTTTCCGCGTCCATGTCCACGCTGGCCTCCCTGGTGCTGACTTCCAGTTCCACGCTGACCATCGACCTGATCAAAGGCAATATCGTAAAAGAGATGGATGAAAAGAAACAGATCATCACCATGCGGATCTTTTTGATCGTATTCATCGTGGTATCCGTGCTGGTGGCACTGAACCCGCCTACCTTTATCGCGCAGCTCATGGGGATTTCCTGGGGCGCGCTGGCAGGTGCATTCCTGGCGCCGTTTCTGTATGGCCTGTACTGGAAGGGCGTAACCAGGGCTTCCGTCTGGGCGAGTTTTGCCGTGGGCGTACTGATCACGGTGATCAATATGTTCCCGCAGACCAGGTTTATCCAAAGCCCGATCAATGCCGGTGCGGCAGCGATGATCGCCGGCCTGGTGGTGGTGCCGGTCGTCAGCCTGGTCACACCGAAGATGGAGGATGGCGAGATCCGCTTTGTATTTGACTGCTATGAGGAAAAACATATGGTAGAGCAGCGATATGCCCTGCCGGAGGAAGAAAAGAAAGAGAATTAAGGGATGCTGCTTTATAAAAACAGAAAAGAAGATAAGCACGCACGTGGCTGGCTGCTCTGGGCGCTGGCCACGGCGTTCATGTTTATGGTATTTGCACCGCTGGATGCCTTTTTTGCAAATGAAAATGAATTCTGGTTCCGCTTGTACCAGCTGCTGCCCATGGTGCTGCTTTGTTTCGCCGCGGTATTGGCCGTCCTGTTTTTGGCGGCGGAGCTGCTGTACCGTAAGACCGGGGGCAGGAAAGCGGGAACGGTCATCTATACCTTTCTTTTGAATACGCTGCTTTATTTTTATGTGCAGGGCAATTTCATCCCCAGGCATTACGGCGTGCTAAACGGTGTGACGATCGATTTTGACCGGCATCCGGTCTATGCCTATGCCAGCATCCTGCTGATCGCCGGGGCGGTTCTGGCGGCAGTATGCAGCATTTTGATCATAAAGGATAAGATCTTTGCCTTTGGGCGTTTTGTATGTACGGTTCTTCTGCTTTTACAGGCAGTAACGCTTTGCGTCTCTTTCCATAAAAACCATATCCTGCACTCACCGGTCCGGACGGACATCGTGGTGACTGACCGGGATCTGCTGACGCTCTCTTCAGAGGAAAATATCATTGTATTCATTCTGGATACCTTTGACGGAGAGGACATGGAGGATCTGCTGCTTCGTGAGGGGATGAAAGAGCGCTACCCGGGCATATTCGAGGATTTTACCTATTATCGGAACACCGTGGGGATGTACCCGTCCACGAAAGGGGCGCTGCCGCATCTGCTGACCGGCGTGCCCTATCTGAACCGGGAGCCTTTTGATGCGTATGTGAAAAAAGCGTATGAGGAAACAACGCTGTATGATACCATGGCGCGGGAAGGCTTTCAGGTAAGTGTTTATACGGACAATACTTTTGTGGATCCGGCATGCAGTGAGTACAGCAACATCGGGCAGGGACGCTACCGCATCGGTGACTGGGGGGCGTTCGCGAAGGATATGTATTCGCTGGTGGCCTTTAATTATATGCCCCATCAGTTAAAACGCTTTTTCTTTGTGGATACCTCGGCTTTTGAAAAACTGCAGGCAGCAGCCGGCGGGGATGCGGCATATTCCCTGGATGTGCAGAGGTTTTATGCGGTGCTGCGGGAACAGGGGATACGGACCGGGGAGAGTGCAAAGGGGCTGCATATCTATCACCTGGACGGGATCCATGCACCGTATACCTTTGATGAGGAACTGCATTCCGAGGCAGACCGGGTTTATAATGTGCTGGATGAAGCCATGGGAAACTGTACCATGCTGGAGGCCTATCTGCAGGCATTGAAGGAACAGGGACTGTATGACAGCGCCACGATCCTCGTAACGGCGGATCACGGCCATTATACCTTCAGCCAGTATCCCATCTTTTTTGTGAAAAATGAGGGGGAGCATCATCCGCTGGAGATTTCGGACACACCCATGTCTTTTGCTTATGTCAGGAGCCTGCTGGAGGATGCGGCGCAAGGCAAGCGGATCGATGAAGAGACGATCCGATCCTGCAACCCGGAACAAAAACCCAGACGATATCTGTTTTACACCTGGGATGACGGCTGGGATGATCTTTATCTGCCCCGGATCATGGAGATGTCACAGGATGGGCAGGCGATCGATGAAAAAGCGCTTTCTTATACCGGCGTCAGATACGCGCCGGCCGGTCAGAAAGAGCGCAGTGCCGGGGAAGGTCCGCTTACGGCGTTGTTAAACCGTATCATGGGTGCCTGCTACCGTTTCTGCGGCAACTACGGTCTGGCGATCCTGCTG
>JAFUUX010000005.1 GCA_017471325.1 Lachnospiraceae bacterium | reverse complement strand
AGCGCAATAAATAATTGCGCTTACTATAACGCTCCGCGAGGATGCGCACGGATTTTGTAAGGAAATATGCCGCTTTCAGCGGCCAAAATCCGGCGCAGTAAACGACAAAACGAAAATAGTTTTGTCGTTTACTATAGTTATGGAAGCAATGCGGTTTTCTGATAAAAAAGGCACAGCAGTCTATCAACTGCCGTGCCTAAAACAAACACTAATGCTGATAAAACGATCAGTTTCCTTACGGTGTCGTTGTCGGCGTTGCTGCCCCTGTAGGAGCAGCTATGCTGCTAGCCTCATCCCCTGCAACCCATTTATTACCTTCTGTCGTATACGCATAAGTCTTCCCACCGATTGTAAGTTTGATATACGTCAACTGATTGCTGCTATTAATAGTTCCCCCTGAAAGTGCAATTGTCTGTCCATCCAGATTTCCATCACTGTCCGCACCGATCAATTTAAATATCTTTTCTTTTGCGCCTTCAACATCACTCCATTCCACAGGATCTTTTCCTTTTCCGTACAGTTCCGCAATTTCTGACTGCACCGCCACACGAACCGCCTGTGCCGTAGAGAAATCCTTTTCCTCTCTCGCCCTCTCGATATATCCCAGCAGTGTCGGCACCAGGATTGCCGCCAGGATCGCCAGAATGACCAATACAACGATCAACTCGACCAGCGTAAAACCTTTGTTGTTCATTTTTTTACTCTTTTTCATGTCCGTTCTCCTTTTTCCATCTAAATTAACCGTTTTATAAAACATTATTTATTCCATCCCCTTGTTATATCATATCGGACAACTTGCACAAATAATTTATAGCTTTCGCGAAAATTTTTTTACTTTTTTATGACTTTTTTGATCCGTCATCGCTCGCCTTCAGAAGCAAAGCCTTTTTCTCTTATCCCGGCAGGATCCTGCATCCCCGATCGCTATCCCCCCTGCCATGATCCACCTCCGCAAATTACTCGTTAAACGCGATCCTCTGCAGTTCCTCCATCGTGGTCACGCCCTGCTCTACCAGCCGCAGACCCGCCTGCTTGATGGTCTCCATCCCCTGGCTTTCCACCGCGTATCGCCCGATCGCATCCGCCGTTGCGCCGGCCGCGATCATATTGCGCACATTTTTGTCCGCTACCAGCACCTCATGTACGGCGATACGTCCCATATATCCGGTGTTCCGGCACTTCACGCAGCCCACCGCCCGCTTTGCCCCGGGGATATCCCTGCCCGCAAAGGCATACTCGGAATCATCCAGCCCCGTCACCTGACCGCAGTACGGGCATACCTTCCGCAGCAGACGCTGCGCCACGGAACCCACCAGCGCGGAGGATAACAGGTACGGCTCCGCCCCCATATCAATCAGACGGATGATGGTGGAAACCGCGTCATTGGTATGCAGCGTGGACAGCACCAGGTGACCGGTGATAGCCGCCCTTAATGAGATACCGGCCGTTTCCGGATCTCGTGTCTCACCGACCATGATCACATCCGGATCCTGACGCAAAAGCGCGCGCAGACCCACTTCAAAGGTCAGCCCCGCATTGGGATGTACCTGCATCTGATTTAAATGGGGCAGGTTTTTCTCCACGGGATCCTCGATCGTAGAGATATTGACCGGCTTCGTGGAAAGGGAGGCCAGCGCCATATACAGCGTCGTCGTCTTACCGGAACCGGTAGGCCCGGTGATATAGATCAGCCCATTCGGGGATTTCAGCATCTTCGCGAATTTCGCGTAATTTTCCGGCGTCATGCCAAAGGTATCGCTGTGGTCAATATCCGAGTTGGATGCCAGGATACGCATAACCACTTTTTCACCGAATACGGTAGGGATCACGCTCACACGGACATTGACGATCTGCTCCCGGATACGGATGCGGAAGTGGCCGTCCTGCGGCACCCGGCGCTCCGCGATATCCAGTTCACTCATGATCTTGATACGCGCCACCAAAGCATTCTGCACATTTTTGTTCAGCGTCATGTAGTTGAGCAGCACACCATCGGTACGCATACGCACCAGGATCTCTTTTTCAAAAGGCTCGACATGCACATCCGAAGCCCCGTCCTGAAAAGCCTTATCCAGCAGGGAATTGACCAGATTGATGATCGGCGCGTCATCCGCCGTGACACCGGCATCAATGATGACCTCCTGCGTTTCGCTGGTCGCTGCGCTCTCACTGGCGTTGATCGCGGCCTGTTTCGCCTTTACCTCGGCGTAATGATAGGTGATCGCGTTCTTTAGCGGCTCTGTTTCTGCCAGCAGCGTATTGATGTTCATACCGCTGGTCTGGCGGATATCCTCGATCGCGTAGAGGTTTAAGGGATCGTTCATCGCCACGGTCAGCAGGCCGTCTTTTACGGACACCGGCAGCATCAGGTAATGCTGCGCCATCTGCACCGGTATCGTCTTGACCGCTTCCTCCTCCACCGGATAGGTGGAGATGTCGATCAGATTGGTCTGCAGGCGGTCTGCCAGAGCCATCAGCATCTGCCGCTCCGACACGAACCCCTGCTCGATCAGGATCTGTCCGATACGCTTTGATTTATCCTGCTTCTGCAGCGCCAGTGCCTCGCCCAGCTGCTGGTCCGTGATATAGCCGTAGCTGACCATCAGGTCGCCCAGCCGTATTTCCCTGATCAGTTTATTATCCATGATACAGTCCTTTCTATTTTTCCCTGCTTTTTTCTATTCCGGCCATCGTCTTGTCATACATATACAGATTCAAACGGATCGTCAGCTGTTTCTCATTGCTTTCCGTCACTGTCACAGTCCCATCCTCCAGAGCCCTTACGGTCGGTGCCAGCTCATCCCACGCATATCCGGTCACGCGCAGGGACGGCCTTGTCAGGATATCATCCAGAAGCTTCTGCCCTCTTAACTGGCTGCCCGTCATCACGATGGTCACCTTTGCACAGTAAATGCCTGCTGCCGTAGTATACTTTTCTCCCGCATGCGCGTCCGTATAGATTTCCAGCGGTGTTTTGGTATATGCCAGTGCAGAAGCAGCATCCAATATTTCCTCCTCCTCATCATCTTCTTCGGAAACCGTCTTTACCCGGGCCGCAGCCTCTGACCACTTATAAGGCGACTCGTCCAATGATTCCACGGGCATCGTGATGATCAGGTCTTTTGCCCGCAATCCGGATTCCAGTACATACATGGTAAAAAGCTTATCGATCTCGGAGCTGTCCATGATGCCATAATACTCTTCCGTGGAAGCCTCCAGGTCCGCTTCAAACTTATCCAGCAGCGTCTGCGCCGATGTCAGTCCCATCACCTTGGCTTCATTTTCTGTCTTCAGCTCCGTCGCTGCAGTGATGTTTTCTTCTGTTTTATTGATCGTTTTGATCATCGGCCGGATAATGATCCAGCCAAAGATAAAGAAGATCACGATAAATCCCAGTATATATAACAGTTTTTTGTCGCGTTCCGTAAATGTGGTTTCCATGTATCAGCCCTCCGCAAGCGTGCAGATCACGTTGATCGACCAGGTGTTATCTGCTTCATTCTTTGTGTATCCGGTATAATCTATCAATTCAAATGTATCGATCGCCATCAATCCCGCAATGAAACGGTTGATCTTTTCCACATCTTCCGCTTTTGCCGTCAACTCTAACACGCCGGTTTCCGCCGCATAGGAATTAAACACGATCTCCACCTCTTCCTCGCGCGCCGCACCGATAATGCTCTGATTCACGGAAGAATCCGGTGTCGGATATGTCTCCCTGTATTCTTTCAGCAGATCCACACTGCCCTGCGCCCGTCCCAGTCTGGCTGCTTCCATGGACAGCGCGTCATAAGCTGCCGCAGCCTCCACGATCTCCGGTCGGTTATTATAGGCACGCAGCTTCTCCAGCTCGGACTTCTTGCTGAGCATACTGATCAGGATGGCGAAAGATAGGATCGCGAGCACTACCACCGCTGCTGCATAAGGTATCGCCATTTTCAATATCATCTGCTGTTTCCTGTATTGCTCCGAATCTTTTTTCAGTGCCTCCAAAAGGGAAAGACCATCCCTGGTCCCGAAAAAGCCGGCAATGGAAAACAGATAATCCCCAAAAGATTCTGCTTCGAAATTCATCTCAACACTGCCCGGGCATACCATGGGCTTTAATGCTTCCGCTATGGGATACCCCTGCAGCTCCGTCTTCAGGTTTTCCATCTGTCCCGCATTCAGTCCGGCGATGTAAATATCACTGATCTTTTCCTCGATATGCTGTGCCGTAGCAAACTGCTGTATGGAAGAGATCGCGTTGCGGATCTCCATGGAAAAGTCCATTGTGCCCGGTGCCGCATAGATACGGGTATTCATACGGTTATAATAAGTTCCCTTTGCAAACAGGATCGTCGTGAGCGTCATGCCATCCAGTATCATATAGACGACAGTATCATTTCCCACCTGCGTCTGCATCATGTTCACTGCCAGGTTGATCCCGCCGTGCAGGGAATTCAGCTTCACCCCGGAAGCCTCAAAAATACGGATGTAGGTTTCCACAAATTCCTTTTCCGCCATTTCCGATATGACCAGCTGAGTATTTCCTTTTTTGCTCACAGGATACCAGCCCAGGATCGCATTGTTAAAACGAGCGATATCCTTTTCATCCGCTTCATTACTGATATATTTCTCCGCCTTCGCGCCGTTCATAAGCGGCATCTCGATCCTGCGGGCCATCAGGTGCGGGCTGTTGATCACCAGGTCTACATTTTTTTCCTTGATGCCATGCCTGCTCCATGTCTCCCGGATCGTATCCTCCAAAGCGCTCTCATTGATCACGGTACCGTTCAGCAAAGTCCCATCCGGAATATCATCCGAAAAGAGGCTGCGGATCACTGCTTTCTTCTTATTCCCTTCTCCCAACACCACCTGTATGCTGCTGTTGGATAAAAAGACGCTTACTTTCATATTGCTTTCCCTATGCTTTCTTTAGTATTCTTTCCCTGCCTCTTATCTCCGTCAGCCTGCTCCGATATAGGAATAGGACTGATAGATCGGCGTGATCACACCGATCATGACAAAACCTACGATAATGGCCATCACCACGATCGTGATCGGCTCTATATATTTTACCAGTCTTGTCATCGCCTGAGCCGCTTTGAAATCCAAGTCATTTGCGATAGAGGTCAGCATCTTATCCAGCATGCCCGTTTCCTCACCGATCCTGATCACGGAAGGCAGTTTAGCGATAAAACCCTCCACTTTATCGATCGCGTCTGAAAGCGATACGCCGGCCTGGATATCCCGCAATACTTTCTCAAATTGGCTCTCCACATATTTATTCCCGATGGTCTGGCTGGCGATCGTTACACAGCGGTCTACCGGTATGCCTGCCGAATACAGCGAACTCAGGGTTCTGGCAAAACGCGCAGAATATATGGTATTGTTCAGTTTTCCGATGGGACCTTTTGTCTTTAAGGTATCCACCACCAGTTTGATCGACGGGATCCGAAGTATGATGCGCCCAAAGAAGATGGCCAGACCGCCGACGATCAGGATCAGATACCAGTATCCGGAAACAAAATTGCTGATCCACATCAATACTCTGGTCGCCACAGGCAGGCTCTCCATCTGTGCAAACAATTCTTCAAACTGCGGCATGACATAACCAAAGATTACCAACACCACGCCGATGATCAGGGCGATCAGGATCTTCGGATACACCAGGGCGCTTTTGGTATTCTCCTCCAGCTGGTTTTCCCTGGTATACTGATCAGCCAGGTTCAGAGCCGTGACATCCATATTGCCGGAGGATTCCGAAGCGCGGAACATATAGATGAGCAGCGGCGGAAACGCCGGATACAGGCTCTCCATGGTACTGGACAATGCGACACCCTGAACGACTTTGTCCCGCAATTCTATAAACAGATACTTCTCATAGGGTGTAATGGACTCATTATTTGCAAGTATCTCCAAAAGGCGCACCAACGGCACCCCCGCCTGTGTCATTGTCCCCAGCTCCGTACAGAAGTTAGCCAATTCGCTTTTTTTCAAAGGCTTTAAAGTGATCTTTTTGGTGACCGGACTGGCGCTTAAAAGCATCTGTCCGTTATTTCGCAGTTTTTTCTGAAGATCCGCCTCATCGATGGCATTCATCCTGCCGCTTTGCTGTTTTCCCGCTTCATCCTGCGATTTAAATCTGTATTCCGGCATTCCGCTACTCTCCTCAATCCCTCTCCGTAGTATAAGTCAGTATATGGAAAGCGTAATAGATCTCCCACTTTCCGCTGATGGTATGATCACGGTCCTGTGCCTTATATTCCACCACATAGGCACCTTTCCGATAAGTAAACGATAACGGCATGCCGCTGGATTCATCCCAGGCCAGTAGATCAACCTCACCTTCCGCATAGGTAAGATCCCTGAGTTTTTGCGCCGCCCCCTCTGCCAGGCCATCCTGTGCACCCTGGTCATACACAGATGAGCCAAGACCACGGTACTCCAATCCGACCAGCCGCAGCGCCGTACGGATGTCTCTGGCCTCCTGCATCACATGATGCGCATCTGTACTGATCTGCCACCAGATAAAGAGCCCGGTCAGCAAAAGCAGCAAAATAAACACAGGCAGTAAAGCCTTTCTGACAGTTGATGCCATGGATCGTTTTTCAAATGTGATTCCTTCTTTCATTTCACGCACATCATATCACAGATAATGCTGTTTTGCACACGAATCTGCTTGCTTCCTTTCCTATTGCCGCTTTTCATGCCCATTTTCCGGAGAATTACCTCCGATGCCGACACAGAAATGCTGTTTTACGGTAAATACGGTTAATCGCCCGAACCGCTTGTATTGATTTCTACACCATGGATACGATATCCTTCACCCTCATATTCTTTTTTCTCATAATCGTTTTTGCCGACATAACCTGTTATAGGTTCTCTTTTTACCCTATCACCTTCGAGCTCCGCATTTCCGATATTATACACCAGCGTACCGCTTCCGCCTACAATACCGCATTCTCCACGGTTGCCGTTCGATGAGCCGTTATAACCTAATACATATCCTGCATTTTTTCCTTCTATCCTGATCCTGCCTCCGCCTTCCGGCAGTTTGCAGCTGTCCGATCCCGGCCGGCCAAACTGATTGCCATTCTTTCCCATGATCCCGCCGGCGCAGCCGCCTTCCGAAAGTACGGTAAGTATGGTGCCGCTTTCTACCTTCACCTCTGTCTTTGCAAAAAATTCGGCTTCATTATTGCCCGCGATCCCACCGACATGTCCGTTTCCAAATGCGGTGATCGTAGTATCATCCGTAACTGACAGCCGGTAAGTACTTTCATTATCCACATTGCCTCCTGATTTGATAAAACCGAGGATCCCTCCTACGCTTTCTCTTCCGCTGATCACAGTATTGGAGGCAGTGACAGTGATATTACTGTACAATCCGGTTTCGCCGCCTTCCCCTCCGATCACAGTGCCCGCCTTCCCGATGACACCTCCCACATTGGAGCTGCTGCTGGTGATCTTCACATTCGTCAGATTCGCCTGGATATAGCCGTAAATCTTTTCGGAAGAATATACTACACCGGTCGCGCCGATCACGCCGCCCACATTTTCACCATAACCGGTGATCTCGGCATCGGTAAGGTCTACGATAAAGTTACTGGAGATCTTTGCAGGGATATGATTACCGCCGGTCACGCCGATCACGCCGCCCACATTCCCCTTGCTGCCCGTGACGGAAACAATATTCTTCACATTGAATGTGGTGCTTCCAAGTTTTCCGTCCAGACAGCCGATCCAGCCGCCAAGATAATCCCAGCCGGCAACGACAAATTCCGTATTCTCTGTGGTGATGGTGCCGGTCAGATTGCCCATCATGTATCCGATCACGCCGCCCAGATCCCAGCATCTTCTGACAGTTACATCCGGAAGGATGCTGATACGGTGCTTTTTCCCGTCCGTAGAAGTGATCTTAATATTCCCGATATTTGCCATCTCGCTCTCGCATTGCCCTATTACACCGCCCAGAGAACTGTATCCGGAAAGAATATAAAGATCGGCACCAAGATGCAGTTCAAGCGTTCCGATACTCACCTCGTCCTTTCGGTTATTGTAATCCCCGATGTGTCCGATGACGCCCCCAATGCTCTTGATCTCATCAGCTGTCGTATCTCCGCCAAGCACGGTGCCGGCCTCATCCGTGGTGCTGTATCCCGCTTCGATCCAGGTCGATAAAACTCCATCGGCTTTGCTTTTCCGTATGTATCCGATCACACCGCCCCTGTGCCCGTAATTGCCCAGAACCTGCCCGCCTTGAAAATGCACGGAATAATTCCCGGACAGAGTACTTTCATTTACCTGCCCAAAGACACCGCCGGTATTCCAGCCACCGCCCCGGACATAACTGTTCTGGCCGAGGACCATATCGATGCTGCTATTGACTACGGAACCCTTGTAAACAATCCCTGCAAAACCTCCGGTAGCCACAGCGCCGCGGTTATTTCCGATCTCTGCAGCTTCCACAGACTGTACTCCGGAAATCTGACAGGTCTCCCCGGCAATCCCGACATTGCCGTTGTAGACTTCCCCGATGCAGCCTCCCACATACTTGTTTCCCGCAACCGCAAGCGTTGCGTAAACAGTATTCGCAGCCGGTATTGTGTCTGCATCTGTATCTGCAGACACGGCCGCATCTGTGAGTTCAAATTTTCCTGCCTTACTGTCCTTCAGCAGACCGATGTATCCGCCTACGCTGTTATACGCATTGATATTGATCGGTACGCTTCCTGTCATGTACATGACGGAACTGTTCTCCGTAACCTGCCCTACCATGCCGCCAACGGAGGATCCTTTTGGAACATCCAGCGTTATGCCATCCCCCGACACGCTGATCTTATCTACCCGGCTTTTATTTCTGACCCAGCCGACCACACCGCCGATACCGGTCAGTGAAGCTTCCGGCGCCGTGATCAGTTTCCCTGTCTTTTTCACCTCCAGCAGCACATTCTGTACCACAGCACCCTGATTATTATTGCCGATACAGCCGATACAGCCTCCCATGTAATGGCTTGCTCCCTGGATCGGCAGCAGTTCTCCTGTTTCACCGCCGTCGATCTGCGCATAGACTGCGTCATATACGCCTTCGCCATCCATCAACCCGATGCAGCCGCCGACATAAGCCCCCGAAGGGCTTTCCTGAGATATGGAGCCGGTAGCCGTCACAGCAGCGGATGCCTTGATCAGGGAATGCACCTCACCGGCCTTCCCACTGATGCTTGCGTAGCCGATCGCGCCACCGACGATGCCTTTCCCGCTGACTGCTCCTGCCCCCAGGATCGTACTGTCGATCTTCCCCGTCATTTTCGGCGCAAGGACATAACCGATCGCACCGCCGATGTATTTGTTTCCCTGTATCATAGGGCTTGTCCCGCCCGCAGGAATGGCCAGGCGAACTGCAGCCGCAAAATCAGAAGCATCACCATCGTCATAAATATAGCCGATCGCGCCACCTGCCGACTGTTCGATCCCGTTGATCGTGGTAGCCTGATTTAAAACCACAGTATATTCCATCGCAGCAGTTCCGTTATGTTGGCCTGCCCCCCGCAGGTCATGCAGCAGGAAACTCCCTGCCATGCCGCCGACATTTTTTGCGCCATCGATATGCATTATCAGTTTTTCCGTACTCTGATCCGGCGAGATGAGCTCTGTGCTGTACACTCCGCCATAAGCGGCTGCGACACCGATCACACCGCCCACATTCGTGTTATTGTCTTTATTGATATTACCGCTGCCCTCTGCTCCTGTCAGTGTCAGGGTATATGGCTCAGAAGCCCCCTGCAGTATGATCTTCGCATCGGAAATCTGCCCTGTCCCGCGCCCCATCTGCTGGCCGCGCCCGACCACGCCGCCCACATTACGGTATCCGTACACTTTCGCATCTCCCAGGATCTGCGTGCGGAACACGCTGTAATCCGATTGGCTCCACAGATCGCCTGTACAGCCGCCTACATTGATGCCGCCTTTACTCTGCACCACAGCATTCCCGTTTAATTCTGCCGTGACCGTGACCTGCTTATCACCTGTCCCTTTTACTTCTCCGCGGAGGCAGCCGACGGCACCCCCGACATTATTTCCGTTTGCCGTGATCTCTGCACTTGCCGCCAGCTGACTGTAGATATGGGAATCATTCTGCAGCCCGTAAAGATACCCGGCCGCACCGCCAACGCCATAGAGATACTCACTCTTACTGTTCCAGTGATCGGCATTTGTCTGATTATCCACAATGTCTTCCGCGATTATTTTTCCGGCATTTTCCGCTCTGACCAGCAAAGAAGGATATACGGGACTGCCTGTGGTCGTCAGGAAAGCGCCAATCGCAGTTCCCACACCCGCTTCCCTGCTTTTCTTGTCGGTATTACAACAGATCACGCCTTTATTGCTTACATGAAATACATAGGCATCCGTACCCGTACCAAAATCCCTGATACAGGCAACCCCTGCCGCTGCACAAAGGCTCTTTCCAAATGCGCTGCTTCCATCCCTTGTTCCGATCAGCCCGGTTTCTGCATTCTGCGCAAAAATATACATTTCTTTTGCGGCACCCTGCTGCAGACAGCCCACGACCCCACCCACATACCTTCCGTTGGCGTTGTTGGAACCGAGGATAAAGCCCGCATTGCTGCATTTGATGCTGAGCACTTTTTCCGCATCATAATGATAGATCTGCCCGACTGCACCGCCGACACCCTCATAAGCTTCGGTTCCGTACCCGCCGTATTGCCAGACATAAGTATTCGCAGCCAGCGTTGCCTCGATGCCGTAAGCCGCGTCTGTCTTTTCCGTAATCGTCACAACTCCTTCGGCATCGCTCGTAATACCCGCCTTTGCCGCCGGCACCTCCTGCGCAAAATAGCCATTTACAAGATAACCGACTGCGCCGCCGATAAACTTCCTGCCCATTACCAGACCGCCCACTGCATCCGGAAACGATACCGCGCTTTCCGCCGTTTCTTTGCTGCTGTCCACGATCAGATGCGCATCCACCCCGCCGTTTACTTTGCCGAGCACGCCGCCGACATAATACGCGCCTGCCACAGCGATCTTTCCATCCGTTATGATCTCTCCTGCGGAAGAAGCCGCCGCAGAATAATACCCTGCCACGCCGCCTATGCCCGACACCATCGTAAGGTCAGAAGCGCCATCTACATACAGCCTGACCTTCTTCCATTCATTGTCTTTCCAGATTCCTGCCAGAACTATGGGATTGCTCATCCGTATGGTCTTTCCCTCTTCACCAAGCACCCCATCCTGCAATCCGACCAGCGCCCCTACCGGTGCCGGTTTGATATCTTTTCCGTCCTGCAATTTACAGCCATCCCTGTTTTGGATCGAATCATTTTTATCATTTCCATGTTCATACAAGCGTTTCAAGGTAGCAGCCACGCTTTTGGTCTCTGAAGTGCCGTCCGCCACAGACTCCAGCGTCAGGCAGAAGTTTTCTCCCCGGATATTGCTGATCAAGCCATTGTTCCTGCAGATCAGGCCATATCCCTCGTCCGTCGAGAGGAACGATTCCCTGCGCATCTGTACATTACGGATCACAGCCGTTTTATCATCCGCAGCAGTGGATATGTCATTTTCCGCAGCCAGCAGCGTCTGGTTCTTTGTCAGTGAGGGCAGTGCCGGCCAGGACACCAGCACCAGTTCGGATGCGGCCGCGTATTTCCGGTTTTCCCCTACGGGCGAATGCCCTGCCATATTTGCGTCGTATACGACCACGTCGCTGGCATACTTATCTTCTATTTTTTCATACCAGTTCAGGTCACGCAGGATGCTGTAGGTTGCCTCCTGCGGCAGTGAGGCGGTATAACGCATATTGTACAGATGCCGCAATGAGGTGATGCATGCCGCAGCTCCGTTTTCATACTTATTTCCAAAACTGCCGGTATCCAGATCACCAAAAAACGTATTAACTACCGCATAACCTGCCGCATCCCCCAAAGCGGCCGACTCTTTATACGCATAATTGCCATTCGCCAGCCGGTATACGGTATCATCATAGGCACGCTTTGCCTTTGTCGCTACGGATGCCGGCAATATCTGCAGCTCATTGTACTGCGCCAGTGCCTCATCTTTAAAAGCATCAACGGAAGCCGTCATGGAAACATAGATGTTTTTCGGCACCTGTGCATCCAGGCGCTGATCCTTTACATCATTTACGATATCTTCATCTTCGAAAAGCCTGGTGATGCTGCTGCTGTTAAGCCTTACAATGGCACTGTTCCTGACATTCTTTTCATAGGTATTCCCGATCCCTCGCGCCATCATCGCATCCAGCGCAATGCTGTAAGACACATATTCCTGCTTCCCGTGATCATATTTTCTGATCACATAAGAAACCGTCAGCGGGAACCTGTAGAACTTTGTTTCCGCGCTCAGCTCCGAAAATGCAAGATCATTATACTCAAAATCCTCTTTTCCTTTATGCACATAGACCAGTGCCGTAGACCGGATAGAGGCTTTATATCTGGTAAACTCCCGGTCTGCATCATCCTGCATCCGGTCTACAGTATAAAGCACGGGATAAGACTTCCCGCCAACGCTTACCACAGAGGTCTTCCCATCCGTGATCTCCTGTGTGTCCGGATCAAAACGCAGGTTAGAAACAAAATCCTCCGGTTTTGCCCCCTTTGGCGTGCCTGTCATCAGCGCAGCCTCACTGATCACCAGATCCGCGATCTTTTCTTCTTCATAAGCATCATAGATCGATGCCGTATAATGAACGCTGTACTGCCCCGTGCCTGTCACTTGCTCCGCGCCGTTTACCGCGCTGAAGGTCAGATCCAGCGTTTCCCCGTTACGCAGCGAAAGCTCCGCAAATTCTATTTTGTTATTTACCGCAGGGGTATAGACCGAATCGATGGCTGATGGATTGCTGCCGTTATAATAGCCTACCAGGCTGGTATCCTCCCGGTATGCAACGCTGCGGTACGGCACTCCGTCAGCGGCGTTGTTTCTGGCCTTTTCGTCCCATCCGACCCTGCGTTCATCGTAAAAAACGGAATATACATTTGCAGAATAATGAACCTGCGCATCCGTCCCGATCATCTTTTCCACGTCAAACTCGATCGTAAACGTGGCATCCAGCAGCGTGGTATCATAAAAATAAGAGCCGACGAAATCCCGGATCACTTCATTCTGTCCGCCGGAGCCACCTTTTTCATAAGTCAGGGCATAGCGCATATGCACCGAATCATCGATCTTGTTCCTGCTTTCATTAAAGTTTTCAAAGGCTATCGCGTCATAACAGGCATCCAGCGCATTTCCATCGGCATCCGCATCATGGTTTTGCACAGAATAAGGATCCTCTGTACCCTTTACAAGCAAAGTATCCCTCACCCAGCCTTCCAGCTCACCGCTGATCTTTTCCCTGCCCAATGCAGTCTGCACTGCCTGGAAGATGCTGGCCGCATTCTGTTCATTTTTGTTAAAGCGGGATCTGTCAATATACCCGATCACGGAAAAAACAGCCGCAGTAGAAAGGATCGAGATGATCGCAAGCACAACGATCAGCTCCACCAAAGTGAAACCACTGTTTTTTTCCATGCGTCTGTTTTGATATAGATGATCTCTCATGCTGCTTCCCCGTGTAGTATGCCCGTCACAATCATGGTCTGACATTGTCCTCCGCAAAACAGAGCACTG
Organism: Lachnospiraceae bacterium; assembly: GCA_017471325.1. GTDB lineage: Bacteria > Bacillota > Clostridia > Lachnospirales > Lachnospiraceae > NK4A136. Next base: position 10,474 of record JAFUUX010000005.1, on the reverse strand, counting down.
CATTTCTGCTGCATAGCAAAGTATCCTCTGATTGCCCCTCATATCCGCTCTCATATACTTTTACATTTGCAATCACATATACAGGTCTTAAGTCTGCCTGTGAATCGGAATCCTCCGCGATGCTCTCAAAGGTCAGGCCGGAATATTCCACCGATATCGTAAATCCATTATACATGCCTGCAGAGAACGGATTGGTGTAGTCATATGCCTGCGTCGGATAAAAAGACGCCACTGTTTTATCGCCAACGCTCAGCGTCGTCACAGCCGTTTCATAATATGCGCAGTGCAGATACCCCTGCGCGGTCTCCTGCGGCAGCCCGCTTTCGGAAATGCCGGATACCCCATCCGGAAATATGCGGTATACCGCCCTGGATGTCACATCCCCCATCTTCGGTTCCGTATCCGTTGCAACCACATCATTATAATCCCCAGCAGAAATGCCGGTATTCCAGTACAATGCCTTGGCATAGCCCTCATTGATCCGAAAGACCAGAACCGTCCCGCTCTCTCCGCTCTGGACAGCCGGCACTGCCAAAAGATCCTGCAGTGAATCATCCCCTTTTGCGGGATCGATCGGTGCCGGCAGGTCTAACAGCCTTACATCTGCCACTCCGGTCACATAGGCTGCCGCGCACTCTTTCCGCAGCGCATCTGTCACGATATCTGCCACCATCTGGGCGCGGGACAGTTTCTGCATGTTCATAAAGATATTCATGACGGGAAACATCATGGAAGCAACCGCCGTGGCCAGGATCGCAGTCAGCGCCATGGAAACGACCAGTTCCACCAATGTATACCCATTGTTCTTTTTTAATTGTTTCCACATGTGCGAGATTTTCATCCTATTCTGCAGATCCTTCCTGAGACACTCCCCTCAGGCAGCCGAAAAATCCCTGCTGCCTACTCCCCATCCGGCTCTTCCGGCGTTTCCGTGCCATTCTCTTCAAAAACCCAGTAAATGCACCCGCTGTCTTCTGTTTTATACTGTACCGCCGTAAGCGTACCGCCGGATAAGTTTTCCGTTTTTACCTGCCCCGTGCGTGCCGCATTGGTACCGGAGCCATACAGCGCATGCTGCAGCTGGCGCATTCCCATGTCTGCTTCCGCTCTTTTTTCTGCAGCGTACTGCTGTGCCGCGCCGGCTGCCGATACGGAGTCACTGAAGATTGCCAGGATGATCAGCAACACAATAAAAGCCACCATGACTTCGATAATGGTTTCCCCTTTGTTGTGACCGCTTTTTCTCAGTCTGCGCATTTCTTATACCCCTCCGATGCACTGCCCTGATAGATGCCGGTCCAGTTATAGACCGCTTCGCCCACTTCTGCATGTACTGTGAGTGTATATCTGTCACCTGTCCCCTGCGCCACTTCCGCTGTGACCGACGCATCCGGCATGCCTTCAAAGGAAGACATATCCACCAGTTTTTCCCCGGAACGGAGCTCCAGCAATGCCTTTTTTTCCTCATTTCCGTTCAGGATCTGCTCTTCCAGGCGATTTCCAAGGCTCACAGCCAGCTCATAGGCCTGATCCTGGTTGAGCTGATGGTTTGCCGAAGCCATGATGATGCCTGCCATGATGCGCAGGGAGACCGTCACGCCGATGATCACTACGCTTAGCGCCGCCACCAGAATGATGCTGGAGCCTTTATTTGATTTTATGATACGTGAAATCCCCATGTTATCCTTCAGCCACTTATCCTTCTGTTTCTGATCCTGATCCGCCTGTTTTCAGCACGCAAAAAACGAACCCAGAGTCCCCTATACATTATATCGTCCTTTTTCTTCCTTGGATAAAGAGAATTTTTAAAATTTATCAAACCTGTATAACAAAAACCGCACCCTTGCCGGATGCGGTCATCTGTGTTCCTAAAATAAACTTTAGTCCGTTACATACGGCATCAGCGCGATATGACGTGCACGCTTAATCGCCAGCGTAAGCGCACGCTGATGCTTTGCACAGCAGCCGGTCACACGTCTCGGCAGGATCTTTCCGCGCTCAGACACATACTTTTTCAACTTTGCAGTATCCTTGTAGCTGATCTCATTGTCCTTGCCACAGAACACACATACTTTTTTATGTCTGCGGTTTCCAAAGTTGCTGCGCTTCTTCGGCGCTTCGCCCCTCTCAGACTCTTTATTGAATGCCATGGCTTCCTCCATTCCTGTTCACGTAAATTCTTCTCTCTGAACCTTAAATTCCTGAACAGTAGCTATTCATGTACAACGCATTACCTGATCACTGAAACCTTAATTTCCAAACGGCACTTCATCATCAATGCCATCCGGAATGTTCATAAACCCGTCATCCGCACCTGACGGCGCTGCAGCCGGTCTGGAATACTCCCCGCCGCCCTGTCCGCCGGATGCATTTTTGCTCTCCGCAAACTCCTGTTCCTCAACTACCACTTCCGTAACATAGACTTTCTGTCCATCTTTATTCGTGTAGTTTCTGGTCTGAATCCTGCCGACGACCGCAACCTTGATCCCCTTATGGTAATATTTCTCAGCATGTTCCCCTGCTTTTCCAAAAGCAACACAGTTTATAAAATCTGCGGTCTGCTGATCTCCATTTGTGCTGTTACGGTTGAAACGCCGATCAACAGCAAGGGTATAATTTGCAATCGCCAATGATTCCCCATTGCTCTGTGAATATCTAACTTCCGGGTCTCTGGTAAGACGTCCCATCAATATTACTTTGTTCATATTCAATCCCTCTTTTCTTTATGCCTCGTCCTGTCGAACGCATAAATAACGGATTACATTCTCCATCAGCCGAACATGATTTTCAACTTCAACCGGAGTAGTGCTGTCCGCATCGAAGTGGATGAAATAATAGTAAGCTTCTTTCATTTTCTGAATCTCGTAAGCAAGCTTTTTCTTGCCGCCGTCTTCAACATCTGTAATTGTACCACCGAATCTCTCGATGTATCCTTTACATTTGTCGACGGTAGCATTTCTCTCTTCCTCTTCGAGTTTAGCGCTGACAACAACGACTAATTCGTATTTACTCATGCTACACTTTACCTCCTTTTGGTCTGGCACAGCCGTACCGGCCTGCCGAATGGCCCCTCCCTTACGAGGAGCAAGGATATTCACGGATTTTTATCTTATCACGCCCCAAAAAGAATTGCAAGCGGTTTTTCCGGATTTTTGAAATTAGTGGTTTGCTCTGCACCGGACTACAAAATATAGTAACCGCTTCATGAGGCACGAAATATTTAGCATGAAAAAAACTGTTTCATCTAAAAAATATGTGGTTTTTCCCCGATATTTATGGTAGAATGAAGCCAGATTGTAAATGACACAAAAATTCCATACGATTCAGGGGCAAAGCAGGAGAAATTCTGTGACGCAAAGCTATAGGGCCTGTAGAATGGCAGCCAGTTGCAATGTTTTTTTTGTTTTTCCACTTTACCCTCAGATGTAAAGTGGTTTTTTATTTTTTACCGGAGGAAAGGCTATGAAAAACAGTAAAAAGAACAATAAAGGATTTTCATTAGTGGAATTGATCATTGTGATCGCGATCATGGCATTGCTGGTTGCGATTATCACACCATCTTTGATCCAGTATATCAACAAAGCAAAGAAAGCTGTGGATATTACTACTGCAGAATCCATCGGGGAAGTATTTATGGCGGAAGTAGAAACAAATGAAACCCTGTATAAATTTTACAATTGGCATGTACGATGCATTAAGAAATCCGATTATTCCCCCACTACTTATCGGTGCTTATGCACTATGAGAGTCGGTACTACAACCGGAGAATTTGAACCGATGTTAAACAAAACAGGCTACACATCGGATGGCCAGGCCGGTACCTGCCCTGTAACCTATGATGAGGTGAAACCTATCCTTCAGGACATCTGCTATGGACTGCGCCCATTACAATTTCAGCAAAACAGTGCCTGCGATATATGGTTTGTATGCACTGATCAAACCGGCAAAATATATGTATTTGTTGGAGCAGGCGCCGCAAACTGGTCGCTCAGCAAAGATCCGTCAAGACCTGATGCTTATAAAAACAGCGGCAGCCATGCTTATGGTCGCTCTTATATGATCTGGCCGGAAGTATGTGACTATTATATTCAGTGTAAGCATCCCGGTGACTTGAGGGCTGATTGATGATATTCGATGCCGGAATGCATACGCATACAAGCCCGATTTGCCGGCAAAAACACAAGGAAACCATACAACCATGCTCTGCACCTTGATCTACAACCGCCCGGAGGCGGAACCAAACAAAACTTACATTGGCTTCTACCGGCAGGTCTGCGCCCGCCGGGGAGTCGATTTTCATATTGTCTTTAAAGAAGATATCCTCAACAGAAAAACACCCCTGCCAAAACACGGCTTTGTCATCAACCGAACACGGGATGCCGGTATCGCCTTACAACTCGAAAAAGAAGGCATCCCCGTCTACAACAACAGCCGGGTCACTTTACTCGGCAATGACAAACTGGCTGCCCTGCTTCATGTGAAAAGCCTGGGACTGCCGGTTCTGAAAACATCAGTACATATAGAAGACTTTGACCGCTTCCCCATCGTCATGAAAAGCCGGGACGGGCATGGAGGCACGGAAGTATTCCTGCTGCAGGATCCGGAAGATGCCCGCCGGTATCAAAATGAAGTACGGCGGAGAAGATCCGCCCTTTTGGACAATACATGCCGTATCCCGTCTGCGCGGCACAGCGGACTGCCCGCGGAAGGTCATGCGGCAAACGGTGCGGAACCTTCCCTGCCCGCAGATACGGATACTGCCTGGATCTATCAGGAAATGGCGGATACACCGGGAAAGGATCTGCGCGTCTATGTCACCGGAAACCGGATCACCGCCGCCATGCTGCGCAGTTCGGAAACGGATTTCCGCAGCAACTACTGTTTAGGCGGACAGGCCTCTGTCTATAAACTGTCCGGAACAGAAAAGAGGATCGTTGATACGATCCTTTCCTCTTTGGATATCGGTCATTGCGGCATCGATTTTTTATTCCACAAGGGGCATCTTATCTTTAACGAACTGGAAGACGTGGTCGGCTCCCGCATGCTCTACCGCTATACGGATATCGATGTGGTTTCCGATTACATTGACTTTATCCTGCGGGATCTTCATCACATGTAAAACTTATTGCATCCCGCAGGTAACTGTCCCGGAAAAACCATGGGATCTATGCCAGAAATCCCCTGTTCGTCCCGGCATTGCTGCTGCCGGTCATGATATCATTTTTTCCGTAAGTCATGCCGGCATACACTACATCCGTATTTTTCATCAATGGCGCGGAAGTATCCGTTTTGGCCGCCTCCGCGTATGCATCCCGCAGCCTCTGCATGATGCTGATCACCTCCGGCAGCGGCGCCGCATCCCGCCGCACATCGGCGCGGATCAGTTCCCTTTCAGCAAAACGGTATAACTGGCAGGTGCTTTTGGCGATGTCCTGTTCCATGTTTAAAGACGCAAGCAGTTCACTAAGCGCCCCCCTGGCATTGCGGATCGCCGCCGCAAACTCTTCCGCATGTGCATCCGCCTCCTGCGCCTCTTTTGCATACGCAAGAAATATATCATAAGTGATCACTACCAGAGCACTTTTGTTTGCCTGCGATATCCGCAGCGTAAAATCCTGCTTCTGTTCCTTCGTCATCTGTCCCACCTCTATAAACGCCGGTTTATACCTGACCGGCTCCGCTGTAAACACCATCCGGCCGGATGCACAAGCCGACTACCACAGCACAGGCGGATTTCCCTTACTGGTGCCGCCCAAACATTCGATCCTTTACTGCAATAACTGCAATACCGACTGCGGCCGCTCATTTGACTGAGCCAGCATGGAAACGCCTGCCTGCACCAGCACCTGATTGGTCGTATAGGAAGTCATTTCCTCCGCCATATCCACATCCATGATACGCGAATAGGCTCCCGTCAGGTTTTCTTCAGACACATCCAGGCTGTCAGCGTTGTGCTCCAAACGGTTCTGATATGCCCCCAGTTTTGCACGCACTTTATTGATATAGTTCAATCCCTCTTTGGTGCTTTCTATCGCATGGTTCGCATCTTCCTGTGTCAGCACGTTTGTATTCTCTATCCCCATGGTCTTTAAGGATACCCTGGGGATCTGTACCTCCAGTTCCTGCCCCTCATTGGCACCGATCTGCAATTTCATTGCCCCGATGCCGGTGATATCCATTTCCGTCCTGCCGGGTACAGTATCTTCATCAAAGGAAATACGGATCTCGTATTCCCCGCCATGCTCCTTCTGTATCGTGATCAGGTGATTATCCATATCCACTTTTGCATTGACACCGTCCACGGTTTCCTGCGTGCCGTCTTCTTTACGAAAGAGCAGCTCTACCGGCACTTCCGTAGCCGATCCGGTCGTGATGCCCGCATCCCCCACGATCTTGCTGATATCCAGTTCATATTTCCCAGCAGGTACTTCTGAAGAATAATACTCCACTTTGGATAAGTTATTGTCCATATACCCCTTCAGGTCGAAGGTGCCGTCCAGAAGGCGCTGGCCGTTAAAGGTGGTATCCTTTGCTATACGCGCCACCTCCTGCTTGAGCTGCTGGATCTCCTGATCGATGGCCGCGCGGTCATCCGCTGTATTGGTCCCGGTCGCCGCCTGCACTGTCAGTTCACTCATACGCTGCATCAGGGAAGAGATCTCACCCAATGCGCCGTCTGCCGTTTCAATCACCGAAATGCCGTCATTCGAGTTGGAATTGCCCACCTTCAGGCCCTTGATCTGCGCATCCATACGGTGTGCAATGGCAAGCCCCGCCGGATTATCCTTTGCCTCATTGATCTTTAAGCCGGAAGAGAGCCGCTGCAAAGACCTGGACAATGCGCTGTCATTATCATTCAATGCTTTGTTTGATATTACTGCAGATGCGTTGTAATTGATTCTCATACCTACTCCTATCCCGGGATCTTATGTTCCGTCTGTCCCGCCCGGCGCCCTCCGTGGCCTTCTGTCTTTACTCTCCGGCACCGCCCAGTACCTGCAAAAAGGTTTTTGCCGTGCGGTACAGGCTGCCCGTATCAAAACCGCTATTTAATTCATCGGCCCGATCTGCCGAAAAATTAACACTCATGCGCTCCGAATGCACAAAATTTATCTCTCCCATGGGGATCTGCTGCTCTGCCAGCCGCATAAAAAACTGCTCCCGCTGCGCCTCTGCCGCAGCCATGCCTTCCGCGGTATCACAGACCACATAGCCGGACAGCCGCTGCTCCCCGCCTGCCTGCTCAGCCGTAAAGCGCGCCCGCAGCCGTCCGAAAGGCGCGTGCTCCATCGCGATATCCACCATGCCGCGCTCCGCGCTGCCACGCACGATCCGCACGCTCACGCTGCTCTGCTCCCCGCCCAGTACCATGGGCAGTTCATAAGTTTCCTCTCTCGCCAGCGCCCTTGCCGTGCCTATCTGTTTCATGGCAGAGGTAAAACGCCGCACGTCAATGGTCTCACCCTCCTGCAGCGCCGCCTCTGCCATCACCTGTGCCGCCACATCCGCCATATGCTCATATGCCGTTCCCGCATCCTCCGCCGAAACAAAGTTCTCCAGCGTATCCTCTATGGCCGCCTCCAGTATGCTCTCCGTCACCGCAAATGCCGAAGTGCCTGCAGATGCGCCGTCTTCCGTCGATACTTCCCCGTCCGCCGAGGTATGCTGCCGCCTGTGCCCGATCCCTTTCAAAGCCGCGCGCGCCGCATCAAAGACCATGCCGCGCTCCCGCCGCAGGCCGTCCAGTCCCAGCACCAGATCCGGCGTGGCCGCCAGCCCGCTGCCCAGTATCTCTTCATACACTTCCGTCGGCACATGTCCGGCTGCATTCATCTCCTGCACCGCCGAGCGGTAGTATGCCGTCCGGATCTGCTCCTCAATATCATTCTGCACCGCACTCTGCATGCCGCCAAAACTATCGTCCACGCTCACATCCATGCCGCTGTCCCTGCGGCTGCGCACCGCGCTTAACAGATTGCTGAAACTGAGTTCCGCCCCCTGTGCCACCACGCTGCCAATGGCTGCGCCGTCCCGCTTGCCTACCTGGTGCAGCATGCGGTAGATCCCGATAAAGGATGCTCTCTCCTGCGGCGTCACATCCCCCTTCTGCTCCATCCGCACCAGATATTCACTGTATTTTTCCGCGCTTTCAGGTGTTTCCGCCAGACGTTTATCCAGCTCCTCCATGGACAGTTCCATGGGATTGATGCCTTCCCGGATCATCTGCAGTGTCGCTGCCGGCGTCATGCGCTCCGTCACATGGCGCACCTTCCGGTAAGCCGCCTTTACCGCCGTCATGTTTTCCTCCGACAGTTCCATACTGTTGTAGCCCAGAATGCGTGTAGCCCGAAGGTTTTCTTCGCTGGCCTCGATCCCGAGTTCCGCCAGCAGGCTGTCTGCCCGTTCAAATGCAGCTTTGATGTTATCCCCCAGATCCGCACGCGGTACCGTCATCATCGTCTCATAGCGTTCATTGGCCGCTGCGTAGTGCTGTATCCTGCGGTTTCCCAGTGCCGCATATTCCGAAAGCGTGATATCGAGAGCAGCCTGTGCGCCGATGGTCACACTGTCTTTTCCCTGTACCAGCTGGCCTACCAAAGAGACCGGCATGCCCGGCAGCTGCCGCAGAGTATTCACGGTATCCGTAAACAGCGCGGCACGGTCTGCCGCGGTCTGTGCGCCGGAAGAACCGAACTTTGCCGCCTGCATCTGCTGTTCTGCCGCCTTCATCTCATCCACCAGCCGGGACAGTTCCGTGGTATCCACATGCACGCCGTTCTTCAGCATCCGGTAACTGACCTCCACCGTCATGGACAGCCGCACCTCCTCCATCTGCCGGTGCGCACTCATGCGGCGGGCTTCATAGGACACTTCCACCCGCAGCTGCATCTGTGTCTGCCGCGCATCCAGATACTTTTGCTGCGCGGCCAGGCTTTGGATCGTCAGCGGTGCATCGGCATCCACCGCCGCATCCACCGCCGCATCACTGATCTCCGATACCGTCTGCGCCAGTTCCACCGCTTCCTGCAGCATGGTCTTATCCTTCGTTACATCCGCCATGCCGGCTGGCTGCCCGTCTGCCAGCGCCCGTGCTGCGGCATCCGCCACTTCGTTCATCTGCAGCGGAAACCGCAGCGCATCCAGTTCCGACATTGCCGAGAAGGTATCCTCCGTCAGCGGCATGCCAAGATCCAGGATCCGTTTTGCCTCAGCCAGTGTCTCCTCTGTCACCTCCGCCCCTGCTCGTTCGATCACCTTCTCCATCTGCCCCGTCAGTTTTTCATCCATGGGCACCTCTCCTGCTGCCGTCTTTCCCAGATAACCGCCGGTCTGCACATACCCCTGCCTTGCCGCTGCTGCTGCCGCGCCGCTATGAGCCGCCAGATACAGGTTATTGACCGTGGGCTGCAGTTCGTTCTCCTCCAGATACTGTTTTGCGCCATCCGACAGGGCCGGGATCTGTTCTGCCTTTTCCAGCACTGCCGCCGCATCCTTGATATTCTCTTCATTAAGCGGCACGCCATTTTCCCGGAATGCCCTCCCCAGTTCTGCCGCATAGGCCGCACTGCCGGTCATGGCTTCCAGTTCTTCCGTGGTGAGATCATCGTTATATCCGGCGATCACCACACCGGCCTTTGCCATCTCTGCCTTGATCTCATCCACTACGGTCACGGTCTCTTCCGGATCCATCTGCTGCACATCATAGCCGTCTTCTGCCAGTTTTCCATAAGCTTCCGGCGACATGGTATTGGATGCCAGGATCATGAAGTCCTTCTGCGCCTTTGCATCGGAAGTCAGATCCTCCTGCAGCATACCCATGGTGTTTTTTTTCTTATCGCCAAGGATCTGCCCGTCCCTGTCCGCGCTGCCCAGTTCCAGCGCATATCCTTTTCCGAAACTGTTTGTTCCGGCGGTTCTGGCTGCCTCTGCTTTTCCTGCATCACCAGCCCTGCGCATATTTGCATCCGCGCCGCGCAGATACGCCGCAGCAGCCTTCTCATTCATCATTTCGTTTCCGATATTATAATTCATGACAGGTCTCCTTCCGAAATGCTATAGAGTATATTTCGGCAGAACTGCCCCACTTCTTTAATCCCAGATCCGGATCGTACAGGAAATCGTTACCCATAAACAGTAACACCCAAAAGTCTGTGTTTATAAAAGTAATACAAAAAAGTGCTGATACAAATCTGTACCAGCACTTCCTCTGTCACTTATCCTGCCATGCCGCCCCGGACATACTCTTTTCCATATGAGCATCACGCCGCGCCAGCATGGATACATTTTTGCAAACCAAGCCTGTTATCGTGCTGTCTGCCTACCGGGGGTTCTGAACAGTTATAGTAAGCGCAATAAATAATTGCGCTTACTATAACGCTCCGCGAGGATGCGCACGGATTTTGTAAGGAAATATGCCGCTTTCAGCGGCCAAAATCCGGCGCAGTAAACGACAAAACGAAAATAGTTTTGTCGT
>JAFUUX010000124.1 GCA_017471325.1 Lachnospiraceae bacterium | reverse complement strand
TATTCACAGCCCTTCGTGCTGTGATAGTAACGGGTTTTGCCAATGAAAATCGCCTGCGGCGATGGGCAAAACCCATCTCGCTCGGAATATTTGGGTCGTAATCGCGCAGCAAGTGCGCGATTCGACTGTGAATAGTAACAGCCTGTTGTTACTACCACAGCCCTTCATGCTGTGATCGTAACGGATCTTGCCAATGAAAACCGCCTGCGGCGATGGTGACCGTGACATTCCCCTAACGGTTCTCCTTCAAGACCTTTTGATAGATCTCATAAGTCTCACGGTCAAAGCAGGAAAATACGATCACCATACCGTAGTCCTTATGCGCCGCGATCCATCCGGCCGCCACCGCCAGCGCAATGGTCGCCGCTTCCTGCTTCGGGTAGCCGTAGATCCCCGTAGAGATCGCCGGAAACGCGATGCTATGGATGCCATGCTCCCTGGCCAGTTCCAGGCTGTTCTGATAGCACGCCGCCAGCAGCTGCGCATCACTTTCCTGTCCGTGATAGACCGGTCCTACCGTATGGATGATATACCGTGCTTTCAGCCGGTAGCCTTTGGTGATCTTGGCCTGCCCTGTTTTGCAGCCATGCAGTCCGCGGCATTCCTCCAGCAGTTCCTTGCCCGCTGCCCGGTGGATGGCACCATCCACGCCGCCGCCCCCAAGCAGGCTGCTGTTTGCCGCATTTACGATACACTCAATATCCATTTGGGTGATATCCCCGATATCAAAAAGGATCTTATTCTCGATCAGAGCCAATCCCTCCCCGGCAAGCACTTTCGCGATCAGTTCCCTGGAAAACATGAACGGCTGCCCGTAGGGATTGATCACGATCCCGGCTTCCTGCCTGAACTCCTTTGCGCCTTTCAGCACATTTTCCATGGGGATCGTCACGGTAGCGGTCTTTTCTCCTTTGGCCGCCTCCTCCCTGGATGTAAACGCCACGTTCCAGCGCGTGCCGTCTTCCGTCTGCATCTGCTGCAGGCGCAGGTCCGGCATGCCGTTTGCCCCCGGCGCCTTTCCCGGACGCATGCTCCTGATCTCCACCTCCGGCTGCATGACGGGGATCACCAGTTCCGCCCCCTGCTCCATGCGTTTTCGGAATGCCTCCGCTACAGCCTCCAGTGCCTTCGGTCCTGCCTGGGCATGCAGTGCCGCGATCGCCTCTTCTATGATCCTGTTTCCCGCCAAATGATCTTCCATTTCCTGTTCACCTCTGTAAACGTAAGCTGATATCTGACTTACCCCTGTCAGTTAGCGCATGTGCGGCGCTTTGGGCTGCCGCCCCGGGACTCTCACCGGAATGCCGCTCCCGCGCAAAATACAATAAACCGGCTCCTTATAAAGAGCCGGTCTGCCAAAACATGCCTTGTACTTCTCAATACTGCATCGCTTCTTCTTCGCCATTCAGCACACGCAAGCCCCCCTGCGCCAATGCCAGCAGTTCATCCTCGCCGCCATATACCGTGAGCGGCGCGATCCAGCTTACCTTGCGGGTAAACTCTGCCACCACCAGTTTGGAATACGCGATACCGCCGGTCAGGATGATCTGATCCACTTTGCCCTCCAGCACTGCCGCCTGTGCGCCGATATTCTTACTGATCTGGTAAATGAATGCATTGTAGACTTCCTCTGCCTCTTTATCGCCATTTTTGATGCGCTCCTCTACCACGCGGGCATCATTCGTCCCCAGATATGCGTTGAAACCGCCGTTCCCCACCAGTTTCTTATAAATGGTCTTTTCATCATACTGTCCGGAAAAGCACAGTTTCACCAATGCTCCCGGCGGTACGGCACCTGCGCGCTCCGGTGAGAAGGCGCCGTCGCCGTCCAGCGCATTGAACACATCTATCACCTTGCCGCCTTTATGCGCACCTACGGATACCCCGCCGCCCATATGCACCACGATCAGGTTCAGATCTTTATAATCCCTGCCGATCTCTTTTGCGTAACGCTTTGCCACTGCCTTCTGGTTCAGTGCGTGGAATACGCTGGTGCGCGGCAGTTCCGGCACGCCGGAATACCTTGCCAGCGGCTGCAGTTCATCTACTACCACCGGATCCACGATATAGGACGGGATGTTTACGCTGTCCGCGATCTCCCTTGCCAGGATACCGCCCAGATTCGACGCGTGCTGTCCCTGTTTGCCGATCTTCAGATCCTCCAGCAGTTCATCCGATACCGGATAGGTACCGCCCGGGATCGGTTTGAGCATACCGCCGCGCCCCACCACCGCTGCCAGTTCTTCCACTTTCACGCCTTTGGACGCGATAAAATCCATGATGATCTTTTTGCGGAAGTCCTTCTGGTCCACGATGGATGCAAACTGCGCGATCTCCTCCGTGGTATGCCGCAGTGTTTCCTCAAACAAAAGTTCCTCATCCTCAAACACACCGATCTTGGTCGATGTGGATCCCGGATTGATGATCAGTAATTTCGCCATGATACCGTCTCCTTTTTCGCTGTTTTTTATTTTGCCGCCCGGCCCCCACCGGTGCCGCATTCCGTTCCGATCCTGTTTACTATACCACTTTTTGACACTATTTCCAACCCCCAATGGATCCGGCGTCAAGAAAGTGCCGGCACAAAACCGTACCGGCACTTTCTTTATCACTTATCCAGCCATGCCCACATAGACATGTTTTGATTTTGTTCAGGGATTTTTCTCCACGCTCTCAGCCAGTTCCAACGTGCGCTCATCTACACCGGAAGCCAGGATCGCCTCCCTGCTCTCACCGTTCCGCAGCCGGAAAATCACTTCTATCAGCGTTGACTGTCCCTTTTCTATCCCTCGTTCTATCCCCTCTTCTACCCCTTCTTCCCTTGCCTCTGCCGCAAAAAGTCTCATCGTCTTTTCTTCATCATATTCTGTTAAGATACTCATACGCACCTCCTCCCGGTGAGCGATCAGATACGGTTTGATTCCGAAATCCCCCGGCATATCCTTCAGTGCCTTATCCACCGCCTCTTCGACCGGCATCTGTCTGCTGTTCTCACGGATCCGCCCGACCAGCCAGCAGTATTCGTAAAGCGGCCTGCACTTCTCTGTAAGCGCCCTGCTGTGCCCGGCATTGATATTGAACATCCGTACCCGAAGTTCCACATCTGCATGTCTCCGGTATTTCTTT
>JAFUUX010000123.1 GCA_017471325.1 Lachnospiraceae bacterium | reverse complement strand
TCACAGCCCTTCGTGCTGTGATAGTAACGGGTTTTGCCAATGAAAATCGCCTGCGGCGATGGGCAAAACCCTTCTCTCCCGGAATGTTTTGGGTCGTAATCGCGCAGCAAGTGCGCGATTCGACTGTGAATAGTAACCGTTATTTATCATATCACTTTTCCGCCCCTGCGTCTATATTTGCTATCCCGTTCAAAAAATGATATACTTCGTTACGGTCAGCGGCTAACCGGCCTCTGTTCGCAACGGATCAACGCCATGTAAGATTTACTTCGTAAATGGCAGCGATCCCGATAGTTTACATAAGGAGTACAGGATCATGGAGATCACGCTGCAGGAACTTGAACAATTACAACAGTCACAGAAGGAGGATCATCTGCTGATCGATATCCGGGATGAGGGAAAAGTATCTTACGGCACCATCCCCGGCGCTCTGGTCATCTCCGAAGAAAAACTCCCCGGCGATCCGCGCCTTACGAAAGACAAAAAGATCATACTTTATTGCGACAAGGGCGTACTGACACCGCCCGCCGCAGAGCGCCTGCGCGCCCTGGGCTATGAAGCTTACAGTTTAAAGGGCGGCTATATCGGATGGCTTTTGCAGCAGGTACACGCTGAAAAGAAGGCTGATTTCTGCAAGGACGTGGAAATGAGCCTGCGAAAAAAATTCCGCAGGAACATCTGGTGCAATTTCACCAAAGCCATCAATACCTACGAACTGGTAAAGCCCGGGGATAAGATCGCCGTGTGCATCTCCGGCGGCAAAGATTCCATGCTCATGGCAAAACTTTTCCAGGAACTGAAACTGCACAACAAGTTTCCTTTTGAAGTAAGCTTTTTGGTGATGGATCCCGGATACAGTCCGGCCAACCGTGCCGTGATCGAGGAAAATGCCGAAAAACTGCATATTCCCATCCGGATCTTTACCTCCGAGATCTTTGATGCCGTCTATACCATCGAAAAAAATCCCTGCTATCTCTGCGCCCGCATGCGCCGCGGCCATCTGTATGCCTATGCGCGGGAGATGGGCTGCAACAAGATCGCGCTGGGACACCACTATGACGATGTGATCGAGACCATCCTGATGGGCATGCTTTATGGCGGCCAGGTGCAGACCATGATGCCCAAACTGCACAGCACCAATTTCCCCGGCATGGAACTGATCCGCCCCATGTATCTGATCCGTGAGGAGGCGATCAAGGCCTGGCGCGATCATAACGGCCTGCATTTTATCCAGTGCGCCTGCAAATTTACCGACACCTGCACCACCTGCTCCAATAACGAAAATACTTCCAAACGCTTAGAAACAAAAAAACTGATCGCCGATATGAAGACGATCAATCCTTTTGTAGAGTCCAATATCTTCCGCAGTGTGGAAAATGTCAACCTCAGCACCGTCATCGCATACAAGCAGGACGGCATAAAACACCATTTTCTGGATCACTATGACGAAACCGGCGATGAAAACTGAAGCGCCATCTGCGCCAGCCGTATGCAGCCCATGATCCCCTGGTCATCCTGCAGGCTGGCCGGGACGATATAATGTTCCGGATCTTCCAGTTCCTTTGTCTTCAGATAACCGTTCATCTGCTTTTGCACTTCCGCACGTATCAGCGCAAACAACTGTATCTGGTGCATCACGCCGCCGCCCAGGATAATGCGTTTCGGTGAGAGCGTCAGTATGATATTCACAATCGCCTGACCGATATAATATGCTTCCAGTTCCCAGACTTCCTGTCGCTCTGCCAGTTCCTTTCCTTTGGCGCCCCAGCGTTCCTCGATCGCCGGTCCCGCCGCCATCCCCTCCAGGCAGTTTTTATGAAAAGGGCATTTTCCCGCATAGCCATCCTGCGGATGCGGACGCATGAGCATATGCCCCAGTTCCGGATGCAGCATGCCGTGCAGCAGTTTCCCGTTCGTCATGACACCGCCGCCTACCCCGGTGCCAATGGTGATATAGACCACATCACTCATTCCCTTTGCGTCACCGTAAGTAACCTCTCCCAACAAGGAACCATTCACATCCGTATCAAATCCGACCGGCACCTGCAACGCCTTTTTCATCACCCCCACGATATCGTAATCCTTCCATCCGGGCTTGGGTGTCGTTGTGATATGCCCGTAACCTGCGGAAGCCGGATCCAGATCGACCGGTCCAAAGCTGGCGATCCCCAGGGCCGCGATCTCTTTTCCTTTAAAATACTCCAATATTTCAGGAACCGTTTCCTCCGGCAGGCGTGTCGGTATGGAAACCTGATCTAAGATCCGGCCGTCTTCCTCCCCGATGGCACACACCATCTTGGTTCCGCCGGCCTCCAATGCCCCGTAAAGCATAAGTTCTCCCTCCTGTCAGAATACGCAGCGCCAGAAACAGCCGTTATACTCGCGGGCAAAATCAACTGCCGGGTATAACGTAACCGCACTGCCCTTTTCCTAAAAGTATATGCCAAAAACAGACAATGTCAATCACTGTTACTATTCACAGTCGAATCGCGCACTTGCTGCGCGATTACGACCCAAATATTCCGAGCGAGATGGGTTTTGCCCATCGCCGCAGGCGATTTTCATTGGCAAAACCCGTTACTATCACAGCACGAAGGGCTGTGAATA
>JAFUUX010000122.1 GCA_017471325.1 Lachnospiraceae bacterium | reverse complement strand
TTCTGGCGGAACTGATCGAGCATCTGGTAGAGCGGCGGAAGTAGTAACGGGGGAAAGTTATGTCAAATAAGAAAACGGATAGTGAACAGATCCTGGCGATGGAAGACGGACCGATCCTGGACCGTATCCAGGGGCCGAATGATATCAAAAAGATCACAAAGGAAGAATATCCGCTGCTGGCGCAGGAGATCCGGGAGTTTCTGATCGAAAATATCAGTGAGACCGGCGGGCATCTGGCATCCAACCTGGGCGCGGTGGAACTGACGATGGCTCTGCATTTATCCCTGGATCTGCCGGAGGACAAGATCATCTGGGATGTGGGGCACCAGTCTTACACACACAAACTGCTGACCGGGCGCAGGGAGGGGTTTCATTCCCTGCGGAAATACGGCGGCATGAGCGGTTTTCCAAAGCGCAAAGAGAGCGCGTGCGATGCCTTTGATACGGGGCATTCCTCGACTTCGATCTCGGCAGGCCTTGGCATGGTGGAGGCGCAGGAACTGAAGGGGGAAAGCCATACCATCGTATCGGTGATCGGGGACGGCTCTTTGACAGGCGGCATGGCGTTTGAAGCACTGAATAATGCGTCCAAACTGCGGAAAAATTTTATCATCATCCTGAATGATAACAACATGTCCATTTCGGAAAATGTGGGCGGTCTGTCCAATTATCTGAATTCCCTGCGAACCGCGGAGAAGTATCTGGATCTGAAGGAAGGCGTGTATCAGTCCCTGATGCGTTCGGGAAACGAGGGTACGGTACGCACCCTGCGGAAAGTCAAATCCACGGTAAAACAGATGATCGTGCCGGGCATGCTTTTTGAAAACATGGGCGTGACCTATTTAGGCCCGATCGACGGGCACGATGTCACGAAGATGATGAAGGCGATCCGTTATGCAAAACGCGTGAAGAGTGCCGTGCTGATCCATGTGCTGACGCAGAAGGGCAAAGGCTATGAACCGGCGGAGCGCCATCCGTCCCGATTCCATGGCGCGGAACCCTTTGACATCGCGACAGGCATGCCTAAAAAGATGCGGGAAAAAGCAAACTATACGGATGTCTTTTCCACGGTGATGTGCAAACTGGGGCGCCAGAAAAAAGACGTGGTGGCGGTGACGGCGGCCATGCCGGACGGGACAGGGCTGAAGCGTTTCCGGAACATGTACCCGGAGCGGTTTTTTGATGTGGGCATTGCCGAGGAGCACGCAGTCACTTTTGCGGCAGGCCTGGCGGCCGGGGGCATGCGGCCCGTGGTGGCGATCTATTCTTCGTTTTTGCAGCGTGCCTATGATCAGATCCTGCACGATGTGTGCCTGCAGGAACTGCCCGTGGTATTTGCGGTGGACCGTGCCGGACTGGTAGGCTCGGATGGGGAGACGCACCAGGGGATCTTTGATCTTTCTTTTCTGGCATCGATCCCCAATATGACGGTGATGGCACCGAAAAATAAATGGGAACTGGCAGATATGCTGGAAGCAGCGCTGGAGTGGGAGAGGCCTGTCGCGATCCGCTATCCCAGAGGGGAGGCGTATGACGGGCTGAAAGAGCAGCGTTCGCCTTTGGTATACGGCAGGTCGGAAGTGCTTGTGCAGGAAGAAAATGCCGAGGTCTCACTGGTGGCGGTGGGCTCCATGGTAAAGACGGCAGAAACCCTCTGCAGACGTCTTACAGAAGCGGGGCATCCCTGCAGACTGATCAATGCGCGTTTTGTCAAGCCGATCGATACGGACA
The DNA here is from genome assembly GCA_017471325.1 of Lachnospiraceae bacterium. Lineage (GTDB taxonomy): Bacteria > Bacillota > Clostridia > Lachnospirales > Lachnospiraceae > NK4A136. The sequence goes on along the minus strand of JAFUUX010000122.1, from coordinate 2,034 downwards.
TCCTAAAACAGGTGCAGGGAAGCAAACTGGTGGTGACGATGGAGGAGAATGTGCGAAACGGCGGTTTCGGGGAACGTTTCCGGGAACTGCTGGATGCGGGGGTGCCGGAGGAGAAGCGGCCGCGGCAGCTGACGGTGGCTTTGCCGGATGCCTATATCGAGCATGGAAATGTGGATATCCTGAAAAAAGAAACGGCGCTGGATCCCGACAGTATCTTTCAGCGTATTCTGGAGGCGCTGGGCTGATGGCAAAGACAAAGGAGCGGCTGGACGTGCTGCTGGTCAGACAGGGTTTCGCAGAGTCCAGGGAAAAAGCGAAGGCACTGATCATGGCCGGGGACGTGTTTGTGAACGGCCAGCGGGAGGACAAGGCAGGCACATCTTTTGCGGAGGAAGGCTTAAAGATCGAGGTGCGCGGTAATACGCTGCGCTATGTGAGTCGCGGCGGCCTGAAACTGGAGAAGGCTCTGCAGGTATTCCCGATCCGGCTGGAGGGCAGGACATGTATGGATATCGGCTCTTCCACCGGCGGTTTTACGGACTGTATGCTGCAGAATGGCGCGGTGAAGGTGTATGCCATCGATTCCGGGACGAACCAGCTGGCCTGGAAGCTGCGCAGTGACGAAAGGGTTGTCTGCATGGAGCAGACCAATTTTCGTTATGTGACAAAGGAACAGATCCCGGAAGAGATCGATTTTGCATCCGTGGATGTCTCTTTTATCTCGCTTTCAAAGATCCTGCCGGCTGCCTATCCGCTGCTGAAAGAAGACGGGGAGATGGTGTGCCTGATCAAGCCGCAGTTTGAGGCGGGGCGGGAGCAGGTCGGGAAAAAAGGCGTAGTGCGGGACGCAAAAGTGCATATCCAGGTGATCCGTGCGGTGATACAGTCCGCTGTGGAAGAGCATTTTGCGGTACTGGGACTGGATCATTCACCGGTGCGGGGACCGGAGGGAAATATAGAGTACCTGCTGCATATCGCCAAAAGGGCAGGAGAGCAGGCAGTGATAGATGTGGAACGCCTGGTGGCACAGGCGCATGAGGTGTTGTAAGGCTTATGAACCGATTCAGTATCATTTCAAACAGCATTAAAGACAGGGGGCTGCGTGTGGCGGCAAAGGTCAGGGAGAGCCTGGATCGGCTGGGGGCGGAATCTCAGGTATGTGATCTTTGCGACGGCAAGCCGGTCGTGATGCCGGGCTCGGAGGCACTGATCGTGATCGGCGGGGACGGATCCCTCCTGTCGGTGGCCAAAGAGACCATGTCCATGGGGCTGCCGCTATTGGGGATCAATCTGGGAGCCATCGGTTATCTGACGGAGGTAGAGGTTTCCGAGATCGACGCCGCGATGAAGCATCTGATCAAAAATGAGTTTACGATCGAGGAACGTATGATGCTTGCCGGCAGGTGCGGCACCTCAGGCGGTACTTCCGCGGAGACGCAGTATGCGTTAAATGATGTGGTGCTTTCCAGACGGGGGAATATCCAGGTGATCAGTTACCGGGTCTATGTCAATAACAAGTTCCTGACAGAACAGCGTGCCGACGGCATGATCGTAAGCACGCCGACGGGTTCCACGGGATACAACCTGTCGGCAGGCGGACCCATCGTGAAGCCGGATGCCAAGCTGATCCTGCTGACACCGGTCTGCCCGCATACGCTGAATACCAGGAGCATCATACTATCGGCAGAGGATGTGGTGCAGATCGAACTGCAGCCGACCTACCGGCAGAAAAAAGTAGAAGCAGGTGTATTTGTGGACGGCGCGCCCGGCGGGATCCTGGGACCGGAGGATATCGTGGTGGTATCCGGCGCGAAACGGACCACGCGCATCATCAAACTGAGCAATGACGGTTTTTTGGAAGTGCTGCAGCATAAGCTGCAATGATCATTTTAAGTTACTATTCACAGTCGAATCGCGCACTTGCTACTAACGTATGCAGTCCTGCTAAGTTCGCTACGCTCTCTAAGCAGGGACTTGTATGCGCGATTACGACCCAAATATTCCGAGCGAGATGGGTTTTGCCCATCGCCGCAG
>JAFUUX010000121.1 GCA_017471325.1 Lachnospiraceae bacterium | reverse complement strand
CTGCGGCGATGGGCAAAACCCATCTCGCTCGGAATATTTGGGTCGTAATCGCGCATACAAGTTCCTGCTTAGAGAGCGTAGCGAACTTAGCAGGACTGCATACGTTAGTAGCAAGTGCGCGATTCGACTGTGAATAGTAACCCGGCACTTTCTTTCATGTACAGAATAAAAATGCATCTTTTCCTGTTTTTATTTCATATAAAACAATATTTTTTTATCTGAGCAGTTTGCCCCAATACGGGATACCGATCACTGAACGTGCCCATACATCGTACCTGGCCACCTCCGGGCCGTCCATATTGTCAAACACCACCCGTGCCTTGTCCGTAAAGATCCCGTTGATATCCTCCTGCGGATCCTGATTGATCACGATCGTCTCCACATACGGATTGCGCAGCACTGCTTTATATGCGGCATAGACCGCCGCCGCCTGCACATCCGCCCCCTGGTTTGCCGAAAAGGTCACCTCCGTAGCCAGCACCCTGCGCACTTCACCTGCCGTGTTCAAAAACTCCTCCTGCTGCAGAAAATCCGTAATGACAGACAGGTTTTCTATCGTAACCATCTTATCTTCCCTCACCAGCGAACTGTAAGGCTCCGTATTATCCCAGAATTTTGCGTAGGTCAGCGGCACCAGATGGGGGTGATAGGCCAGGCACCAGTCAATATTGCCTTCCGCCTTGACCATATCGTTAAACTGTATCAGGAAATCCTTTGCATCGATCACGCAGTAATGCTCCCAGTAGTTTACCGGATGGTCACGGTTCCAGTCATGGTCAAGGCAGATAAACACCCGTGCGTTTGCATCGGCGCTCTTGATCGCATTATATGCCACACGGAATACCTGCATATACTCCCGGATAAACTGCTCATCCCCGACATAAGCGATATATGCCCACTTACGGGTATTCACCTCATTGCCGATGATGTAGTCCTGTCCCGGTCCGTAAGATGCCGCCCCATGCATGATATTCGCCATCGTAAGAACCCCTTCCATATCCGATGCGTTCAGCATATACTGGAAAGGCTCTTTATCCACATCATGTTTCCATGGTGCCTGCAGATCCGTCACTGACGCCAGCGGGTGCTTCAGTACCGGATTTGTCCCGTAGTTGTTAAACTGCACGATCTTTGCCGTTCCGAAAGCATAGGAATCACTGTACTGCATCATATCGATGTTGAAATTTGCAAATAAACCCTCCTGCGCTTTTGCCGAATAAGACACGCGTTTTTTGGTCTCGGTTGCCAGTATCTCCGGATTCCGGATATACTGGATCGTAATATTTTCACCGTTTTTTCCGCCGACCGCATACTTTAGGTACAGCCCGTTCTCCGGTAAGGGAAATGTCGCCGTTTTGGTGACGGTTTCCGAAGACACCGACCAGTCCGCATCCGTAAATGTCATTTTTGAGATCGGCGCCCTGTCTTTGGGGACGGTATACTCAAAAGGCATCAGTGCATAGATCTCCACACTATGTGAACCTGTGTTTCCAAGCGCCCTGCTCCATTCCGTTTTTCTGGCACTTACCCGCAAGGTTACGGTAGTGGCATCCAAAAGAAATGCCCCCTCCGTCAGCGGACTTTCCTTCCCGCCGGCCGATGCCGGCAGCACTTTTCCCGCCAGAATAAACAAGGCTAAAGCAAATATCACGACTCCCCTTAAAATGCTTCTACTCATACAGCGGTCTTTTTCCTTCCTGGATCCCCCCAAAAAATCCCTCCGGCGGTTTTACACCGAAGGGATTCCAAACGCCTGTTCATACCTGAGATTCTTAATACACGTACTTTGGATATTGAAAACTCCTGTATATACCGCACGGTGCAACATACTATAGTAAACGACAAAACTATTTTCGTTTTGTCGTTTACTGCGCCGGATTTTGGCCGCTGAAAGCGGCATATTTCCTTACAAAATCCGTGCGCATCCTCGCGGAGCGTTATAGTAAGCGCAATTACTTATTGCGCTTACT
>JAFUUX010000120.1 GCA_017471325.1 Lachnospiraceae bacterium | reverse complement strand
CTGCGGCGATGGGCAAAACCCATCTCGCTCGGAATATTTGGGTCGTAATCGCGCATACAAGTTCCTGCTTAGAGAGCGTAGCGAACTTAGCAGGACTGCATACGTTAGTAGCAAGTGCGCGATTCGACTGTGAATAGTAACGTTTTGTTTCCTTCCGAATATTTATAGAAGAAAATATAGAAGAAAGTCTGCTTGCAAGCGGGAGTATAGTCTGATAAAGTATAAGAAATATTGAATCAATATTCGGAGGGGGTAAAATGGAAAAGAGCAGGTGGATACAGCGGATCGGTGCGGCGGCAGTGGCTGCGGTGCTTTCTTTTTCGGCAGTTTCGGCACCGATCAGCGCTCTTGCGGGGGAACAATTAGGAGAAACAGACTTTGAAGAGGGCAAGGGGCTTCCCTGGCACATCGTGGAATCCGGCCCGGGGGTAATGGATTTTGAGATCACGGGGGGCAAGTATGTGATCACGATCGTCAATCCCGGCGGGGCATCCCGTGGAGGGGAAGACCGCTGGGACTGCCAGTTCCGTCACCGCGGCTTAAAGATCGTGGCCGGGCATCAGTACCAGGTGCAGTACGAGATCACGCCATCCAATGCGGGAAGGTACTATACCAAGATCGGCAATCTGGAAGGCAATGTTGAGATCTGGCACAATATGAGCAACGGCTATGACCTGGACAGCACCTGGGATCTGATCCCCATCGGCGCAAATGAAACAAAGAAAGTCAGCCTGACCTTTACGGCCAATCAGAGCATGGATGTGGCAGAGTGGGCATTCCACCTGGGCGGTGACGGGCAGTACACGCAGGGGGACTGCTTTCCGGCCGGTACGGTCATCACCTTTGATAATATGTCGCTGGTCGACTTGACTTCCGATGAAAATGATTATGTCCCGGAGACACCCTGGGAGCGTTCCGGTGTGCTGACCAACCAGCTGGGCTATTTCACGGGAGCCGCCAAGAAAGCAACGCTGATCTCGGCAGATGGCAGCGGTGTGAAATTTGAAGTAAAGGATCAGAATGGCAACAGCGTATTCAACGGTACATCGGTGCCGCTGGGTGTGGATACGGATTCCGGGGATACGGTGCATGTGATTGATTTCACTGCGCTGGATACAGCCGGCACCTATCACATCGAGGCGGCCAATGGTGCCGGTTCCAGGGATTTTGCGGTAGGGGATGACCGGATCTATTCCGCCATGCTGTATGATGCCCTGAATTATTTTTATCAGAACCGTTCGGGGATAGCGATCGAAAGCAGTTATATCACTTCCGGGGATGCGGCTTCTTTAGCGCGTGCGGCAGGCCATGTGCCGGACAATGCCACGATCGAGCAGACCTGGGGCTACAGCGGTTCTTCCGGCAGCCAGGAGGTGACCGGCGGCTGGTACGATGCCGGGGATCACGGCAAATATGTGGTCAACGGCGGTATTTCCCTGTGGATGCTGCAGAACCAGTATGAAATGTCAGAGTGGACCGGTACGGATGCGGCTTACGCGGATGGCACCATGAATATCCCGGAAAATAATAACGGCTATCCGGATCTGCTGGATGAAGCGCGCTGGGAAATGGAATGGATGTTTACCATGCTGGTGCAGGATGGTGAATATAAGGATATGGTATACCACAAAGTCCATGATGAGAAGTGGACAGGCCTGGGATTGGCGCCGGCAGAGGATACGATGAACCGCATCATCAAACCGCCTACCACGGCGGCAACACTGAATGTGGCGGCCTGCGCCGCACAGGCGGCACGGCTCTGGAAGGGGATAGACGATGCTTTCGCGGCAGACTGCCTTGATCTGGCAAAACGCACTTATGCGGCGGCAAAGGCACATCCGGAGATGTACGCGCCGCTGGATGAGTCCGTGGGCGGCGGCGCTTATGGTGATGATGATGTGTCGGATGAATTTTACTGGGCAGCATCGGAACTGTATATTTCCACCGGGGAGGATGCATATTATCAGGATATGAAAGCATCTGCGGATTTCCTGAAAATGCCTGTCAGTTTAAACGGCGGCGAGAGTGTAGGCGCGTATGGCAGTTTCGACTGGGGGCATACCGCGGCGCTGGGTACGCTGAGCATCTGCGCAAATAAGGCGGCAGTGAGTGAGGCAGATCACAAAACAGCGGCAGAGAATGTGAAAGCAGCGGCGGATGCATATATCGCCAAGGAAGAGGCGCAGGGATACGGACAGCCTTACGCGGTTTCCCAGCTGGCGTATAATGACAGTGACAGCGGTTATATCTGGGGCTCTAATTCCATGGTGGCGGGCAATGCCATCGTGATCGCATACGGCTATCTTTTGAGCGGGGATCAGAAGTATTATAACGGCGCGGTATCCGGCATGGATTATCTGCTGGGGCGTAATCCCATGGATTATTCCTATGTGACCGGATATGGCACGCATACGGCGGCGTATCCGCACCACAGATACTGGGCAAACCTGATCGATACCGCATATCCGCTGGCACCCTGCGGCGTACTGGTGGGAGGGCCGAACTCCGGCATGCAGGATCCCTGGGTGCGCGGCTCCGGCTGGAAAAAGGGTACGATATCCCCGGCAAAATGTTATCTGGATCATATAGAAGCCTGGTCGGTGAATGAATGCACCATCAACTGGAATGCGCCGCTGGCTTGGTTGACGGGATTTCTGGTTCAGTATTCTTCTGATGGCATTATTGTGGGCAGTACGGGGAATGGAAGCGGGCTTTCCATCAATTCGCAGCATACGGCAAATACCGCAGCCGGAGGAAGTGATATGACGGCGGGGGCACAGACCGCAGTGCAGCCGGCAGAAAATTCCGGCGGCAGTTCCGCGGCGGCAGCGCAGGTGAGCGCGCAGCAGCCGGCGGAGAGTACGCAGCAGGCACCGGCAGCCGCAGGTGGGAGCAGCAATGTATTGGTGATCGTAGGCATCATCGCCGGCGTGGTACTGGTATTGGCGATCGCGATGATGATCTTTATCTACAATATGACCAAACTGAAAATGCAGGGGAATACTTCCGGAAATACGGAGCAGAAAAAGGACACAGAGAATACTCGCGCGGACAAATAAATGGAATCCTGTACGTTACACAGCGTGGTATATGCAGAAGAGTTCTATACCCGCGATCAAAATTCACTGCCGTTTCTGATTTTTGACCGCGGTATATGCAATTCATAAGTGTAACCGGTATAAATATCCGGGGAACGGATATTCAGAACTTCCGGTATAGACCATTACAGAACAGACAGAGGTAGAGAGATTTGCAGAGCATAGCAACACCGACAAAAACAGCAGAGATCGTAGCAAAGCACCATTTCATGTTCCGTAAGAAGTTCGGGCAGAACTTCCTGGTGGACATGTCCATGCTGGAAAAGATCGTGGATTCTGCGGAAGTGACAAAAGAAGATGTGGTACTGGAGATCGGGCCGGGCATCGGCACCATGACGCAGGCGCTGGCAGAGCGGGCAAAGGAAGTGATCGCCGTGGAGATCGACAGCGCGCTGATCCCGATCCTGAAGGAAACGCTGCAGGAATATGATAATGTTACGGTCATCAATGAAGATATCCTGAAACTGGATCTGGCAGCGCTTTCGGCAGCGCATGACGGCGTACCGTTTAAAGTGGTGGCAAACCTGCCGTATTATATCACCACGCCGATCATCATGGCGCTGCTGGAGGGTGATGTGCCGGTGGAGAGCATCACCATCATGGTGCAGAAGGAAGTGGCAGAGCGCATGCAGGTGGGGCCGGGGACAAAGGATTACGGTGCGCTGTCTCTGGCAGTGCAGTATTACGCAAGGCCGGAACTGGTATGTACCGTGCCGCCGGAATGCTTCATGCCGCGTCCCAAAGTGGCCAGCGCGGTCATCTGCCTGCATCTGTATCAGACACCGCCGGTTTCGGTGCGGGATGCTTCCTATATGTTCAGGCTGATCCGGGCCTCTTTTAACCAGCGCCGCAAGACACTGGCGAATGGCCTGAGCGGGGAGGTCTCTCTGGGATTGTCCCGGGGGCAGGTTACGGAGGCGCTGCAGCGGATGAACCTGCCGGAGATGGTACGTGGGGAGACACTTACGCTGGAGCAGTTTGCGCAGCTGGCGGATCTGGTGATGCAAAAGGCATAGCATAAAACAGTAAAATAGTTTGAACTCCAAATATGGATGAAGAGAGTTCTCCGACAGGCAATGCGAGTGTATGGCATTGCTGGCCGGGGGGCTCTTTTTTTGATGGGGAAATCTGACAAAAAGCAAAGACAGAAAGGAATTGCCTGCTTTATCATGCAGTTTGAGAAAAAATTAAAGGAGGCAATCTATGAAAAAGTATGGTTACATTCGCGTATCCTCAAAGGATCAGAACCCGGACAGGCAGTATGAGGCGTTGAGGCAGTATGGGATCCGCAAGGCGGATATCTTTATCGACCGCCTGTCGGGAAAGGATTTTAACCGGCCGGAGTATCTGAATCTGGTGAAGAAGCTGCGCAAGGGAGATGTGCTGGTCATCAAGAGCATTGACCGGCTGGGCAGGAATTATGAGGAGATCATCGAGCAGTGGCGCTACCTGTGCAGGACAAAAGAGGTGGACATCGAGGTGATCGAGTTCCCGCTGTTAAATACCAACCAGTCCAGGGACGGGCTGAAGGGCGTTTTTATTTCGGATATCACGCTTCAGATCATGGCATATTTGGCTCAGACCGAACGGGAATTTATCCGCACAAGGCAGGCGGAAGGGATCGCCATCGCAAAAGCAAAGGGCGTGCATTTTGGGAATAAACGCAAAACGGAACCCGACAGTTTTGAGGAGAGTTATGCACTGTGGAAGGCGGGAAAGATCAATACCCGTGAGGCAGCAGAACGCGCAGGGATGAGCCATTCCACCTTTTACCGCAGGTGCAGGGAGTGCCAGAGGAAGTAAAGATTTCAGAAAAATTCTGTTTCAGATAGTAGACTTTCTGAAACAGTGTTTTTTTCACTTTTTTCAAAAATAAAAAACCTGTAAAATCAAGCTTTTTTGATTTTAGCATACTTGTTTCACAAAGTCTACTTTGTGAAACAAGAAAGAAAACGCTTATGAGTGTCCAAACGACGGGAAAAGAGCTGTTTGTATGGAAATTCGAGGATCCGGAGTAACCTCATATGTGGTGCTATGCCGGCGGGAGGCGGTATTTATTTGCAGACTGCATCTGGATGGTGCAGGAAGATAAATATTATGCCGCGATCTACGATGTTGATCTGGATCATATTACGCTGAATGAAAGCATCTTTAATGACGAAGACCGCTCTTATATCCGCTCCTTAAAGGGCGACTTTGCGATCGCGGAAGCGAT
>JAFUUX010000119.1 GCA_017471325.1 Lachnospiraceae bacterium | reverse complement strand
TGCCGCACGCTCGTTCAATTCGATCGGCACAGCACGGTCATATACTTTATCCGTGATGGTAAAGGTAGAATCATCGTTATTTGCCGTTCCGACGAACCACAGAGTTTCCGAAACATGGATCTTACCGGAATCCAGTAATTTCGGATCTTTCGGCCACGCAGTAGGCACCAGATCCAACACCCACTCATCGTGGCTGGGCATCTCCAGAATGGACAGCATCTCTGCAAAATAGTACTCGATACGCGCCAGGTTCATCTCATCCAATACAATAAAGCTGGGATCCTCTCTGTATCCCGCCTCGTACATGGCACGTAAAAACTCTGTCTCGTTAAACCGCTTTGAAAATTCATTAAAATATCCCAGCAGCTCCGTACGATCTCTGAAAGAAGGCTGTACAGACACCAATGTCGCGGGATTCTGCAGATACCGGCTGAAGGAATACGGCAGGCTGGTCTTACCTGTACCGGAAATACCTTCCAGGATCAGGATACGGCTCGCCGCCATACCTGCCACGAATCGACGCACGATCTCCGGTGTGTAGTACAGATGCATCTGACTTGCCGCAAAAAGTCTGTAGCCTTCCGTAAACTGCTGCAGCGTGACCGACATATCATAGTCGGGTTTCACATAATTGGCATACCGCTCATCTACTAACGAAAGCTTCGGGAAACGCACTGTCATATTCTGGTTCGCATCTTCTTCCTCTTTGGCGATCTTCACCACACCGAGCTGCTTCCCTTCGCCCATATTTTCCAGCGTAATATCGCCGCCGACACCCACAGGCACACCGTCCGGTCCCATCACCACCTGCGCCGGTCCCATCTGTCCACCGGTCACATTGCCGACTGTCGGGAGCTTATCATCCACCAATGCCGACGCTCCCATATAGGGGATGCGTTCTGTACCGCCCATCGCGTTTACCTTTAACGCCAGCAGTTTATTTTTCTCATCTACCAGTTCCAGCACCTGTCTGTTCAATCGGCCGATCTCCCGGTACAGCGTGGAATTATCCTCATGATCAGCCTTCAGGCGGATATTCAGCACGAAATGTCTGACCAACAGTACCACGATCAGGATCGGGATCGCGATCAGGACGATCGCCAAAAGAATGGCCAGTATCTTTGCCGGCACACTTAAGGTCCAAAAATAGGTGTTGAAGATCAGTGCATACTCCCCCCAGCCGGTAAACAACAGATGGAACAATGCCACAAAACACTGCACGATATTGTAGATTATTTTGGCGATCAGTTCATATGCCAGTTTCAAGAACTCACTCATAGTACTTCTTTCCCCTCATTTTATTCTTCTGCATTCGATTTCTGCGATACTGCTTCTGCCTGCGCCTGTGCAGTCTGACCAGCCGCTTCTGCCCCGGTCTGCCCTGCACTCTGCGCCTGCGCGAGCTTTGCTTCCGCTTCTTCCTTCAGACGTTTCGCCTCCGCCAGAGCCGCTTCCGCTTCCGCCAGCTTTGCTGCCGCCGCGTCCTCCTGCTCAGCCTTCGCCTGTGCTTCCTCCACCGCGATAGCCTTCTTTAAGTTGATCCCCACCACTACCAGATGATAGATCTGATAGATGAAGAACAACAGCATAGGCAGCACGATCACGACCAGAAATCCGGTACTGCTCGACAAAAATGCCATAACCTTCCCTAATCCTGCTGCCCTCGCGACATATTTGCCGACGATGTCGCCATCAGCAATAATATGTGTATCCGGTATCGCATTGTTGTCACCCTTTGTCGTGTAACTCCGCACACCGCCGTTTTCCTCAATATGCTCAATGCGGTGCGTATTCAGCGCATATTCGTTATTAATGATCGTATGGAACGTGATGATATCGCCTTCCTGCAGTTTTGCCGGATCGTATGCCTTGATAATGATCAGATCCCCGGCATTAAAGGTCGGCGACATGGACTCTGTCTGCACCATCAGAGGCGTATAACCGGCCAGCCTGGCCACACTGTTGCTGTCCCGTGTGGCCAGAGTCGTAAAGGTAAACAATGCCGTCAGCAAAATGATTCCCCACAACAAGACACTAAGTATAACGCCGATCACTTTCTTCACTGTTTCCATCCTGTCAGTCTCCTAATCGTTTCTATTCCGGGTCTGTATTCCGGGTCTGTATTCCGGGTCTGTATTCCAGGTTTCTATTACGGATCTCCATTACGGATCTCTATTACGGATCTCTATTATCAATCTCTTTCACTCGCCAAAGGATTGTTGTTCTCATCCGTTCCGATAAACCGGAGCATAATACTGTAATCCGCATTTCGCAATTCATCCGTGCACACAGGATCTGTGCCCTCCAGCCAGATCTGCACCTTGACGGGCTTATCCTCATCTTTTTTCAGCCAGAACATGGCGTTATTATCATTCAGCACCATATCCGCCGAAGCCGGAAGTCCAAACCACACCGCATTCTCCCGTTCCGCAGCCACATCTCCCATTCCGGGCGCATAGACATAGGTCATATCCCCCACCGTGAAAGCAATACGCATCGCCTGCGGCAGAGCCGGATTATCCGAGGTCACCCGTGTGCCGTCCTTCGCGCCGTCCGTATCCGCACTGGTCAGGTGCACCAGCATATCTTCCGTCGCCATAAAGTGCAGGATAAATTCCTGATAAGCACCGCTGTCATTCTCCACGACATCTCCGTGTTCGAATGTAAACTGTTCAAAATCTTCCGTCGTCACCGGCTCTAAGGGCACCGTTCGCATATCGTACCCTTTATCCCGCCGTACCCGCTCCGCAATATCCGTAAATTTCAGTGTTTTCACATACTCGTCAAAGGTATCATGCGCATCCAGGTCAAACCGCAGATTGATCCCTGTGGTGATCTCCATGCTCATACTATGTACCCGCGTGAAATCCGCGATCGTAAACCATGCCACTGACGCGGCAGACACACTGACCAGCGCGACAAAGAAAAGCAGGATAGAAAGATATAAACGTTGTTTTGTCTCTTTCTGTTCCATCATTCAGCCTCCTCTGTGAGAATCCCGTAGAAGGATAAATGAAAATCCAACGCATCCAGCTGGGTCACATCCGAGCAATCCGGATCGCAGCCCTCCATGTAAAAATAAATATCCACCTCATAAATCTGATTAAGGTTCATGGTAAACAAAGGTTTCACCGAGTTATCTGTCAAGCCCTCTGCCCCCACAGTATATGCCGCCAGTGATTCCGAAGGGTCACCCACCGCCCGAAGACTGTCGCCCGAGCTGTCTATCACCTGATCATCCCCCAGCTTGGAACCATTCAACACCGTATTGAATGTACGATTGGCATCCGGGTTGGACTCTTCGCTCACCCTAAGGATATGCCGGTTTCCGCCGTCAAATTTAAGTCCAAGCCTGGCTGCATTCGCCATATATCCTTTTCGGTTCTGGAACAGCGCTCCTCCGCTCTCCTCCGCATTATCCAGATATATCCGCAGCTTTGCATTTTCCGAATGGCCCTCAGCCACAGCCCGCAGATAAACCCGGCCATGATAATAATATCGCTCATTCTCCACTTTGACAAAACTGACTGCCGCATTGTCCACCGTTCCTGTGCTAAACACAAAACTGTCCAGATCGGCGGTAGATACCGGCAAAAGCTGCTCGGCGCTGGTGCTGTTCACCTGAGAGATCGGCGCCCGCTCCTGTGCCTCAAAGGAACCGCCTCCCGAAGAACTCACCTGCAGCTCCACCGTGTCTGTATCCGCCCTGCCGGTGACATAATCCGTCTGCACGATACTGTTAGAAGAAAACCAGGCGTATGTTGCCGCGACAAAGGACATCGCCACCACCGCGGAAGTCACAGCCAGATATGCAGTTTTCCAAATATGCTTTCCCCGAGCCATCCCGGTTTCCTCCTTTCCTCAGTCTGTCATCCTTCCTACTGTATCCTTCCTGCTGTATCCTTCCTACTGTATCCTTCCTGCTGTCGTGAGACACCTTTGCCGTCCGGCTGCACCGCATCAGCTTTGGCTACTCGTTTTC